>CADCTF010000022.1 GCA_902805655.1 uncultured Acidimicrobiales bacterium
CGAGCTGATCCACCCCCAGCACTGGCCGGAGGACTTCGACGCCACCGGCAAGCGGATCGTCGTCATCGGCAGCGGCGCCACCGCCGTCACGCTGGTGCCGGCGCTCCGGGCGTCATCCAGGATGATCATGCGGCGGAGGTTCTCGGCCGCGATCGCTTCGGCCTCGGGCCCCGGTCGGGCCAGCTCGGTGGGTTGTACGAGCAGCCCGCCCTCCGAGAGGGTCAGCTCGCCGAAGCGGGTGAGGTCGAAGATCTCGCTCACGGTCAGCACGTCGACGGGCGTCACGAGCATCCCCTCGAGCAACTCGCGGGCGACGTCGCCGGACGGCAGGTCGAGCGGACGAGCATCGGGCAGCGTCGACTGGTTCCCCGACGTATCGCAGATCTCGACCACTGCCGAGCCGATCTGCGTCTCGCCGAAGCTCTCCCGTGCGACGCCGGACGCCTGGACGATGTCGCCCAGGGCGACGTCGGTCGAGCTGGCCACGAAGATGCCGTCCGACGTCGTCAGGTCGCCGTCGCCGTCGGCGTCCTGGAGGTAGAAGCCTCCGAGGCTCCCGGTGTCTCCCACTACCACGCCCCGCACCGAGACCTGCTGTCCGTCGAGCGGAGTGGAGAAGCCACTCCCCTGCACAGCCCCGATCTCGTGGGACGGGACCGTGCGACATGGCTGGGTGGGCTGGTCGTCGATCGTCGGGTTCGGCGTCCCCATCGTCGCGAGCGCCGGGCCACGCCAGACGAGCTGATCAGTGGCCACGTCGTAGGCGCGAGACAACGATTGGCCGGTGAGCTCGGTTCCGGCCTCGGCCACGCCGATGTCGACGCTTGTCATGCCTGCGGCCGGTCCGCTCGTCGCCGTGAGCGTGCCTTCGTAGGACAGCAGCTCCACGACCGTTCCGGCCGAGTCGATCAGCGCCACGCCGTCGGGTGAGCCGTTCTGCACCCCGTTGGTCGAGTACGAGACGACGACTGCTGCGGGGGGCCCACCGGGGGGCACCGTGACGGCGGGTAGCAGCTGGGTGCCGTAGGCGGCTCCGCCGTTGCCGTTGTAGAGCACCACCGACCAGCCGGCGGTGCTGGCGCCCGCCGGCACGTGCACCTCGACGAACTCACCCACGTCCGTCCCTGCGTTGTCGTAGTGGATCTCGGAGATGTACGGCGCAGAGGGAGGCGCCGCGCTCGCCGGCGCAACGGTCACGACCGCTGCGGTTGCGAGGCAGACCGCAACCACCACGGCCCGGAGGAGCGAGCTTCGT
Source organism: uncultured Acidimicrobiales bacterium (assembly GCA_902805655.1). Lineage (GTDB taxonomy): Bacteria > Actinomycetota > Acidimicrobiia > Acidimicrobiales > CADCTF01 > CADCTF01. Next base: position 1,256 of record CADCTF010000022.1, read on the forward strand.
ATCGTCAGCACGCCACGGGAACCTAGGGAAGCAAGTTGAACGGCTTCGGTCCGCTGCGTGTCGGGCGGGCGGGACGAAGAAGAACCCTCCGATGCCCCCGAGCCCCCTGAAGGATGCTCACGGCGAACCCGCAGCCAAAGGTTCATCCGGCAGTCGCCCGCTCGAAGCCTCGATGACAGTCGAGCCCGTCATACTCCGATCAATGGTCAGCGCAGCGCAGTTGTCGCCCCCCAGCGGTGGCGCGGCGCAGGCCACGGGTCTCGCGGTGTTCGATCTCGACCGCACGCTGGTGCGAGGCTCGAGCCTCGCCCGGCTGGCTCGGGCGCTCGGGGAGGCAGGCGTCGTCCGCCGCAAGGACCTGGTGGGCCACCTCGTCCGTGAGGCGCTGTTCGCGGCTCGGGGCCTCAGCCCGCGCGCCATCGAACAGCTCCGAGCCTCACTGCTGACCGCTGTTGCGGGCGTCGAGCAAGCCCCTCTGCTCGAGGTGGCAGACCGGGTGGCCGTCTCCATCGCCGCCGAGGTCTTCACCGGCGCGCGTTGGCTCCTCGATCGTCACATCGCCGCCGGCCACGATGTCGTGCTGCTGTCCTCGAGCCCTCACGAGCTGGTGCAGGCGGTGGCCACGGCGATCAACCCGGTGGTGCGTGGTGTCGGCACGCGGGCCGAGGTGGTCGAGGGCAGGTACACCGGCCACCTGTCCGCACCCTTCTGCCACGGTCGGGCCAAGCTCGTCCGCTTGGAACAGGAGCTTGGCCCGCGCGACCTCGCATCCGCGACCGCCTACGCCGACTCGGGTTCCGACCTTCCGGTGCTGCGGGCCTGCGGCTCGCCGGTAGCCGTCAACCCGGACCGCCTGCTGCGGAGCGTGGCGGCGTGGGAGGGCTGGCCCACGCTCCACTTCTCCTGACGCCCGAGCATCGGCCGGGCGCTCCCGGCTCTTGGGCGGATCAGCTCCTGTTGCGAATGAAGGCCACCACTGACGCAACATCGACCGGGCCGTTCGTGTCGACCTCGAGCAGCGGCCAACCGCCGGCGACTGGCTCACTCACCTCGTCGTTCCACAGCTCCTCAGGCGTCCGGATCGAGTCGAAGTGACCGGCGTCGCGGGTCCCGGCACGGACCCGGTAGCGCTCGGCCGCGACGGCGGCGTCACAGCGACAGAAGATCTCGATCACCGACCCGGGCAACGCGAGGAGGTCGGCGCTCGCGACTGAGCGGTAGAAGTTGCTCTCGATCACGGCGCCCGGGCGTGAGGCTGCGGCAAGGGCGAGCATGGCCCGAACGGCGGCTCTCCCGATCTGTCGCGAGGTCTCGACGTCGGGCACGGACAGGACCGACATGATCGCGTCCTTGATCGTGTCCTTCGCGAGCAACGGGAGGTTCAGCTGGTCGGCGAGCGCCGGCGCGAGCGTCGACTTGCCGCTGGCGGGTGGCCCGGAGACCACGACGAAGAGCCGGCTGGTCATCACATCCATCGTGTTCGCAAGCCAGCCGCGACCGCCACCCGAGGGAGGATGATCGCTGGTCTCCGCGCCTCGGCACCGGTCCGGAGCAGAGGTCACGCGTACGCTGCGGATCGTGGAGCGCAGCATCTACGAGGCGATGGGTGGAGCCGAGACCGTGCTGGCGCTCGCCAAGGCGTGGCACGAACGCTGTCTGGCCGATCCGATCCTGGCTCACCCCTTCGAGCGGGGCATCCACCCGCACCACACCGAGCGCCTCGCCGCCTACTTCTCGGAGCAGCTCGGTGGCCCGGCCACCTACACGACGTCGCTCGGCAGCTACTCCGAGGTGGCGCGAACGCACAGCGGCAACGGGCCACACGAGCAGATGGACGGGCGGGCGGTCGCGGCCTTCGTCCTCGCGCTCGATGACGCTCACGTTCCAACGGATCCACGTCTGCGCTTCCAGCTGGTCGCCTGGTTCACCTGGGCCACGGCCGTGCTCAACCACCGATGGGCCGCCCCAGGCGAGGTGCCGAGCGACCTTCCTCTGCCGGCCTGGGGCTGGGACGGTACCGAAGGCTGGTAGGACGCTCGAATGTTGTCCGGCACGGGTGGGCGACAGCGTGCCGGGCAGAGTGATCGCGACCGAACACGATGCTGCCCGGAGGTCGCATGAACCAGGAGCGGCCCTCCGGGACCGGTGAGCCGTCGGTCGACCTATCGTCGCCGAAGAGGTGGCCGCCCTTCCGGCACCTGGCGCAAGCTCAGTTCGCCCATGCCGCGGCGGACGCCGCCGTCGCTGTGGCTCTCGCCAACACGCTGTTCTTCGCCGTTCCCATCGGTGAAGCGCGGGACAAGGTCGGCCTCTACCTGGCCATGACCATGGCCCCGTTCGCACTGCTGTCACCCCTGGCCGGTCCGCTCCTCGACCGGACCCGCGGCGCCTACCGCGTGGCCATCATCGGCGCCGGGATCGCCCGGGGCGTGCTTGCGATCCTGTTGTCGAGCCGCACCGACCGGCTCTCGCTGTACCCGCTCGCGTTCGGGCTGCTCGTCCTGTCCCGGATCCACGGTGTGAGCCGCAGCGCCCTCGTCCCCGACGCCCTCCCCCCGCACCGAGCGCTGATCTGGGGCAACTCCCGCCTCGCCGTGGTGTCGGTGGCGGGGTCCGCGGTGGGGGCCGGGCTCGCCGCCGCAGCCAACGCCGCGGTCGGCACCGACCTCGCGCTGCGGCTCGCGGCCGTCGGCTTCGCCGCCATCGGCGCCGTCGGCATCCGGCTGCCCCGCCCCGACCGGCGGAACGAACCGCGAGAACGGGTCGGCGACTACCGCCGGCTTCTCAGCGCCCGCCTCGTCGCAGGCGGCATCGGCATGGCCACGAGCCGCGCCGCCGTCGGCTTCCTGACCTTCCTCGTCGCGTTCCTCCTCCGAGCCTCGGGTGAGGACGCGTCTTCGCTCGCGGTGGTCGCGGCCGCCGCCGGGCTCGGCGGCTTCGTCGGGTCGGTGCTCGCGCCGGTGCTTCGGGCTCTGGTGCCGGAGTCGGTGCTCATACTCGGCGCGCTCGCGGTCATGGCCGGCGCGTCGTGGTGGGCCGCCGGCAGCTTCGACGTCCAAGCCGCCGCGATCGTCGCCGGTGCCGTCGGCTTCGGGACGGGCGCAGGCCGCTTGGCCTTCGACAGCCTGCTCCAGCACGACGCACCGGAAGCGGTCCGAGGCCGGACCTTCGCCCGCTACGAGACGATCTTCCAGCTGTGCTGGGTCGCCGGGGCCGGCGTGGCCACCCTCATTCCCTTCGATGCCACGGCCGGGCTGCGAACGCTGGCGGGGATCTGTGTCGTGGGTGCCGTCCTCTCGGCGCGGGGCTTGCGATAGGTTCCTGGCATGTCGGCCAGGATCCGGGAGTACCGCACCGGCAAGGGTTGGTCGCAGGGCGACTTGGCCGAGCGGGCCGGGGTCAGCCGCCAGCTGGTCAGTGCGGTGGAAGCGGGTCGTCACGTGCCCAACGTCGCCGCGGCGCTCGCGATGGCCCGGGCGCTGGGGCGTTCGGTGGAAGATCTGTTCATCGCGCGGGCGGCCGGTCCCTTGCCGGTGCTCGGACACGTGCTGCCGCCTGCGGGTGTGCCGATCGTGGTCGCACGCGTCGGCGACACCGTGGTGGCGGTCCCGTCCGAGCACGGCATCGCCAGCTCGGAGCGGTGGGCGTTGGCCGATGCCGCCACAACTGAAGGCGGCCAGATGTCGATGCTGGCGGATGGTCGCGATGACGGTCTGGTGATCGCCGGCTGCGATCCGGCGCTCGGGGTCCTGGCCGGGCTCGTCGAGCGGGTGACGGGGCATCGGGTGGTGACCGTCCATGCCTCGACGGGCCGGTCCATCGACGCGTTGGACGCAGGCCGTGTCCACGGTGTGGTGGTACATGGCCCCGCCGGTGCGCTGCCGGTGCCGCCGGTTCCGGTGCGGCGATGGCATCTGGCGCGCTGGCTCGTCGGGGTGGCCTCCGGCCGGGCGTCGGGGGTGCCCTCGGTGGAGGAGATCGCGGAGCGGCGCCTGCGGGTCGTGCAGCGCGATCCAGGCGCCGCCACGCAGCTGGCGTTCGCACGGGCGTTGGAGCGCATCGGCGCCCCGAGGTCGGTGCCGGGACCGGTCGCCGAGGGGCATGTCGATGTTGCCCGTCGAGTGGCGTCCGGCTCCACCGCCGGTCTGACGATGGAGCCTGCGGCACGGTCGTTCGGCGTCGGCTTCGCGCCCTTGGAGGAGCACACGGTGGAGGTGTGGCTCGACGAGCGCTGGGCGACGCTGCCCGCGGCCGTCGCTCTGGTGGAAGCGCTCAACAGCGCCTCGCTGCGGGTGCGGCTCGACCTCGTCGGCGGCTACAGCCTCTCCCGGCAGGGGAACCGCGTCGCATGAGCACCGCCGATGCCCCAAGTTGGACTCGCCGTGCCGTCGGTGTGCTGGTCGGTGCGGCCGTGGCCATGGTGCTGGTGGGTTGCGGCGCTGACGGTGCGTCGCCGCCGGGGGCTCTGGAGGTCGACCGGATCACGGTGGCGGCGGCGAGCGACCTGCGCCCTGCGTTCGAAGAGCTCGGCCAGGCGTTCGAAGCCGCGACCGGGACGTCGGTGACGTTCTCGTTCGGGTCGTCGGGACAGCTGCGCGAGCAGATCGTCAACGGCGCGCCGTTCCATCTGTTCGCGGCGGCGAACGTCTCCTTCGTGGACGAGGTGATCGCCTCCGGGCGGGGCGTGGCGACGACGAAGGCCGACTACGCACTCGGCCGGATCGTGCTGTGGGCGCCGTCCGGGGTCGCCCTGCCGAAGTCGATCGAGGAGCTGACCGACGCCCGCTACCGGCGGATCGCCATCGCCAACCCTGATCACGCTCCGTACGGACTTGCGGCGGAACAGGCGCTGAAGTCGGCCGGAGTCCACGACCGGATCCGATCGCGACTCGTCTACGGGGAGAACATCTCCGACACGTTCCGCATCGTGCAGTCAAACAATGCGGAGATCGGGATCGTCGCCCTGTCGTTGGCGATCGCCGACGGCAGCCAGTACACGCTGGTGCCGGCCGAGCTCCATGAGCCGCTCGAGCAGGCGCTCGTGGTCACCTCTAGAGGCGAGCACGGCAACGCGGCCGCCGCCTTCGCCAGGTTCCTGGGGTCGCCTGCCGGGCGTGAGGTGATGGTGCGGTACGGGTTCGTGCTGCCCGGCGAAGCGCTGCCGACGAGCTGACGAGGCCGCAGCCGTGACCGACTGGTTCCCCCTGTGGTTGTCGCTCCGGGTCTCCGCCACCGCCACCGTCGTGGCGGCCATGGTCGGCATCGGGCTGGCCTACCTGCTCGCCAAGGGCCGCTTCCGCGGTCGGGGGTTGTTGGAGGCGGTTGCGACGATGCCGATCGTGCTGCCCCCGACGGTGCTCGGGTACTACCTGCTGACCACGCTCGGCGTGAACAGCCCGGTCGGACGAGCCTGGGAGAGGCTGTTCGGCGGACCGCTCGTCTTCACCCCGACCGCAGCTGTGGTGGCTGCGTCGCTGTCGGCCCTGCCGTTCGTGGTCCGCACCGGCCGCGCCGCCATCGAAGACGTCGACCCGCGGCTCGAGGCCGCCTTGCGCGTCGCCGGTCATCCCGAGTGGCGCATCGCCACCCTCGTCACCTTGCCGATGGCGCGTCGTGGGGTCCTCGCCGGGATCGCGCTCGGCTTCGCCCGCGCCCTGGGCGACTTCGGCGCGACCGTGATGGTCGCCGGCAACATCCCCGGCCGAACACAGACCCTGCCGATCGCCGTCTACGACTCGGTCCAAGCCGGCAACGACTCCGCGGCCCGCACTGGTGCACTGATCCTCGCCGGCATCGCCGTGGTCGTCCTCCTGACGGTCACCAGCCTGTCCACCCGGCGCACGTGACGACCGATCGGTCCCGCGCCGACCCCGGCGTCACGGTCGACATCACGACGACGGTCGGCGCGTTCACCGTCACTGCCGACTTCACCGCGAGCGCGGGGATCACCGCCCTGTTCGGTCCGTCCGGATCGGGCAAGAGCGTCACCCTCGCCACGGTCGCCGGGCTGCTCCGACCGGACCGCGGCACCATCGCACTGGGCGACAGCGTCGTCGCCGACCCCGCCCGAGGGGTGCACGTGCCCACCCAGGACCGTCGGCTCGGCATGGTCTTCCAACACGCCGGCCTCCTCCCACATCGCAGCCCGCTCGACAACGTCGCGATCGCCGTCCGCACCGGCAACCGGACCCGACGCCGGGAGCTCGCCGGCAGCTGGCTCGACCGGGTCCACGCCGGACACCTCGCCACCACGCCCACCGCCACGCTGTCCGGCGGCGAACAGCAACGCATCGCGCTCGCCAGGGCGTTGGCCGGCCAACCGCGCCTGCTGCTCCTCGACGAACCGTTCAGCGCCCTGGACCAACCCACCCGCAGGTCACTCCGCCAGCTCGTCCGTGACCTCGTGGACGCGCACGACCTCACGGCCATCGTCGTCACCCACGACCTGGACGACATCGCCCACCTGGCCGACCGGGTCGTGCTCTACGAACCCGGAAGCACCACCACCAGCCACGACCTCGAGCCCGACCGACCGGACGAGCTCCTCCGCCTGCTGAGGCTCATCACCTGACCACCGAACCTGCGGAATGGCCTTGGGCTCGGAGCGGTTGGCGTGGGCACGATGACGAAGCCCGTGCTGCTGCCCAGCGAAACCCACCCCATCACCGTGACGCCCACCGGCGGGAGGGTCGTCGTGTCGCTCGGTGACCGAGTGCTGGCCGACTCCACGCGTGCGTTGACCCTGCAGGAGGCCAGCTACCCGGCTGTGCAGTACCTGCCGCTGGACGACGCCGACCCCGCCGTGCTGGAGCGCACCGAGCACACGACGTACTGCCCGTTCAAGGGGGATGCCGGGTATTTCAGCGTGGTGACCGATGGCGGCGTGCTCGAGAACTCGGTGTGGTTCTACGAGAAGCCGCATGACGCAGTGGCGGAGATCGCCGGCCACATCGCTTTCTATGCGAACAAGGTCGACGTGCGGTTGGACGTCACCGAGTGACGGCGGCGCCCCGATCGGGGGCGCTCATGTCCCCCGTCGCCGGCGTGCCCTCGGCGAGCCCGTAGCGGAGGTACACGGTGCCCTTCGGACCGGCCGCCGGCGGTTCGAGGAGCGCGAGGTTGGTGGGCACCGCGCCACCGTCGAACACCTTCTTCCCGACGCCGAGCACCACCGGGTGCACCCAGAGGTCGAGACGGTCGAAGAGCTTCTCGCGTAGGAGGCTCTGCACCAGGTTCAGGCTCCCCACGACCTTCACGTGCTCGTGCCGGTCACGGATCTCTCGCACCGCACCAGCCAGATCCGGGCCGAGCTGGGTGGATCCGGCCCAGGAGAGGTCCGGTCTGCCGCGCGAGGCCACGTACTTGGGGACGCGGTTGAAGAGCGTGGCGATCTCGTTGTCCTCACCGCCCTCCTGGTGCGGCCAGTAGGCGGCGAAGATGTCATACGTCCGCCGGCCGAGCAGGAGGGCGTCGGTGCCCTCGTACGCGGCACCGACCTGCGCCCCGGAGACCTCGTCCAGCAGCGGCGCCTGCCAGCCGCCGAACGGGAACCCCTCCGGGTCCTCGTCGGGGCCGCCGGGCGCCTGCCCGACGAGGTCGAGGGTCGCGAAGAGCTCGATGTGGATGAGGCCCATGTCCTGCTCCTGAGTGGTCGGTCGTCCCGGTCAGGAGTTGGACCCGCGGACGCCGGCGAACTCATCGCCGCGCGACACGCGGT
>CADCTF010000023.1 GCA_902805655.1 uncultured Acidimicrobiales bacterium
CCAAGCCGCTCGTCGTACCCATCCTGCGGGCGGGGCTGGGCATGCTCGACGGCATGATGCGACTCCTGCCGACGGTCGAGGTGGGGTTCCTCGGCATGGTCCGCAACGAGGAGACGCTGCTGGCCTCGACGTACGCCGAGCGGCTGCCCGACGACCTCTCCGGCCGCCAGTGCTACGTGCTCGACCCGATGCTGGCCACCGGCGGCACGCTGGCCGCAGCGATCCGCTTCCTGACCGACCGCGGCGCCGACGACATCACCGCCATCTGCCTGCTGGCCGCACCCGAGGGCTGCGCGCGCCTCGAGGAGAAGATCGCCGACATCGACGTGCCGGTGACCATCGTCACCGGCGCGATGGACGAGAAGCTGAACGACAAGGGCTACATCGTGCCGGGGCTCGGCGACGCGGGTGACCGGCTGTACGGCATCGTCGACTGACCTGGCGCCACGCGGCGACGGCCGCATCGCGGGAGCACGCGAGCGTGAACCCGATCGCGGAGTCGGTCGACCCGAGGGTGCCGTGGCCGGTGAGAGGACCGCAGCCAGCACCAGGGCGCGTGGGCGTTCGGGGTGCCCCGTCTACAGCGCCTTGACGGCGCTGAGCAGCTTGCCCATGGTGTCCTTGGCGTCCCCGAAGAGCAGCGAGGTCTTCTCGTCGAAGAGCAGCTCGTTCTCGATGCCGGCGAACCCGGGCCGCATCGAGCGCTTCATGAAGATGATCTGCCGGGCCTCGTCGGCGTTGAGGATCGGCATGCCGTAGATCGGCGCGCCGGGCGTCGTCTTGGCCGCCGGGTTGACCACGTCGTTGGCACCGACGACGAGCACGACGTCGGCGTCCTTGAAGTCGCCGTTGATCTCGTCCATCTCCTGCAGCTGCTCGTAGGGCACCTGGGCCTCGGCGAGCAGCACGTTCATGTGTCCGGGCATCCGGCCCGCGACCGGGTGGATCGCGTAGTCGACCTCGGCACCCCGCTCGACGAGCAGGTCGACCAGCTCGCGCAGGGCGTGCTGGGCCTGCGCGACCGCCAGCCCGTAGCCCGGGACGATGATGACCCGGTCGGCGTAGGCCAGCATGATCGCGGCGTCCTCGGGACCGGCCGAGCGCACCGGCCGGTCGGACGCCTCCCCAGCGCCCAGCGTCGAGCCGCCCTTGAGCGCGCCGAAGAGGATGTTGGCGACCGATCGGCCCATGGCACTCGCCATCAGCAGGGTCAGGAAGGTGCCGGAGGCGCCGACCAGGGTGCCGGCCACCAGCAGGACGGTGTTCTCCAGGACGTAGCCGCCGGCGGCGACGGTGAGACCGGTGAAGGCGTTCAGCAGGGAGATGACGATCGGGACGTCGGCACCGCCGACGGGCAGCACGAGCAGCAGGCCGAAGACCAGGCCCAGCAGCCCGAGCACGATCCCGATCCACATCGCCGGGCCCTGCACCAGCAGGACCGACAGCACCACCGAGGCGATCGCCACGGCGCCGAAGACGATGGGCAGGCCCGGGAACACCACGGGCCGTGAGGTCATCAGCTCCTGCAGCTTGGCGAAGGTGACCACGGAGCCGGCGAACGACACCGCGCCCACCACGATGGTGAAGGCGGTGGCGACCAGGACGAACCAGTTCACCGACCCGGCGAACGGCATGATCTCGTCGAGCTCGAGCAGCGCCACCAGCGCGGCCGCGCCGCCGCCGACGCCGTTGAACAGCGCCACCATCTGCGGCATCTGGGTCATCTGCACGGTGCGCGCGCCGTACACGCCGCCGACGGTGCCGATCGCGATGGCGGCGAGGATCAGGACGA
>CADCTF010000024.1:0-1321 GCA_902805655.1 uncultured Acidimicrobiales bacterium
GTGCCCGGACGGGTTACCTGCAAGACGCCGACGTCGCGTGGGCCGTCATTCATCGCTCGTCCTGAGGTCGACTGGGCTGCCCGCGACGGCCGACTCGGTGAGAGCGATGCCGACGCGGTGGGTGCGCAGGGCCTCCGCGTACGGCACCCGGACTGCACCGGCATCCCCGCTGCGTACGGCGGCGCAGAACTCGGCGTCCACGCGAACCTTGCCCGCCCCCTCGTCGGGTACCTCCTCGACCCGGTCGGACCAACGGAGCACGGTGCTCGTCTCACCGATCTGCACCCACAGCCCGTCGGCGACCAAGGTGAGTGCCGCCGACTCCTTCCAGGCCAGCGCGCTGGTCGCGGCCAGGGTGGCGACGGCGCCGGTGTCGAAGGAGAGCACCGCGGCGGTCGCCGGGTCGACGAGCTCGGGGTCACGGTCGGCCACTCGCGCTCCGGCAGCGAGCACGTGCACCGGCTCGCCCACCAAGGCCCGCATGACGTCGACGAGGTGGGTCGCCTGCTCGTTGAGCTGGCCACCAGACCCAGACCTCGACGTCCACCAGGCGACCGGCGGCACCTTGTCGAGCCAGGCGCCGGTGGCCAGCCGTACCGGCGACCCAGCGAGCACCTCCCGCGCTCGCTCGACGCCCGGCATGCAGCGCCAGTGGTAGCCGGTCGCGGTGGGCAGGGCGCTGGCCTCCACCGCTCGGGCGATGTCCTCGGGTGTGCCCAGGTCGAGCCCGAGTGGCTTCTCCACGAAGAACGGCACCCCGGCATCGATCGCCAGCCGCTCCGGCTGGCCATGGGCGAACGGGGGAACGCACAGCCAGATGGCGTCCACGGTCTCGTTGTCGAGAAGGTCGGCCTGCGTGGGGTACGTGCGCGCGTCGTGCTCGTCAGCCAGAGCCTGCGCCCGAGCCGCATCGACGTCTGTCACGGCGACCAGGTCGACGTCGTTCAACGTGGCCAAGGTGGCGGCGTGCCGTTCGCCCACCCCTCCAGCGCCCACCAGTGCCACTCGCAACGACCCGCTCACCATGATGTCCTCTCGACAACCTGAACAGTTGATCAGCGCGGGAAGTACTCGTTGCGGGTGGTGACCACCAGGCTCTGCAGCAGCACCTGCGGCGGCAGGGTCACGGCGGTGTGGATGAGCCCGGCCACCACGGCCGGGTCCATCATCTTCTCCTCCGGCAGGTTCCACTGATCCATCATCGGCGTGTTCATGGCCGCCGGATTGAGGGCGGTGACCCGGACCGGCCACCCGCGCTCGCGCGACTCGCTCTGCAGCACCTCGGCCGGCGACGTGGAACACCCGCTCCCGCAGCTGCGCC
>CADCTF010000024.1:1331-1785 GCA_902805655.1 uncultured Acidimicrobiales bacterium
TTGGGCAGGCACCTCGCGCTCGCCGTGCTGCAGCACGTGCCGAACGAAGGCCCGGGTCACATACATGGGCCCGTGCACGTTGACGGCGAAGACGCCGTGCCACTGCTCGTCGGTCACATCGGGGATGTCGGCTCCCCGGTCGGTGCCGGCGTTGCTGATCAGGCAGTCGAAGGCTGCGCCGTGGGCGGCGCCTGCATCGGCGATGACGGAGTCGACCGCCTCGGTGTCGGTGACGTCGAGGCGCACAGCCTCCGCCGAACCACCGTGCTCCGCGATCGCAGCGGCCGTCTTGCCCGCGGTATCCGCGTCGATGTCGGCGACGAGCACATGGGCGCCACGAGCGCCCAGCTCCAGCGAGGTCGCGCGCCCCAGACCGCTGCCGCCGCCGGTGACCAGGGCGACCCGCCCGCTCATGTCCTGCTGTACGTCGGGCATCGCCGGCTCCTTCATCGAG
>CADCTF010000025.1 GCA_902805655.1 uncultured Acidimicrobiales bacterium
GTCGTCGGGCGAGATCTGGGTCGACCACAGGTCGGCCAGCGTCAGCTCGACCGGGCTCATCCCCGGCAGCGTCGGCGGAGCCGCGTCGATCGCCGAGCCGGGCAGGGTGTCCAGGTCGTCGGCGTAGCCGGCGTTCCACAGCGCCTGCCGGCGGGACAGCCCGAACCCTTTGAAGGCGCCCGCGGTGGCCAGCGCCTCGGTCTGGGCGACGCTGAGCCCGGCCCGCCGGACCACGTCGTTCTGGCTGGTGAACGGGGCCCGCTCGCGCTCGGCGACCAGCCGCTCGGCGACGTCGCGGCCCAGACCCTGCACCTCGACCAGCCCCAGCCGGACGGTGAAGTGGCCGTCGCGGCGGTGCTCCCGGGTGCGGTCGGGGGCGCTGCGGACGAACCGGCCCACCGGGTCCTGGTCGCGGTCCCGGCAGCGGTCGGGCCCCGTCGGCCCGGACCGGCCGGGCTCGACCGGCTCCAGGTCGGCGTCGACGCCGGAGAGCAGCACGTCGGGCCGGCGCACCTGCACCCCGTGCCGGCGGGCGTCCCCGACCAGGGACTGCGGGGAGTAGAAGCCCATCGGCTGGGCCCGCAGCAGGCCGACCAGGAAGGCGCCCGGGTAGTGCAGCTTGAGCCAGGCGGAGGCGTAGACCAGCAGCGCGAAGCTGATCGCGTGGCTCTCGGCGAAGCCGAAGTTGGCGAAAGCCTGGATCTTGGCGTAGATCTCGTCCGCGACGGCCCCGGTGATGCCGTTCGAGGCCATCCCCGCGTACAGCTTCTCGCGCAGCCGCTCGATCTTCTCCACCCCGCGCTTGGAGCCCATCGCCCGCCGGAGCAGGTCGGCGTCGTCGCCGGTGCAGCCGCCGACGGCCATGGCGATCTGCATCAGCTGCTCCTGGAACAGCGGCACGCCGAGGGTGCGCTGCAGCACCGGCTCGAGCTTCGGGTGCAGGTAGCTGACCTCCTCCTTCCCGGTGGCCCGGCGGATGTAGGGGTGCACCGCACCGCCCTGGATGGGGCCGGGGCGGATCAGCGCCACCTCGATCACCAGGTCGTAGAACCGCCGCGGCTGCAGCCGGGGCAGGGTGCCGACCTGGGCTCGGCTCTCCACCTGGAAGACGCCGATGGAGTCGGCCCGGCAGAGCATGTCGAAGACGCCGGCCTCCTCCTTGGGCATGGTGTCGAGCGTCCAGCGCTCCCCCACCCGCTCGGCGACGACGTCGAAGCTGTGCTGGATGGCGCTGAGGATGCCGAGGCCGAGGAAGTCGAACTTCACCAGGCCCATCCAGGCGCAGCTGTCCTTGTCCCACTGCAGGACCGTGCGGTCCTCCATCCGGCCCGGCTCGATGGGGCAGACCTCCCCGACCGGGCGGTCGGTGAGCACCATGCCGCCGGAGTGGATGCCGAGGTGCCGGGGCGCCCGCAGCAGCTGGTCGGCCAGGTCGATGACGGGGGCGGGGATGGAGTGGTCGTCGTCGAGCGGCATCGCCCCGAAGGCGTCGATCTGCTTGGACCACGCGTCCTGCTGCCCGGTGGAGTAGCCGAGGGCCTTGGCCATGTCGCGGACCGCCGACTTGGGCCGGTAGCTGATGACGTTCGCGACCTGGGCGGCGTTGCGGCGGCCGTAGCGGCGGTAGACCTCCTGGATGACCTCCTCGCGCCGGTCGGAGTCGAAGTCGACGTCGATGTCCGGCTCCTCGTCGCGGGTCAGGGAGAGGAACCGCTCGAACGGCAGCTGGTACTTGATCGGGTCGACGGCGGTGATGCCGAGGACGTAGCAGACCACCGAGTT
>CADCTF010000026.1 GCA_902805655.1 uncultured Acidimicrobiales bacterium
GGGAGCGACCCTGACGACGACACGTCCGCCTCAGAGCGAGCGGCGTCGTGCCTGACGGTCGAGCGCCGGGTTCTGGAAAGAGCTGTCGGCCGGGTTGATCGTCGTCCCGGGCGGCACGATCTCATCGATGCGGTCGAGCACGTCGGCGGTCAGGGTGACGTCTGCCGCTGCGAGCTGCGTCTCCAGCTGCTCCATCGTGCGCGGGCCGATCAGCGGTGCCGTGACGGCAGGGTGAGCCAGCACGAAGCCGATCGCGAGTTGGATGAGCGTCAGTCCGGACTGCTCGGCGAGCTGCGCAAGATCCTCCACGGCGTCGAGCTTGCGCTGGTTGTACGGGTTCGCCAGGTCGAACCGCTCCGGCAGCCGACTCGCTCTCGAGGACTCCTGCTGGCCGCTGTCCTTGCGCCAGCGCCCGGACAGCCAGCCGCCGGCCAGCGGGCTGTAGCTCATCACCGCCATCCCGTGCCGCGCACAGGCCGGTAGGACATCCGCCTCGATGCCGCGGACCAGGACGGAGTACGGCGGCTGCTCGGTGACGAACCGCTCGAGGCGACGCTCCCGCGACGTCCACTGGCCCTCGACTATCGAGCTCGCCGGGAACGTCGACGAGCCGATGTAGCGCACCTTGCCCTGCCGGACGAGGTCCGTCAGGGCCGACAGGGTCTCCTCCACGTCGGTCGCCGGGTCCGGCCGGTGCACCTGGTACAGGTCGATCCACTCCGTCTGCAGGCGACGCAGCGAATCCTCGACGGCTCGCACGATCCAGCGACGGGAGTTGCCGCGGCGGTTCGCGTCCTCGCCCATCGGGTTGTGGAACTTCGTCGCCAGCACCACGTCGTCGCGGCGGCCACCTGCCAGCGCCTTGCCGACGATCTCCTCAGACTCCCCGGCGCCGTAGACGTCGGCGGTGTCGATGAAGTTGATCCCGGCATCGAGAGCCGTATGGATCATCCGGACCGACTCGTCGTGGTCAGAGTTGCCCCAGGAACCGAACATCATGGCCCCCAGGCAGAACTGGCTGACGGTGACCCCGGTGCGTCCTAGTGGGCGCTGCTCCATGGTCTGCCTCGTTCGTCGTCTGAGGTGTGTGGCACGGACGATCGCATGCGCATGCAACGCCGCCTCGGCCGGGCGAGTGGCAGGGTCCTGCCGTCAGCCGACGCAGTGGCTCTGCCCCCGTCGGGTGCGAAGATCCTGGTCGTGCCCGAAGACTTCGACCCTCCGCCCCCGGCGACCCTGGCCGAACACAAACACATAAGTGGGCCGTTCTTCCACGGCACCAAGGCGATGTTCGCGCCCGGCGACCTCATCGTGCCCGGACGCCCGTCGCACTTCCGTCCTGGGCGCCCCCTCGACCACGTCTACTTCAGCACCCGCGGCGAGACCGCCGCGTGGGGCGCCGAGCTCGCCGCGGCGCTCGCCCGCGAGGACGACGGCGGGATCTCGACGACCGCTCGCGTCTACGAGGTCGAGCCGCTCGGCCCGTTCGAGGACGACCCCAACGTGACCAACAAGCGGCTCCCCGGCAACCCGACGCAGTCGTACCGGACCCGGCACCCGCTGCGCATCGTCGGCGAGCTGGAGGACTGGGAAGGCCACGACGCCGAGGTCCTGAAAGGGATGCTGGACAACCTGGACCGGCTCCGGGAGCAAGGCCTCGACGCCATCGAGGACTAGGTGGAGCAGCGGACCAGCAGGTGGCTCGATAGTGCTCCCGGGGAGCGCTGGCCGGACGGCTACGCCTCCTTGGAGGCAACGACGGCGAACATCGTGAGCGACATGAAGAAGTGACCTTGCCGAGCGGCTTCATGAACGGTCGAGACGAACCCAGCCGTGTCGACGCTCTCGAGCTCACCGGCGGTCACCAGATCCTCGGCCAGGCTCTCCATGGAGAAGCAGCCGGCCGGCGCCGGGGACTCCGCAGGATCCCAATCCGTCCACACCTGCGTCGCCGCAGCTGCGGACAGCTCCGTGAAGCCGGCCTGCCGGACGAGGCCGGGTAGCCGGCTGCCGATGTTGGACGGTCGGCGCCGCTCGATCCGCAGCGCCCGCGAGACCTTCGCGCCAACGTCGCGGTCACCGACATCGAGCCGCAGCGTCGACCAGTCGGTGTCGGTGAGGGCCATGCGGCCACCAGGTCGCAGAACCCGAGCCAGCTCAGCGACCGCCGCCTCCGGATCTGTGACCCACTGCAGCGTGCGCTCTGACCGCGCCACGTCGAAGGAGGCGTCCGGCTCGTCGAGCGAGAGCGCGTCGCCCACTGAGAAGCGAACGCTGCACTTCGCAGTGCCGGCTCGCTCGCGAGCGACAGTCAGCATCGAAGCGCTCGAGTCGACTCCCACCAGATGCCCTGTCGCGCCGACATCCGCGACGAGAGCGAGCGCGGCGTCTCCAGGCCCGCAACCGACGTCCAGGAGTCGCTCACCCTCCTGTAGCTGAAGAGCGTGCCGCTCCCACGCCCGCAGCTCTGCCGTCGCTCGCCATCGTGACGTGGCGTCCATCGTCTGGATGAGAACCGAGACGTTGGGGTCCTCGTCGACCCGGCGATACCCCAGCCCATGGGTGTCCCCCGCCGTCATCGCCGGATCGTACGCCGCCGCCAGAACCGGGTTGGGGGCGGCGGGCCATCCATGGCTAACCCGTGTACCCGTGATCACCGGGCATGGCTTGCACCCGCACGCCGGCGGCGGTGAGGAACTGTCGGACCTGCGAGGCGTGCTCGACGACGTGCAGCGGCAGGCCGCCGATGAGAACGCCGTGGAGCATGCCCTTGTAGCGGTGCCCACTCGGGACTTCCCGGGCCGCATCGTCCTCCGTGGAGGAGGCGAGCGTCCGGCGAACCCTCTCGTGGCAGTAGTCGGCGTAGCCAAGGAGCTCGGCCCTGGTGAACACGCGATTCGGGAAGGACCAGGTGTTGTCGTCGAACGGCGATGGCGGCGCCCACGGTTCGAGCTCCGCGCTGAGGTCGTAGTCGAGGACCGTGAGCGCGTGGTACGCCAAGAACCAGGGGGCGGAGCCTTCCAGCCCTCCGTGCCGCGCTGGAGCGGTAGGCGCCTGATCCGGCCACAGGTCCGTCTCCCACAGGTCGTCCGGACAATCGGCGACCGCGGCCCTCAGCAACCCCAGCGCCCGGTCGAAGTTCGTCGCCAGGCTCCGTGCGAAGACGCTCGTCACGTTGTCGGTCTAGCCGCGCCGGCACGGTCCTCGCTGCACAAGGTGTCCCACTGCTCCGTCGTCACAGGCGTCGGCTGATGCCGAAGCCACGGGCGGCCATCGCGCCGCTCTACTTCAGCAGGGGTGCCCCTGGACTCTCAGCCTCGGAGCGCACCCTTCCGGCGGTCGCGGTGCGGGCCAGGCCGGCGAGGACGACGGCGGCACCGAGGAGCTCCACGACGGTCGGACGCTCTCCGAGGAAGACCCACGCGGCTGTGATGCCGACGACCGGGACGAGGAGCGTGAACGGAGCCACTGCAGTTGCGGGATGGCGGTGCAGCAGCGCGTTCCACGTGGTGTAGCCGAAGAACGTCGAGAGCACGACCACGTAGGCCAGGGCGAGCAGGCCCATCGTGTCCACGTCGGCGAAGGCTTGGCGGGCCGCGGTGGGCCCCTCGAGCGTGAGAGAGGCGATGGCCAGGGGGATCGGCGGGACGAGGCTCGACCACACCAGGAGTGCGACGGGGTTCGGGGCCTTGGCCTGGCGAGAGCAGATGTTGCCCAGGCCCCAGCTCGCAGCCGCCACGAGAACCAGGAGCAGGGGCAGCAACGGTGTCGGGTGGTCCGACGAACGGTCGGCGGCGATGAGACCGATGCCCGCGAAGGCGATCAAGCCCCCACCGATCCGGCGCCGACCTGGCCGCTCGCCCAAGAGGGCGACCTCGAACAGGAGAGTGAACGCGGCTTGCAGCTGCAGGACGAGGCTGGCGAGTCCGGCGGGAACGCCGCGGTCGATCGCGACGAAGAGGAAGCCGAACTGCCCGGCGCTCATGAAGAGCCCGACGCCGGCGACGAGGCGCCAGTCGACGCCACGAGGCCGCGGCACGAAGAAGATCGCCGGCACGACGGTGAGAGTGAAGCGCAGGGCGGCGAAGAGCAGCGGCGGCCACGACCGCAGACCCACGTGGATCACGACGAAGTTGACGCCCCACACGACGGCCACGGCCAGAGCGAGGAGGGCGTCACGGCGGGGCATGGCGTACGAGTGTGGTCGCTGGCGGCTCTGACACCGCCCGGTTTTCAGGGTTCGACCGGCGCCCGGGTCGGCCTCAGCGATTCGCCGGCAGGAGCCTGCTCTGTGCGATGCCGTCGGCGTACTTGGCGGCGAGCGGCCCGAGGATGGCGGTGATGAGCACGTAGCCCGCGGCGAGCGCGCCGAGCTCTCCGCCGTTCGGGAGCGAGGCCCCCAGGGCGGCGATGACGATGGAGAACTCACCGCGGGCGATCAGCGCGGTGCCGGCGCGGATGCGTCCTGCGGTGCGCGCTCCCTGGCGCCCGGCGCTGTACCAGCCCGAGATCAGCTTGCCGACGGCGGTGACGGCCGCGAGTGCGAGCGCCGGACCGAGGGTGGCCAGGAGTCGCTGCGGTTGGATCTGAAAGGAGAAGAACAGGAAGAACGTGGCCGCGAACAGATCACGCAGCGGTTGGATCAGCGCGTCTGCGCGGGCTTGGACGGTGCCGGAGAGGGCGAGGCCGACGAGGAACGCGCCGATGGCCGCAGAGACCTGGAGCCGCTCGGAGAGTCCGGCGACGAGCAGGGTGATGCCGAACACGGCCAGCAGGACGGCCTCGTCGTTCCCGGGCGCTAGCACGTCGCTGAGCCGGTGACCCCATCGCATCGCCGACCAGAGCGTGACGACCACCGCGGCGAGCGCCACAGCGACGGTCACCACGGTGCTGCCGACGGTGCGATCGGCGATGAGGGCCGCGACGACCGGAAGGTAGACGGCCATGGCGAGGTCTTCGATGACGAGCAGGTTGAGCACCGCCGGTGTCTCGCGGTGGCCGAGGCGGTCGAGGTCGGTCAGAACCTTGGACACGATGCCTGATGAGCTGATCCAGGTCACGCCACCGAGGAGCACCGCGACCGTGGTTCCCCACCCGAGCAGCAGACCGGCGAGGAACCCGGGGACGAAGTTGGCGATGGCGTCGACCAGCCCGGGCCGAAGACCGGAGCGGAGCCCGACGCGGAGCTCCTCTCCCGTGTAGGCGAGGCCGAGGCTCAGCAACAGGAGCAGGACGCCGATGTCGGCGGCGACCGAGATGAAGTCCGAGCTGACATTGAGCGGCGCGACGCCACCCTCGCCGACTGCGAGACCAGCGAGGAGGTAGAGGGGAATTGCGGTGATGCCGAGCCGCGAGGCGAGCCGGGCGAGGATGGACAGCACGACAGCTACGGCGCCGAGCTCGACGAAGACGAGGGCCGCATCGCCGCCGGCAGCAGCGACGAGGACGGTGGTCACTCCCGCAGCAGCTTCCGAAGCTCACCCAGCCCTTCGGGGGTCCCGACTCCGACGGCGACATCACCAGCGGCGAACCGGAACTCGGGGCCGGGTGCCGCCACCGTCGTGTCGCCCCGCACGATGGCCACGATCGACACGCCCGTGCGGGTGCGGAACGCGCCTTCGCCGATCGTCGAGTCCGTGAAGCGAGACCCGGGCCCGATCTGCAGCCAGTCGATGGCCACGCCCTCGATCTGTTGCTGCACCGCGGCGATGCCGGCCGTGACCTGACTGGCGCCGAGCAGCTCGGACAGCGTCCGGGTGTCGTCGGCGCTCAGGTGCAGCAGCGTCGATGCGGCGTCGGGGTCACGTCGGTCATAGACGAGGACTTCGCGCCGCCCGCCCCGATGCGACAGCACACCGACCCGTTCCCCCTCGGTGGTGGTGAACTCGTAGCGCACCCCGACGCCGGGCAGCTGGGTCTCGGTGACCTCGGCCATGATCCTCCCTCTCAGCGGTGCTCCACCATGCCGCGTGCTGAGCCATTGCGCGAGGACCATGCAGAGACCGAATCCCGTGCCGGGGCTGACCTGCGGTGGAGCCGGAGTGGGCGCTCATGAGGTCATCCCTCCGAGCCACCAGGGACCGGGTCACCGCGCACGGAACAAGGTTGGCATCTGCGGCCTTCCGCAACCTGAACCTTCGAGCGAGTGCCCATTCGCCGCCGTGGGGTGCCGAATCGAGCGGTGGACGGCGAGCATGCCGCCATGTACAGCCACGCACCCGAGGGGTACCGGTGCCCGTTCTGCCGGAACCTTCGGTCGGGCGAGGCGGGCCTGCCGCTCGAGATCATCCGCCGGTACGACGAAGTGTTCGTGAAGATGAATCCGAAGTGGTGGCCCAACAACCCGGGAGCCGTGCTCGTCATCCCGAACGAGCACTACGAGAACGTGTACGACATGCCTCCGGCTCTCGGTACGCCGATCCAAGCAGCGGTTCGCGATGCGGCGCTGGCCATGAAGACCGCCTATGCGTGCGACGGCGTGTCGACGCGTCAGCACAACGAACCCGCCGGCAACCAGGACGTCTGGCACCTGCACGTGCACGTCTTTCCCAGATGGGAAGGCGACGGCCTCTACGGCTCACATGGGGCACTGGTCGACCCCGACGAGCTGCGCCGGAGAGCCGACCAGCTGCGCGCCGCTTGGCCCACCCGCAAGTGACAGCGCGCGACGATCTCCACATGGCAGTGAGCCGTGAAGATCGACGACGGGATCGTCGTTCGGCTGTCGCAAGGGTCTTCGCGGAGCCCACGGTCGACGTGTCATCCAGATCGGCGAACATCGCCTTGCGATCGCCGGAGGCGGACACCGTGTAGATCGCTCGTCGGAAGAAGTCGGAGTACCACAGCCGGCCTTCGTGCCAGCGCGGCGCCTCCACCGAAGCCGACGCTGTCCACGAAGAGCTCGAGGGAGTCCATGCCCGCTTCTTGGTGCGTGGGCCGCGCCTTCGAGGGCGTAGCTCCCTCGTTACCATCGTCCAATGCGTGCCGATGCTGCTCCGGGTCCGACCGTTCCCGGGTGTCTCGCCAGCCGGCAGACGGGAGCCGCGAAGTGACCGAGCACGTTGACGTTCTGGTCGTAGGTGCAGGCATCTCCGGCATCGGCGCCGCCTACCACCTGCAAGACCAGCGTCCCGGAACGTCCTTCCTCGTGCTCGACGCCCTGCCGTCCTACGGGGGCACCTGGTGGACGCACCGCTATCCCGGCGTGCGATCCGACAGCGACCTCTTCACGCTGGGATACCGGTTTCACCCGTGGAGCGGCGACCCGATCGCCACCGGCCGGCAGATCCTTCAGTACCTGGGCGCGGTGATCGCAGAGCACGACCTCGAGCGTCACATCCGCTACCGCCACCGCATCGAGTCCGCCGAGTGGTCCAGCGAAGCGAGCTGTTGGACGATCACGGCGACGAACCTCGGGACGGACGAGACCGTGAAGCTCACTGCCGGCTTCGTCTGGATGTGCCAGGGCTACTACCGCCACGGCGAGGGCTACAAGCCTCAGTGGGACGGTCTCGAGGACTTCGAGGGGGAGGTGCTCCACCCCCAGGAGTGGCCGGACGAGGCCGAGCTCGCCGGCAAGCGGGTCGTGGTGATCGGATCCGGGGCGACCGCAGCGACGCTCATCCCCGCCATCGCGGACGATGCCGCCCACGTGACGATGCTGCAGCGTTCACCGACGTACTTCATGGCGCGCCCGAACGTCAACGAGCTCGCGAACACGCTCCGCGCTCTCGACATCCCGCCGGAGTGGACACACGAGATCGTCCGGCGGCAGATCTTCAAGACGACCGCAGAGATGCGGGCCGCGGCCAGCTCGGATCCCGAGAAGGTCAAGAAGGTCGTCGTCGACAGCATGCGTTCCCAGCTGCCCGAGGGGTTCGACGTCGACCGCCACTTCACGCCGTCCTACCGCGTGTGGCAGCAGCGGCTCGCCATCCTCCCCGACGGCGACCTCTTCCGGGCCATCCGCGAAGGCAAGGTCTCCGTCGTCACCGACACCATCGAGCGGTTCACGAAGGACGGGATCACGGTGGGCTCGGGCGAGCACCTCGAAGCGGACGTGGTCATCACCGCGACCGGCTTCGACCTCGCGGTCATGGGTGACATCGATCTGGTCGTCGACGGCAAGGACATCGACCCCGCCGACCTCGTCACCTACCGGGGGATCATGTTCACGGAGCTCCCGAACCTGGCCTACGTGTTCGGGTACTTCCGCGCCAGCTGGACGCTCCGCGCCGACATCATCAGCGACTTCGTGTGCCGGCTCCTGGCCGAGCTGGATCTGCGAGGAGCGAAGAAGGTCGTCCCCGTGCTGCGACCGCACGACGCCGACATGTCGCTCATCAGCTGGGTCGATCCGGCGAACTTCAACCCCGGGTACATGATGCGGACGATGCACCGCATGCCGAAGCAGGGTGATCGCGATCCGTGGACGTGGGGCCTCGAGTACGCCGAGGAGAAGAACGTCCTGGCAGGCGTCGACCTCGACGACGGCACGCTGGCCTTCTCGTAGCGCGTCGGCATCGCCCGATCGCAGGGCCGTAGTGCACGGCGAAGTCGGCTTGGGTGACGACGACGCCGACACCGGGACGGCCCCACACGCTCCTCGCGCCGATGCCAGGGACGTGCGAAGCAATGGCGACGCCGAGCTGTCCGGCAACCGGGTCGCGAGCAACGATCGAATAGGTCACTTCTCCTCTTCCTTCCAGGGGACCCGTCGACCACGGCAAGCACGTGCGGTGCCGCGAGTTGGTGACCGCCACTCAGCCGACGGCTGGGTTAACATAAGACACCGCAGCGCGGTTGCGGGCTACGCTGGACCTT
>CADCTF010000027.1 GCA_902805655.1 uncultured Acidimicrobiales bacterium
GTCGTCACCGATGAGCCGGTTGAACAGCGTCGACTTGCCGACGTTGGGACGGCCGACGATGGCCACCGACTCAGCCACGTCGTCGGCGTCGTCCAGCACCGCCGGCGCCAGGTCGGCCGGGTCCACCTCGGGTTCGGGAGGCAGGCGGCGCACGAGCTCGTCGAGCATGTCCCCCGTGCCCCGCCCGTGCATCGAGCTGACGGGCCATGGGTCGCCCACGCCCAGGCCCGAGAACTCCCAGGCATCGAGCTCGCGCTTGTCGGAGTCGACCTTGTTGACCACGAGCAGGGTCGGTCGCTTGGCCCGCCGCAGCAGGGAGGCCACCCGATCGTCGTCCTCGGTGACACCGGTGGTGACGTCCGTGATGAGGATGACCAGGTCGGCGTCCTTGATGGCGCGCTCGGACTGCTTCGAGACCTTGCCCTCGAGGGTGCGGTCGTCGCTCGGCATCCATCCGCCGGTATCGATGAGGATGAACTCCCGCCCGTTCCACTCGGCTTCGAGCACCTTGCGGTCCCGCGTGACGCCGGGCTTCTCCTCGACGATCGCCTCACGGCGGCCGACGATGCGGTTGACGAAGGTCGACTTGCCCACGTTCGGGCGGCCGACGACGGCGACGGTGGGCAGGGTCATGAACGAGATCCTTCGAGCGCGAGGCGGAGGCTCCGGCCGTCGGTCGGCACGACCTCGACGGGACGGGGCAGATCGGCCGGCGAGGTGCCGTCGAGGAAGACGCCGTTGGACAGGCAGACGTCGGGCAGCAGATAGCGGTGGTTCATGGGCTCGTCCGCCAGCACCCGACGCAGGTCCTCGCCCACGAGCAGGCCCGAGACCCTGATGTTGCCGCCGAAGAAGCGGTTCTCCACCGGGATGACCCGCACGTCGGGACGCCCGACCTCGCGCACCAGCGGCTCGAGCACCTGGGCGCCGTACTCGCCGGTGAGGATGCCCACCGGCGCCTGCTTGGAGGGCAGCAACGTCAGCGAACCTGGAGCGCGGGGCGCCCGGTATCCCTCGGCCGGCGCACCTTCCACCCAGGCGAAGAAGCCGGGCCGCACGCCCGTGGCATGGTCGGTGGCACCCTCGAACTCCGCCTCGAAGGTGCGGGCGATGCCGATGCCGTTCTCGTGCTGGGGGAAGCCGTCGTAGTCGTCCGACGGCGGGAAGGGTCGTCCGGCCAACAGGTAGTACTCGTCGGCCGCGAAGACCATCCGCCGGCCGAGCACCGAGGCGAACGTCTGCTGCCAGCGCTCGACGATGTCCACCACCGCGGAGGCTTCCTCCATGGTGTGCGGGCGCATGGCCGGCTCGTTCGAGTACCGGCTGACGCCCAGCGGGACGGCGCAGGCCGTCGCCAGCTCGGGGTACTGGTCGAGCACGCCGGCCAGCGTGTCGTCGAGCACGGCCCCGTCGTTCACGCCGGGGCACACGACGATCTGGCCGTGCACCTCGACGCCGTGATCGAGCAGAGCCCGCAGCCAACGCAGGCTCGTGGCACCCCGGCGGTTCCGCAGCATCCTCGTGCGCACCTCGGGGTCGGTGGCGTGGATGCTGACGAACAGCGGGCTCAGGCCCTCGCTCACGACCCGCTCGAGGTCGGATTCGGTGAAGCGGGTGAGGGTGGTGAAGTTCCCGTAGAGGAACGACAGCCGGTAGTCGTCGTCCTTCAGGTAGAGCGTGCTCCGCAGGCCAGGAGGCAGCTGGTAGATGAAGCAGAACTCGCAGTGGTTGTCGCAGGTGCGCACCTGGTCGAACAGTGCGCTGCTCACCTCGATGCCGAGCGCCGACCCC
The DNA here is from genome assembly GCA_902805655.1 of uncultured Acidimicrobiales bacterium. Classification (GTDB taxonomy): domain Bacteria; phylum Actinomycetota; class Acidimicrobiia; order Acidimicrobiales; family CADCTF01; genus CADCTF01. The sequence continues at coordinate 1,792 of CADCTF010000027.1, forward strand.
TCCGCCTTGTCGACGAACGCGCTGATCTCGAGACCCCCGCGCGCGAGCAGTACCTCGATCTCCGCCTCGTCGGCGAGCAGGCGGTACTGGATGACGTCGCGGGGGACCTGACCGTTCAGCGAGACGAGCTCATCGCCCGGCAGGATGCCCGCTTCGGCAGCAGCCGACGACGGGTCCACGGCCACCACCAGGGGCAGAGGCATGCGACCAGTCTACGGGAGAGGTCCCGGTAGCCTGGCTTCGTGCCCGTGGAACGTGTGCTCTTGGCCCAGCCGAGGGGCTTCTGCGCCGGTGTGGAGATGGCCATCAAGGCGCTCGCCTGGATGGTGGAGGTCTTCGAGGCGCCGGTGTACTGCTACCACGAGATCGTCCACAACCGGCTGGTGGTCGACCGCTTCCGCAACCTCGGCGTGATCTTCGTCGACGACGTGTCCGAGGTGCCTGAGGGCGCACCCCTCATGCTCAGCGCCCATGGCACGGCGCCTGAGGTGGTGGCCGCGGCGAAGGCGAACGGCGGCACGGTCGTCGATGCGGTGTGCCCCCTCGTCACCAAGGTGCACCACGAGGTGAAGGTGCGGGCCAGCAAGGGCCTCACGGTGATCTACGTCGGCCATGCCGGCCACGACGAGGCGGTCGGCACGATGGCCGTGGCTCCGGAGTCGGTGATCCTGGTGCAGAGCGAAGCCGAGCTGGACGCGCTCGACCTGCCGGCCGACACCCCGGTCGCCCTCCTGGCTCAGACGACGCTGGCCATGCAGGACTGGGCCGGCATCCTGGAGAAGGCCAAGGCTCGCTTCACCAACCTCTGGATGCCGGGCCGCAGCGACCTCTGCTTCGCCACCACGAACCGCCAGACCGCGCTCACCACGATCGCCGACCGCGCCGACGCCGTGGTCGTCATCGGGTCGGAGAACTCGTCGAACACGGTGGCCCTCGTGGCCACGGCCCGATCCGCCGGCTGTGCCCGGGTGCTGCGGGTGAACTCGGTGGACGAGGTCCCTGGCGACCTGACCGGGGTGGTTGGCGTCACCGCCGGGGCCTCGGCCGCCGAGGCGCTGGTGCAGGCCGTCGTCGACCGGCTCGCCCCCCGGGACGGGGTGGAGCTCGTGCAGGTGACGACCGAGGACGAGTACTTCCCTCCGCCGCGAGAGCTGCGCCGGGTGCTGGCCGCACACGGCCGTGAAGGAGGGCTGGTCGGCGACCGGGCCATCTCGGCCAGCAGGGTGCTGGCCGAGCTCACCCCGCGATCCTGAGCCAGACGAGCGGCGCGGTCGTAGAGTTGCGCCATGGCTTCCACCTTCACCCGCATGGACGAGTCCACCGCCGAGCAGTGGGCCGAGATCGGCAAGCAGACCCGGGCCAACTCCGGCCGGGTCGCCGAAGGCATCCTCGCCCTTCTCCGCTCGCTCGGTGACATCACCGACGGCTTCGCCACCGACCAGCTCACCCACTGCCTGCAGACCGCGACCCGGGCCGAGCGCGACGGCGCCGACCCCGAGATCGTCGTCGCTTCGCTCTGCCACGACATCGGCAAGGCCATCTCGGTGCCCAACCACCCCGCGATCGGCGCCGAGATCATCAAGCCCTACGTGCGCGAGGAGGTCTACTGGATGATCAAGGCCCACCAGGACTTCCAGGGCAAGCACTACTACGCCCACTTCGGTGGTGACGCCAACGCCCGGGAGAAGCACCGTGAGGCGCTCGCGCCCGAGGTCTTCGAGCTCACCGCTCGCTTCGCCGACGACTGGGACCAGACGAGCTTCGACCCGGACTACGACACCGAGCCCCTCGAGCACTTCGAGCCTCTCGTGCGCGAGGTCTTCAGCCGCTCCCGCTCGATGTAGGCCGGCGGGGGTACCCCCCCCGCCGCTCCTTCAGCGCCGGGCGGCGTCGGATGTCCTAGGCGCCGGCCTTGCGCTGCGCTTCGTCGAACAGGCGCTGCAGCACGTCCCGCAGACGCTCACTGAGCTCGCGAACGGCGCGTCGCGACGCCTTCCCGGTGTCCGACCGCTCGGGGTGCAGCGGTGGGCCGATGACGATGTGGACCTTGACCGGCTTGAGGTACTTGGCGCCCTTCGGCATGGCGGGCTCCGAGCCGCCGACGCCCACCGGGATGATGGGCACGCCGGTGCGGGCCGCCAGGAAGGCGGCTCCGTCGAACACCTCACCGATCTTTGGCCCCGTCTGGCGCGTGCCCTCGGGGAACATCACCAGCGGCTCCCCGCCGTCGATGACGTCGGCACAGCGGCGCAGCGCCTCACGGTCCGCCGTGCCACGCCTCACCGGGAAGCCGCCCATGGCGGTGAAGAACCAACCGGCCGGCTTCACCTTCCAGAGCGTGTCCTTGCCCATGTAGCGCATGCGGCGACTCGTGATGGCGGCCACCACGGCGAAGTCGATGTTCGACCGGTGGACGGGGCTGACGATGAACGCTCCGGTCTTCGGCAGGTGCTCCTTGCCCTCGACCGTGACCCGCCAGAAGGCCCGGCAGAAGAGCACGATGAGGCCACGGAACACCCAGTAGAAGGCCAGCGAGGCCCGGCGGTTCACAGCTTCGACGACAGCTCGTCGACGATCTCGTCCACGGTGCGGCCGGTCGTGTCGATGACGATGGCGTCGTCTGCGGTGGCCAAGGGCGACACCGCTCGGGTGGAGTCGACGAGATCGCGCCGGGCGATGTCCGCCGCGACGGTCTCGTAGTGCAGGTCGGTGGCCTCCTGGCTGCGCCGGCGCGCCCGCTCCGTCTCGCTGGCGGTCAGGTACACCTTGAGCTCGGCATCGGGGAACACGACCGTGCCGATGTCGCGCCCTTCGATGACACCGCCGCCGTGGGCCTGGGCCCACTCCTTCTGGCGTCGCACCATCTCGGTGCGCACCTCCGGATTGGCCGCCACCGCGCTCACGGCCCGCGTGACCTCGGGTCCCCGGATCTCGAGCGTGGCGTCGACGCCGTCCACCAGCACCACGTCCCCCACGATGATCTCGAGGCCAGGGACGAGATCGGCGATCCGGCGGGCGTCGTCCGGGTCGATGCCCAGGCGCAGCGCGGCGAACGCCACCGAACGGTACATGGCACCCGTGTCGAGGTAGCGGAGGCCGAGCCGGGCCGCCAGATGACGCCCGACCGTCGACTTCCCGGACCCTGCAGGCCCGTCGATGGCGATGATCCTCACCGGCGGCTCGTGGTCATCGGCCGGTCACCCTATCGGGCAGGTGCCCGGCGCAGACCGTCCAGCAGCTCGAAGTAGGTGGGGAAGGTCTTCGCCACGCAACCCGGGTCGGAGATGCGGATGCCGGGCGACCGGAGGCCCAGGAGCGCGAAGCTCATCGCCATGCGGTGGTCCGCATAGACGTCGATGGTGGCGGGTTGCAGCGTGCCGGCGGGCTCGATGGTGATGCCGTCGGCCTCCTCCACAGCCTCGACGCCGCACCGCCGCAGCTCGTTGACCATGCCGGCGACGCGGTCGCTCTCCTTGCGGCGGATGAAGCCGATGCCGGTGATGCGGCTGGGCGTCGTGGCGAACGGGGCCACTGCGGCGAGGGTCATGGCCGTGTCCGAGATGCTCGAGAAGTCCGCTTCCACCCCTCGCAGCTCGCGTCCGGCCGACACCGTCAGCCCGCGCCCGGACTCGGTGACCGTCGCACCCATCCGTTCCAGGACGTCCACGAACGCCACGTCACCCTGGAGCCCGGCTCTGGACAAGCCGGGCACGGTGACGCGTCCACCGGTGACGACGGCCGCGGCGAAGAAGTAGGACGCAGAGCTGGCGTCGGGCTCGACGGCGTAGCCCTCGTGGGCCCGATACCCACCCGGCTCGACCGAGAACCGGTCGCCCTCGTCCACGACGTGCACCCCGAAGGAGGCCATCACCGCGGCCGTCATCTCCACGTAGGGACGGGACACGAGCGGCGAGGTCAGCTCGACGGTGAGCCCGTGCTCGAAGAGGGGCGCGGCCAGGAGCAGTGCAGACAGGAACTGGCTCGAGACGTCGCCGCTCAACGGGACGCGCCCACCCGTGCCCGCCTCCACCACGTCGAGCGGCAGGTCCGCGTCGTCACCCTCGTACAGCACGGCCCCCGCCGTCCGCAGCGCACCGAGCAACGGCCCCATCGGGCGGGCGCGCATCTGGGGCGCAGCGTCGAGCCGGTACGGGCCTTCCGTGCCCGTGGCGAGGAGGGCGGCGAGGAAGCGGGCGGTCGTGCCGGACTCACGGGCGTCCACCGCCAGCGGGCCGGGGCTGAGGCGACCGGCTGTGCCCCGAACCCGAAGCTCGGTGCCCCCCCGAGCCTCCTCGATGGTCGCACCGAGCCGGCGCAGCGCTCCGGACATGGCTTCGGTGTCGTCGGCCACCAGGGCCCCCGACAGCGCCGAGGTGCCATCGGCGAGCGCGGCGGCGAGCAGAGCCCGGTTGGTGATGCTCTTCGAGCCGGGCACGACCACCGTGGCGTTCGGCGGTGCGGCGACCGGCTCCACCGCGATCGAGTCGACGGACGGGTCGGTCACTCGAGGGCCTGCACGGATGGACGGTACCCCCGCGCCAGCAGGGCGCCGCGAAAGAGGTCGGCGGCGCGCACGTCGATGAGCAGGAGCAGCACACCCCGGTCACCGGCGGCCGAGTGCACGGTCTCCAGGTCCTCGATGTTGACCCCGAGCTCGCCGGCCAGCGCGGCCACCTCGGCGATCACGCCGGGCCGGTCGGGCACCGGCACGCGGAACTCCACCATCTCCTCGGCCTGGGCCACCCGGCTCGGCAGGTTCACCCGCGCCGTGCGGGCCCGCTCGAGCAGGTGCAGCAGGCCTTCGCGGTCGGCCTTGTCCACGGTGTCGCGAAGCCCGCCCAGGGCCTCGAGCAGCTGATCGAGCGCGCCGACGATCGCCTCTCGGTTCTCGGCGCAGATGTCCGGCCAGATGCCGGGGTGGCCGGCGGCGATGCGGGTCATGTCCCGGAAGCCGCCGGCCGCCAGGCGCAGCAGCGTGTTGTGCTCCTCCGCCTTGGTCGACGCCAGCTGCATCAGCGCCGCGGCCGTGAGGTGGGGCACGTGGCTCACCACCGCGACGAGCTCGTCGTGGCGCTCCGGTGGGATGGCGAGCACGTTGGCGCCCAGCGACGAGATGACGGCGCTCAGCCGGGCATAGGCGTCGGGGTCGGTCGCCTCGGTGGGCGTGAGCACCCAGGTGGCCCCTTGGAAGAGCTCGGCATCCGCGCCGTCGACCCCCTCCTGCTCCGAGCCGGCCATGGGATGTCCACCAACGAATCGAGGGTGGCCGACCTCGGCCACGATGCCCGACTTCACGCTGCCGACGTCGGTCACGATGCCGCCGGCCGAGGCCGCCTGCGCCGCCTCCCCCGCCACCACCGAGACCGGCGTGGCGATGAAGGTCACCTCGGCGTCAGGGTCCGAGCCGACCTCGTCGAGCGCGCCGAGCTCCAGGGCCCGCCGGGCGCGCGACGCGTCGCGGTCGCGACCGGTGACATGCCACCCGCGTGCGCGCAGAGCCAGCCCGATGGAGCCGCCGATCAAGCCGGTGCCGATGATCATGGCCCGTTCGGGGCCCGAACGGGCCCTACTCGGGAAGGTCATCTCGAAGGCCCTTGGCCCCTTCGAGGTACACGTGGTGCAGCTCGGCGCGCGACAGCTCGGTGGTGAGGTGCATCATCACCCGGATGCACCGCTCGGTGCCGCCGACGATGTCCAGCTCCCGGGCACAGATCAGCGGGACGTCGCCCAGGCCGACGACACGGGCCGCGGCCGCCGGGAACATCGAGTGGATGTCGTCGGTGGCGGTGAAGAGGATGCTGATCAGGTCGTCCTTGTCCACCGAGTTCCGCTCGAGCATCTGCGCCACCAGGGCCTGCACGCGCTCGTGGATCTGGTCGGTGTCATCGGCGTCGACGGTCGTCGCGCCGCGCAGGGCTCGTACAGCAGAAGGCACCCGGCGGAGGCTAGTCGGGGGTTGCCACGCCTCCGGCCGCAGCCCGAGCGAGGGAGCGGACCTCCTCGGCGGTGAGCACGCGCCACTCCCCCGGCGGGAGGCGAGGATCGCTGAGCGGACCGATGCGGGTGCGCACGAGCCGCCGAACCGGGTGCCCGACGGCCTCGCACATCCGGCGGACCTGGCGGTTCTTGCCCTGGTGGATGGTGATGCGCAGCAGGGACGGGCTGAGGGTTCCCACCTTGGCGGGAGCGGTGATGCCGTCGTCCAGCTCGACGCCCTGGCGCAGCCTCCGGATGGCGGCGGCCGACGGCTCACCGTCGACCTCGACCATGTACTCCTTGTCCACGCCGTAGCGCGGATGGGTGAGCCGCAGGGTGAGCTCGCCGTCGTTCGTCATGATCAGCAGCCCCTCGGTGTCCATGTCGAGCCGGCCGACCGGGTAGACACGCGGCTCGGATGGCACCAGGTCGACGGCCGTGGTGCGACCGTGGGTGTCGGATGCGGTGCTCACCACCCCGGCGGGCTTGTTCAGCAGGTAGTACACGTGCGACGAGGCCACGGGAAGCAGGGCGCCGTCCACCTCGATGATGTCGTGCTCGGCATCCACGCGACGGCCCAGCACCGCCGTCTCGCCGTTGACCACCACCCGGCCCTCGCCGATCAGGTCCTCACAGACCCGCCTGCTGCCCAGCCCGGTCCGGGCCAGCACCTTCTGCAACCGCTCGCCGTCGTACTCGACGGTCACGGTGAAGAGCGGTCGGCCGACTCGTCGTCGAGCGACTCCTTCGCCTCGTCCGCGGCCGCAGCGTCGAAGCGCAGGCCCATCTCCAGGGCCTCCATGACGTCGGGTCCGGGCACGAAGGCGCCCAGCGGTGGCAGGTCCTCGATCGAGTCCAGCCCGAGCTTGTCGAGGAAGACGCGGGAGGTGCCGTAGAGGACGGCTGATCCCGGTCCGGGATCGCGGCCGATCTCTTCGATGTACCCGCGGTGCTGCAGGGTGCGCATCACCCCGTCCACGTTCACGCCCCGGATGGCCGACGCCTGGGCTCGCGACACCGGCTGCTTGTAGGCCACGATCGCGAGCGTCTCCAGGGCGGCGGCCGACATGCGTGCCGTGGTGCCCTCCAGCACGAAGCGCTCGACGTAGGGAGCCAGGTCAGGGTGGCTGGCGAACCGCCATCCGCCCGCCACCCGCTGCAGCATGAAGCCACGATCGTCGACCTGGTAGCGCGTCGCCAGCTCCATGCAGAGCTCGTCGATCCGGTTGGAGGGCACTTCCAGCACCTGAGCCAGCAGGTCGGGCGCGAGCGGCTCGTCGCTCACCATGAGCACGGCCTCGATGGCCCGTTCCAGCTCACTGGCCACGGTCGGCTCAGCCCTCGTACGCGTCGACGAGCGGACGGTCGAGCGCACTCTGCTCGTGGTGCTCGCCGCCCAGCCACACGATGCGGATCTCGCCGAAGGTCTCGCCCTGATCGAGATCGACCATGCCCTGCTTGAACAGCTCGAGCACCGCGAGGAAGCGCACGATGACCTCGAGGCGCTCCACCAGGTCCTGGGTGAGGTGGCGGAAGGTGATCCGACCCGCACGTGGCAGCTCGTCGAGCAGCTCGTCGACCGCGTCGGAGACGCTGAGGCGGATAGGCGCCACGTGGTCAAGGTCGACCCTGGGCACCGGCTTCGGGGCGACGGCCGTGAGGAAGGCGGTGCGCAGTCGCTCCGGCGTGACGCCGGCCATGAGATCGGGCGTGAGGCGAAGGAGCTGCTCTTCGAGGCCGGCCGTTCGGGGGAAGGAACGCCCGGCTTCCGCCGCCAGGCGCTGGAGGGCGCCGGCTGCGTCACGGAACGTCTTGCACTCGAGCAGACGGGCGAGCAGCAGGTCCCGCTCCTCCCACAGCCCCAGCTCCTCATCGAGCTCGACGTCGGTCGAGCCGGGCAGCAGGCGTCGGGTCTTGAGCTCGAGCAACGTGGCCGCGATGAGCAGGAACTCGGTCGCCACCTCGAGGTCGAGCCCGACCATCTTGTCCAGCTCGGCCACGTACACGTCGCAGATCGTCGAGAGCGACACCTCCCACAGCTCCACCTGCTCCCGCAGGATCAGGTGGAGGAGGAGGTCGAAGGGTCCCTCGAACACTGGCGTCTGCACCTCGTAGGCCACGGTTCGACGCTACCGGGGGCACCCTCGAAGTTGGCGCATACGCTGACCGGCCATGACGCGCGTGCTCTCGGGCATCCAGCCCACAGGCGAGATCCACCTCGGCAACTACATCGGGGCCATCCGCCACTGGGCCGACGAGCAGCACGAGCACGACTCGTTCATCTTCATCGCCGATCTCCACGCGCTCACGATGGACATCGATCCCTCCGTCCTGCGCGCCAAGACCCTGGAAGTGGCCTCGCTGCTGCTGGCCGCAGGCCTCGATCCGAACGTCTGCACGCTCTTCGTCCAGAGCCAGGTGCCGCAACATCCTCAGCTGGGCTGGTTGTTGGAGTGCGTCGCCGCCTTCGGGGAGCTGCGGCGCATGACGCAGTTCAAGGACAAGACGGCCAAGGGAGGCGAAGGTGCCGCCCGCGTCGGGCTGTTCACCTACCCCGTCCTCCAGGCTGCGGACATCCTGCTGTACGACACCGACCGGGTGCCCGTGGGCTCCGACCAACGCCAGCACCTCGAGCTCTGCCGGGACATCGCCATACGGTTCAACACCCGCTACGGCTCGACGTTCGTCGTACCCCAGGCCGCCATCGCCAAGGTGGGGGCCAAGATCATGGACCTGCAGGACCCGGTGGCGAAGATGAGCAAGTCCCGCAGCTCACCCCAGGGGAAGGTGCTGGTGCTGGAGCCGCCCGAGGTCATGGCCAAGAAGATCAAGCGGGCGATCACCGACGCCGAGACCGAGGTGCGCTACGACGCCAAGGCCAAACCGGGAGTCTCGAACCTGCTCGAGCTGCTGGCCGTGAGCACCGGCCGCTCCCCCGAGGACCTGGCGGGTGACTACACCCAGTACGGCCCGCTCAAGGCCGACGCGGCTGCGGCGGTGGTCGAGTTCCTCCGCCCCGTCCACGAGCGGTTCCGCGAGCTGCAGTCCGACCAGGGCTACGTGGTGGACGTGCTGGCCAAGGGGGCGGACAAGGCGGCCGCTCTGGCCGAGCAGACTCTGCGGCGGGCCAAGCAGGCCGTCGGCCTGCTCCCGAGCCGCCCCTGAGGGGCCTCAGTCGTCGTCGGCGGCCTTCAGGGCGCGGGCCTGCCGGATCGGCACCGTCCAGCGCGACTCCGGCAGATGGTGCTCGCGGGCCCAGGCCACGGTGAGAGGGTGGGAGCCGGCGGCCGCTAGCAGATCAGCACCGAGGCCGTCGTGGCGCAGGTACTCCCCGACTCGCCCTCGGCTCCACCGGCGCCGGGTGCCGACGCCGACCAGGGTCGCGCCGACCCGTGCGAAGGTGCCGAGCCCGGACACGACCTTGCCGACGTCGTGCAGCAGGCCCGCGGCCTGCACCGCCGGGTCCACGTCCGGCCCGAGGTCGTCGACGACCCGCCGGGCGACAGCCACGGCGTGGCGTTGATCGGGGCCGCTCATGCGCTCCCAGAGCCGGCGCTCGCCTTCGTTGAGCCGGGCGAGAGCCCAGGCGGCGTCGGCGACCGGGGGCGGTGCCGGGTCCAGCGCGCCGAAGAAGCGGCGGGCCAGGTGCGCGGCTGAGCTCAGAACAGCCATCCGTACCACAGCTCGGCCACCGGGTTGATGAGGCGGGCGAACGCGTCTCGCTGCAGGAGGAAGATGGCGAGCAGGATCACCATGGAGTACGTGCGGAAGCGCCACCAGATGTGCAGGAACCGCTGGGGGATCAGCCACTCGATGAGGGCGGAGCCGTCGAGAGGCGGCACGGGAAGCAGGTTGAACACTGCCAGCACGACGTTCGACAACCCGAAGAAGAACAGCACCTGCAGCACCAGGTCTTCGGGTCGGAGCACACGGATGGCAAGGGTGGCCAGGCCCACGAGCACGAGGTTCGTCGCAGGGCCGGCCAGGCTGGTCAACAGCGAGGAGGTCCGTGGGTTCCGCATCATGCCGGGCCGCACGGGCACAGGCTTGGCGAAGCCGAACGCGCTGCCCGTGGTGAGCACCATCAGGGCCGGCAGCAACAGTGTGCCGAAGGGGTCGATGTGGGCGACCGGGTTCAACGTCAGCCGGCCTGCGTCACGGGCCGTGGTGTCGCCGAACGCGAGAGCGGCGTAGCCGTGCGACACCTCGTGCAGGATGATGGAGGGCACGAGCACGGCGAAGAAGATCAAGCCGTCGCGGCCCAACATGCCCTCGCGGATGGCCAGCCAGAGCAGCACGCCCCCGATGACGACGAGGGCTACCGTCTCCCGGCGGCGCTGCGTCTTCTGCCGTCCGCTGGCCGGACCGGCGAGGGACGCAGCCGCCGACGCGGGGTCCGGCTCAGGTTCCTGCGGTTGGGGCGCGTACGGGGGCTGGCTCAGCGACCCGACGCACAGTCGATGCAGAACCTCGACGACGGCATGGCCTCGAGCCGGGCGCTGCTGATCTCGTTCTCGCACCGCTCGCACTTGCCGAAGCTGCCCCCGCCGGTCTTCGACAGCGCGTGCTCGACCTCCTGCAAGGTCTCCCGAAGCGTGTTGGCCAGGGCCTCGGCTTCGCCGCGCTCGGCGGTCACCTGGCTCGAGTCGGCGAAGTTGGCGTCGTAGTCCAGGCCGGCGGAGTCGCCGAACCCGAGCTCGACGAGGCGCGAACGGAGCTCGTCGCGCTCGCTCTCGAGCGCGACACGGAGATCGGCGATCGTTGCTTCGGTCGGCATGGCGATCGAGACTACCTGTCCGAATCCGGCCCCGGGCGTCGGAGGGCCTCACGAGCCAGGCTCAGACCGATGATCGTCTTCGCGTCGGTGATGGCGCCGGAGGCGACGAGCGATGCGAGGTCCGCCAGCGAGACCTCCTCCACCGTCATGTGCTCCTCCTCGATGCCCTGGAGGCTCGAACCGCACGGCTCGAGGTCACGAGCCAGGTAGACCCACGAGCGCTCGTCGGAGAAGCCGGGCGCGTTGAAGAACTGCGCCAGCTCCTGCAGATGCCCGGCTCGCATGCCGACCTCCTCGGCCAGCTCGCGGCTTGCAGTGATCTCGGGCGGCTCGTCCGCCACGTCCCGCGTCCCCGCCGGGATCTCCAGCAGCTCGGCGTCGACGGCCGCCCGGTACTGCCGCACGAGGAGCACCCGATCGCCATCGTCGAGCACGGGAACCACCGACACCGCACCCGGATGGCGGACGATGTCGCGCTCGAACTCCGATCCGTCTGGACCCGCGAAGCGGCCCACGGCCAGGGAGATGATCTTGCCCCGGTAGAGCTCGCGCTCGCCCAGGGGCCGGAAGGCGGCCACTACTACAGGTCCGGCAGGGTCGGGGTGCGGCTCTGGGCGCGGTCGAGGGCGGCGCCCACCAGCTCGTAGAACAGCGGATGCGGCCGGTCGGGACGGCTCTTGAACTCAGGGTGGGCCTGGGTGGCCACCCAGAAGGGATGGCTGGGCAGCTCGACGAACTCCACCAGCCGACCGTCGGGGGAGGTGCCGGAGCAGACGAGGCCGGCATCCTCAAGACGGCGGCGGTGCCGCGGGTTGACCTCGAGGCGGTGGCGGTGGCGCTCGAAGACGACCGGCTCCCCGTAGGCCTTCTCGACCCGAGAACCGGGCACCAGCTTGGCCACGTAGGACCCGAGGCGCATCGTGCCGCCCATGTCCACCACGTTGCGCTGCTCGTCCATGAGGTCGATGACGAGGTACGGCGAGCTGGGATCGAGCTCACGTGAGCTGGCGCCCGCCATGCCGGCCACGTTGCGGGCGAAGTCGACCACCATCATCTGCAGGCCGAGGCAGAGGCCAAGGCACGGGATGTCGTGCTCGCGGGCGTAGCCCGCCGCCGCGATCTTGCCCTCGAGGCCCCGCTCCCCGAAGCCGCCCGGGATGACCATGGCATCGAGGTCGTGCAGGCGGCCGTCAGCCAGGAGGTCGCTGATCTCCTCGGCCTGGATCCAGTCGACCTCCACCTTCACGCCGAGGTGGAAGCCGCCGTGGCGCAGGGACTCCACCACCGAGAGGTAGGCGTCGGCCAACGTGACGTACTTGCCGATGAGGCCGATGCGAACGGGCGTCGTGGCCGCGTCGACCTTCTCGACCAGGGAGCGCCAGGGGGCGAGGTCGGGCTCACCTGGGAGGTCGAGCAGCTGGCAGACGTAGCGGTCGAGGCCCTCGGCGTGGAGGACGAGCGGGATCTCGTAGATGTTCCGAGCGTCGATGGCGCTGACCACCGCCTCCTCGGGGACGTCGCAGAGGAGCGAGATCTTGCGCTTGAGCCCCTCGGTGAGCGTCTTGTCGCTCCGACAGACGATCACGTCGGGCTGGATGCCACGGCTGCGCAGCTCGGTGACGGAGTGCTGCGTGGGCTTGGTCTTCTGCTCCCCGCTCGGGCCGATGTAGGGCACGAGGGTGAGGTGCACGTAGCAGACGTTGCTGCGGCCGACCTCCTTGCGGAACTGCCGGATGGCCTCGAGGAAGGGAAGGATCTCGATGTCACCCACCGTGCCGCCGACCTCGGTGATCACCACGTCGACCTCGTCGTTGGCGAGGCGGTAGATCCGTTCCTTGATCTCGTTCGTCACGTGCGGGATGACCTGCACGGTCTTGCCGAGGAACTCGCCCTTGCGCTCCTTGGCGATCACCGACGAGTAGATCGACCCGGTGGTGGCGTTGGACTCCCGGCGCAGGTTCTCGTCGATGAACCGCTCGTAGTGGCCGAGGTCGAGGTCGGTCTCGCCTCCATCCTCGGTGACGAACACCTCGCCGTGCTCGAACGGGTTCATGGTGCCCGGATCCACGTTGATGTACGGATCGAGCTTCTGCATGGTCACCCGTAGGCCCCGGGACTTGAGCAGGCGCCCGAGGGACGAGGCGGTGAGGCCCTTTCCCAGGGAGCTGGCCACTCCGCCCGTCACGAAAATGTGCTTCGTCACGGACCTTGAGAGTACCGCTCCGGGCGGGCGCAGCGCGGGGATGTCATCGCGCGCGTCGGCGCTGCGGTGTGCACCCGGCCCGATCCAGGGCCCGAAGCGGAGGGATGCGGTCGATCACCCGGCTGAACGAGACCACCTCGCTGGCCAGGTTGAGCACGACCAGGGCGACCAGCACCCATGCCCGCACGTCTGGTGCGGTGGTGGCCACCACGCCGAGCCCGAGGGCGCCTCCGACGACGTTGGCGCCGGCGTCGCCCAGCATGATCCGCTCGCGGAGGTCGTCGAGCAGCAACGCCAGGCTCGCTCCCACCACCACCGCCGCTGCGGTCAGGGCCGTGTCGGCTCCCACGGCGAGGGCCAGCACCACGAAGGCGGCACCACCGACCTTGGTGGTGCGGCCCGGCGCCCGGTCGAGCAGGTTGCCCAGGTTGGCGGCCAGCGCGACGAGAGCACCGTCGAGCAGCAACCGGCCCAACGAGGTGGGCCGCAGGGTGCCGGTCGCCAGCACGCACACCGCGGCGCCGCCGAGCAGCTTGAGGCCACCGGTGGTGAGCCGCCCTCGCGCCAGGGCGGCGAGATGGCCTCGGAAGCCGCGGCTGACGCCTGCGGCGGCCAGGTCGTCGGCCAGCCCGAGGAGGCACAGCCCGAGCACGGCCACCACGGTGGCGGCGCGCACGGGCCCGGGACCCGCCCGCTCGTCGCCCACCCCGGCCGCCTCGGCCAGCGTCCGACCGGCTTCGACGAGGAGGACCGCAGCCGTCACGGCCAGCCCGGCTGCCGTGACGACCGGCGCATCGCGATAGTTCCGCCGTACGAAGACGGGCTGCCGGAAGGTCGGTCGCAACAGCAGCCACGTCAGGCGCCCGGCCAGGTACCCGACCAGCAGGGCGAGCACGACGGTCATGGCGCCGCTCCGACGTGGACTGGAGCGGGCGGCCGGAGGGCCAGCACGGTGAGCAGCGGTCCGACGAAGACGAACGACATGGCCACCACCACGACGCCGGAGTCGTTGACCAGATAGCCGAGCACGCTTCCGGCCAGTGCTGCGGCCACGCCGATCCGAAGCGCAGAGCCGCCGGGCAACAGCTCGCGCACCGCTGCTGTCCTGCGCATGGCCACCAGCAAGGCGCCGGCCAGGCCGAGCACCACGACGCTGAGCACGGGCGAGTCGGCACCGAAGTTCAATGCCACCCGGCGGGTGATCGTGCTCCACAGCGGGGCCAGGCCCTCGGCCTGTACGTCCACCACCAGGCGGCCGAGGTGCGTCCGATCGGGGGCCGGACGGGCTGCGTCGACCCCAGCGGCGATGACGAGCGCAACGGCGGTCAGGGCCACCGCTGCGCCGAGCGCCCGGACCGATACGCGTCGTCCAGCGAGCATCCAGAGCGTCAGACCGAATACCGGAACCATGGTGATGATGCCGCCCACGTCCGATCCCAGGGCGGGCGCACCTTGCACGAGCAGCACGAAGGCGAAGAGGAAGCCGACCGACACCAGCGCCTCGGCTCCCCTCGGAGCGCGACGGACGTGCAACGCGGCCAGCAGCACGGTGGCGCAGAGCAGGATGGCGAAGGTGGTGTTGCCGGCTCCCGTGTATCGGCTCGACGTGTGGAGCGCGTAGCCCAGGAGGCTCGATGCCTGTAGGCGGGCGCCGGTGGACAGGTCCGCGGCGAGGAGGGCGATCGTCGCCGCAAGCAGCCGCGACAACCCCACGAGCGGTCCTCCCCTGGCCCGCGCCGCCAGCAGCGCCGCCGCGGCGGTGAGGGCGAGCAGCAGTGGGATCCCGGGAGCGCGGACACCGGCCAGCTGCACGCCGCGGAAGACGAAGGTCACCACCGGGTACGCCGCCACCGCGAGCGCAGCCAGGCCGAGATGACGACGCAGCCGGGGGGCGTATGGCGCTGTAGAACCCTGGCGGCGGAGGACCACCGCCAGCGCGCCCAGCAGGTACACGACCACCTGCACCACCACGTACCCGACCAGCAACGGAAGGTAGATCCGCTGCCGGTAGGTGGCGTCCCCGTCCATGGCGGCGAGGGCGCTGACCGAAGCCGGGCCGGTGAGCACGGCCAGTGGCTGGCCGATCATCTCGCGCGGCACGTCTACGTCGAGCGCGTCGAGGACGGTCGGCGCCACGTCCGTGAGGGTCACCAGGCCCGTGCGGTGAGTGGAAGCCGAGCTCAGGTAGCCGGCCGGGACGCGGGAACCGGCGGCGACGGTGGGTGTGAGCGCCCGGGGCCCCGGGGCTCCCCCGGCGGCGGAAGGCGACACCACGGAGACGACCATCAACAGCCCGCCCGCCGGCAGGGCCCGATGCACGTCGGCGAGGATGGCATCGGTACGAGCCAGGGCCTCGGCTCGAGCCGCCGGCTCGTTTCGTGGATGGCGCTCCAAGTCGCCCGGGTCGACGAGCACCACGTCCGCCGCCGTCATGGCCGCCGTGGCGGCCGCGGCCAGCTCCTCACGAACGGCGAACGTTCCCGGCAGGCCCCGTTCCTCCCGAAGGCCCGGGCCGGTGGCGACGGAGTCAACGTGCCCTCGGCTGTCGGCCAGAGCCACTGCCGCCGATGCTTCACCGACCACGGCAGTGCGAAGGCCGGCGCGTTGAAGGGCATCGCCCAGCGCCGAGGCTCTGTGGCCCGTGTCCTTGCCCTCCGACACCCGCACGCCGGCGCCGAGGGTGGCGTAGCCCTGGGAGGAGGCTGGCCCGCGCGCGGCGTCGTCGAGGCTGCCCTGCCCGGTGCGCACGTTCGTCGCCGCCACCGCCCCCGTGGCCACGATCTCGGAGAGCACCGGCATCGATCCGGCACGCAGCTCGTCCCACGACAGGCCCGGCACGCCGAACAGCACCACCTTCGTCACGCCCGGCGGAAGGGGCACCACTGCGGCATCGCTCGTCGAACCCCCGAGCAGCGCGGCGGCGCACGCGATGACGAAGAGGAGCGCCATGAGGCTCACGCGGAGCCCGCGGCTGGTGAGGCGCGGCCACAGTGCTCGGCAGATGTCCACCCCCTGGCCGGCACGGTGGCGGAAGCCCGCCAGCCGCCGTCCGGTGTGCCGGTGCTCCATGGCGACGTCGATCTCCAGCAGCCGCGCTCCGGAGCGCACCGCGTCGATCGTCATGGCGACTTCGAGACCGAACCGGTCAGCGAGCCGAAGGCTCCTCAGGAGGTCCCCGCGCACAGCCCGCTGACCGGAGAGCGGCGCCCGGCTCTGCATGCCGCACCCGCGGGCGATGCCTCGTCGGGCCAGCTCCCGCACTGTTCCGAAGCCACCCCGCCCACCAGCGGACGGGAGCACGCCGATGGTGAGATCCGCCTCACCGGCCAGCACCGGCGCCAGCAGGGCCCGAACGAGGGCCGAGGTGCCGCGCACGTCGGCATCCACGAGCAGGTACACCGCCGCGTCGGGGGCCGCCCCGATCCCTGCCGCAACGGCGCCGCCCTTGCCCACGTTGCGCTCGAGGCGCACGACGCTCGCGCCGTGCCGAGCGGCCAGCGCCGCGGTCCCGTCTCGAGAGCCGTCGTCGATCACCACCACCGTGTCGACCTCGGGGAGGGCGCGCAGAGCCGCCACCGTCTCTCCCACCGAGTCGGCGCGGTCCTTGGCCGGGACCAGCGCCACGATTCGGCTCACGGAGTGGGAAGGACCCCGTCTGAGCCTGGGCCGAGACCGGGATGACTGGGCCGTCCCGACCCGAGCCGGGGCAGCAGGAGGATGGCGGCCGTGCGGCCGCGGTAGTCGCTCAGGTCGTCCACCGTCGAGACCTTCGCCCGCAGGCCGCTGTCGGCGCGCACGAGACCCACGAAGCTCTCGGGCGCCGGTACGGCCGCATTGGGGTCTGGCTTGCGGAGCTCGGTCTGGCCTACCAGCACCGGCGCGCCCGCCTCGGCCAGGTTCTGCACCAGGGGCAGCACCACGACGTTCGGCTCGAGGTCGGCGTTCGGGCCGGAGACGACGACGTAGCGCACGGCGCCGAAGCTCACGTCGGTCAGTGTGGCTCCGCCCGGGCCCGGCTCGAAGTCGAGGAAGGCCCGGCCCTCCAGGGCGGTGAGCAACGCCCGGCCCTCCCCCGAGGCGAGCACGCCCGACAGCCTGGAGGTGGCGCGGTCGCGCAACGCCTCCGGCCGCTCGTCCGACGCGCCGCCGATGCCGGCCGCCAGGTCAGCGGTCTGGCCGCCCGTCTCCAGGCGCCACTTCGGGGTCAGCCACAACGTCCCCTGCACGGTGGCCCCGGCGGCCACCGCTGCCTCCTGCAAGGCGGTCAGCGGCTCCTCGTCGATGCCTTTCACGGCTACGAAGAACAGCCTCATGCTCACCAGCCGAGTAGGGATGAGCCGATCGTCCGCCTGCTCGGCGAACTGTCCCCAGAGCTCCACGTCGCGCCGCAGCTCGTCGTTGCGCTCGTTGGTCTCCACCCGGCGGGTCTCGGCCCGGTTGAGCTGGTCCTCCAAGAGGTCGATCGTCGCCCGGTCGACGACGGCCGCCCCGATCGCGATGCCACCGGCGAGGGCGAGGAAGACGGCGACCAGGGAGACGAGATGGAACCGGAAGTTGATCACACCGCCCTCACCGGAACGCCGAATCCCACAGGTCGCGCACGATGAACCACAGGCCTTCCCGGAAGACCGGCGGGGTGACGAAGACTGCGATCACGACGAAGAACGCGGCCACGGCCAGAAGGAACACGGTCATGTCCGACCGGCGGATGCGGCCGTGGTAGAGCCGGCTCACGCCCTTCGCATCCACGAGCAGCGGCCCCACCCGCAGCCGGGTCAGGAACGTGGAGGCCATGCCCGCCCGGCCCTTGTCGAGGAACTCGACCATGGACGCATGCGTGCCCACGGCCACGATGAGCGCCGCGCCCTTCTCGTAGGCCAGCAACATGGCGATGTCCTCGCTCGTGCCCCCCGCCTCGAACACCTCGAAGGCCAGGCCCAGCCGCTGCAACCGGGCGGCGCCGGGTGCCTCGCCACCCGGGTACCCGTGCACGATCAGCTCTGCGCCGCTGTGGAGGGCGGAGGATGACACCGAGTCGAAGTCACCGATGACGACGTCCGGGCGGTGCCCGGCGTCGAGCAGGGCATCGGCGCCGCCGTCGACGCCGATCAGCACCGGGCGCATCTCGCGCACGTAGCCGCGCAGCGCGGCGAGATCCTCCTTGTAGTCGTGGCCCCGTACCACGATCAGCACGTGCCGCCCCGACACGTCGGTGCGGACCTTCGGCAGCTGCTCGGCATCGAGGAAGAACCCGCGCTCGCGCCGCATGAACTCGAGGGTGTTCTCCGCGAAGCGCTCGAGCTCGTCCCCCATGGCCGACTTGGCCGCCTCGTACGCCGCCTCGAGGGACTGCAGCGTCTGGCGCGAGCCCGATCCCAGCAGCACCGGGCCGGCGAACACGTCGTCGCCCTCCATCCCGAGCACCTGCCCTTCGGTGACCGCGTCGAGCAGCTCTCGCCCGACACCGTCGACCAGCGGGATGCCGGCGGCGGCGATGAGGAGCGGGCCGACGTTCGGATAGCGCCCGGAGATCGACCTCGACGCGTTGATGACGCCTGCGACTCGGCACTCGATGAGGCCTTCGGCGGCCACACGATCGAGGTCCTCGTGATCGATGACGGCGATGTCGCCCGGCTGCAGGCGCTTCACGAGGTCCTTGGTGCGACGGTCGACACGCGCCACGCCGGTGGTGAACTCGGCACGAGCCCCGCCGTAGGCCGGGTGGCTGACGCGCCGTCGGACCGCCATCACCGCCCCCGCTCCCGGGCGGCCGACGCCAGCAGCTCCTCGGCGTGGCCTCGAGCGGTCTTGCTCTCGGGCTGGCCGGACATCATGCGAGAGAGCTCGACCACCCGACCGGCGTCGTCGAGCACCGTGACCGTGGCCACGGTGCGCCCTGCGTGCTCATCCTTGGCCACCCGCACCTGGGCGTCCGCGAACGCAGCCACCTGCGGAAGGTGGGTGACCACCAACACCTGGCGATTCGCGGCCAGCTCGGCCAGGGCCCGGCCCACTGCCAGCGCCGCCTCACCACCCACGCCGGCATCGACCTCGTCGAACACGAGGGTCCCGGGGGACTCGGACAGCACGAGGCGAGCGGCGAGCATGGTCCGCGCCAGCTCGCCCCCTGAAGCGATCTTGGTCAGCGGCAACAGGGGTTCGCCAGGGTTCGCCGCGAACAGGAAGGTGACGTCATCACCGGGGTCGGCTTCGCCCACGTGCACGGCGAGGCGGGCACGGGGCAGCGCCAGCTGACGGAGGTTCACCTCGACGGCATCGGCGAGCGCCGCAGCCGCCTTGCGTCGGGTGCGACCGAGCACCGCAGCAGCCTTGGCCACCGACGCCACCGCCACGGCCCGGTCCTGCTCCAGCGCCGCCACCCGCACCTCGTGCGATTCGAGCTCGTCGAGCCGCCGGGCGGTCTCCTCGGCGAAGGCCAGCACGTCAGACAGCGACTCGCCGTACTTGCGCCGGAGGTCACGCAGCTGTTGGCGCCGAGCACGGACCCGCGCCAGTCGCTCGGGATCGTCCTCGAAGGACTCGGCTGCACTGCGGAGATCGACGCCCACATCGGCCAGCTCGGCTTGGAGGTCACGAAGCCGGTCGGCCAGCTCCCGCAACGGCTCATGGCCCGCCAGCGCGCCGACCGCCGTGCCGAGCGCGTCGATGGCGCCGGAGTCCTCCACCACGGCCTCCAAAGCCGCGGCCGCCGCGTCGCGGTGGCCCGCAGCACCGCTCAGCCGGTCCTCCTCGAGCTCGAGCGCCTCTTCCTCGGCCGGGGCTTCGATGGCCGCCCCCTCGATCTCTGTCAGCTGGAACCGCAGCAGGTCGGCCTCTCTCGCCCTCGACCGGGCGTCGCCTCCCAACGCGTCCAGCGCGGTGTCGATCTCGCGCACGGCCGCCCGCGCCGCCGCCAGCTCCCCAGGGTCCGAGTGGGCGAAGGTGTCGAGCGCAGATCGCTGCGTCGACGCGGCCAGCAGGGACTGGTGCGCGTGCTGCCCGTGCAGGTCGACGAGCCCGGCGCCCGCCTCGGCCAACGCGGCGATCGAAGCCATGCGGCCGTCGACGTACCCGCGCGATCGCCCCCCGCCGGCAGGGACCGCCCGGGCCAGCACCACCTCGTGACCTTCGTCGAGGAAGCGACCCTCCACCAGCGCCTCGTCGGCGCCCGGCCGCACGAGGACTGGATCCGCCCGTCCCCCGACCAACAGCTCGATCGCTTCCACCAGCAGCGTCTTGCCGGCGCCCGTCTCCCCCGTCAACGCGGTCATGCCGGGCCCCAGGACGAGCCGAAGGTCGGCGATGACGCCGAGGTCCCGGACATGGAGCTCGGCCAGCATCAGCGGTCCTGCAACCCGAACTTCGATTTCAGGATCCGGTGGAAGTCCCTCCCACCGAAGGTGACCAGCCGGGCGGCGTGGCGTCCCTTGCGGCACGTCACCACGTCGCCCGCGCTCACTTCGCACACCGTCCGGCCGTCCACGAGCAGGATCGCCGCCCGCTCGTCCAGCACCTCGATGCGGATGTGCTGGGACTTGTCGACCACGAGGCTGAAGTCGAACAGCTGGTGGGGCGCCACAGGAGTCATCACCATCGCCTCGAGCGTCGGCGAGAGGATGGGCCCGCGCACGGAGAGGTTGTACGCGGTCGAGCCCGTCGGGGTGGCGACGATGATGCCGTCGGCGGCATAGGTCGTGAAGGGCTGACCTCCGACCTCCACCGACATGTGCACCGTGTGGCCGGGCTGCGCCTTCTCGAGCCAGGCCTCGTTCACGGCTGTGAGACGGTCGAAGCGCTGCCCTGTCGAGGCGACGTCCGCGGTGACCTCGATCGTCATCCGCTCCTCGATCTCGTAGTCGCCGGCGAAGAAGCGCTCGAGGGCACTCGTCAGCTCGGCGGGCTCGCAGGTCGTGAGGTAGCCGAGATGACCCACGTTGAGACCGAGCACGGGCACCCCGTACGGCACGACCAGGTCGATGGCCCGGAGCATGGTGCCGTCACCGCCGAGGCTGAGCATCAGCTCGAGGCCCTCACCCAGGCCCTCGTCCGGGACGCCCGATGCCACCAGCCCCGTGAGCTTGGCGTCGTCCGACGGGAGCCGCACCTCGTGGCCGCGCTCGGCCAACCAGACCGCTGCCTCGAGCGCCAGGTTCCACGCCTCCTCCCGGGCGCGGTGGACGACGATGCCGACGGAGGCCATCAGCCTCCGTCCGCCGCCGGAGCGGCCTCGGCCACCACGGCGTCCAGCGCGGCGTCGTCCAGCGACGGCCCGTCGCGATGCGCGACGGCGTGGGCCAGGAACTCGACGTTGCCCTCGGCCCCTGTCAGTGGCGACACCATGATGTCCATCATGGTGGCTCCTTGGTCGACGATGGCGGTACGCACGCCTTCGAGGGCGCGACGCCACACCTGCGGGTCCCGGATCACCCCCCTTCCCTTCGATGCCTCGGCCCGGGGCGCCTCGAACTGCGGCTTCACCAGGGCGACGACGTCGGCTCCGGGCTGAGCCAGGCGGCCGAAGAGCGCCTCGGCAACCGTGCGGAGCGAGATGAAGGAGAGATCCGCAACGATCAGCTCGTACGGGCCGCCTTCGAAGTCCCGGATGTGCACCCGTTCGAACACCGACACACGGGGGTCGCGCCGAAGCTTCTCGTGCAGCTGACCGTGACCCACGTCGACGGACGTCACCGAAGCGGCACCTCGCTGGAGCAGGCAGTCCGTGAACCCGCCCGTGGACGCACCTGCATCCAGGGCGCTACGCCCCTCGACCCGGACCGGGAAGCGCTCGAGCGCGCCGTCGAGCTTCTGCCCGCCCCGGCTCACGAACGGCGGTGGGGGACCGAGGACGACGATCGGCTCCGCCGCCGCCACCTGCCGCGAGGCCTTGGTGGCCGGTGCACCGCCGACGAGCACCAAGCCCGCCGCGATTCGCTCCTGAGCCTGTTGCTGGTCGGCAGCGAGGCCGCGGGCGACGAGCTCGGCGTCCAGGCGCCGGCGCGCCGTCAGCCTTGTGCCGGCCCCGACTTCTTGGCCGCGCCGGACTTCTTGGCCGCGCCCGCCTTCTTGGTCGGAGTCGCCGCCTTCTTCCCGACCGCCTTGGCCGTTCCGGCTGCCTTCTTGGTGGCCGCCGGCTGCGCCTTCTTCGCCACGCCGGCCTTCTTGGCAGCAGGAGCCTTCTTGGCCGTGGGGGCGGCCGGCGCCACAGGATCGGGCACCAACGGCTCGGGCTCCAGGTCCGGTGCGGCTGCGGCCGTGCCGGGTGCCTCGGCGGTGAAGGGGTCCGCTCCGGTAGCTGCGTCGCCCCCAGAAGGTGCACCAGCGTCGGGCTGGGCCCGTCGGGCCAGATCCTCGAGGCCGAGGCTGCGCAGCTGGTCGGCGATCTCGCGCCGCACCATCCCCACCAACGCTTCGGTGTTCTCGCGGCTCTTGTCCACGATCTCCTCGATGAGGCTCTCGTTGTCCTTGAGCTTGGCTTCGCCCTGCTTGGCCAGCTCCCGCACGATCGCCTCGGCCCGTTCCCGGGACAGCTGCGTGAAGGCCATGCCAGCCTCGAGATAGCGGCGAAGGATGTCCGAATCAGCCATGCACCCAGGCTACCGGAGCCCTCAGAGTGCTAGCAACAGTTAGCACCGCTCGGGGTAGAGCCTGACTCCGTGATCCCGCTGAAGGACGAGAACCCGACGAAGCGGACGCCGATCGTCACCATGGTGCTCATCGCGATCTGCGTCGTCGTGTACTTCTTCGTGCAACAGGGTGCGGGCGAGCTCCTCGCCGGTGAGCCGGCCGACCCCGGGGCGAACCTCGAGTTCACGCTGAAGAACGCGGCCATCCCGTGCGAGGTCGTGCAGGGCCGTCCGCTGACCCGGGGCGAGATCGTCGACACGTTCACCGGCTCCGGCAACCCCGCCGCATGCCAAGCCGACCCGGCGACGCCCGCCGGCTTCGGGGGCAAGAGCGTGTACCTGGCCATCATCACCTCGATGTTCCTGCACGGGGGGCTGCTCCACCTCGCCGGCAACATGCTGTATCTGTGGGTCTTCGGCAACAACATCGAGGACACCCAGGGCAAGGTGCCCTACGTCCTCTTCTACCTCTTGTCCGGGTTGGCGGCGACAGTGGCCCACATCGCGGTGCAACCCGACAGCACCGTGCCCGTCGTCGGGGCGTCCGGGGCGATCGCCGGCGTCATGGGCGCGTACCTCGTGCTGTTCCCGCGGGTGCCGATCAAGACGGTGATCATCTTCTTCTTCATCCTGTTCCGCGACGTCCAGGCCCGTTGGCTGCTCGGAATCTGGTTCGTCTCGCAGTTCTTCATAAACCCCAACGCGGGCGTGGCTTGGATGGCCCACGTGGGCGGGTTCCTCTTCGGCATCCTCGGCGGCCTGGTCTGGCGAGCGCGACGAGGCCCGCAGCCGGTCCCCAACCCTTACTACGCCCCGTATCGCTGAGCCACGAGGCCGGCGAGGTCGGGCGCCATGTGGTCGGGCTGCGGCTCGACCGGGAGGTGCTCGGCCGTCGTGACGCCACTGAGCACCAGACCGAAGTCGACGCCCAGAGCTCGGGCCATGGCCCCGTCGGTCTCCGGCTTGTCGCCCACCATGATGGTGGCGTCCGGCACCCGGCGGGCGAGCAAGGTGGCCATCGCGGCATGGGGCTTTCCGGCCACCACCGGGTCGACTCCGGTCGCGTAGACCACCGCCGCGAGGATCGATCCGGCACCGGGAAGCAGCCCTCCCGGCACGGGGTAGGTCGCATCGTCGTTGGTGCCCACCAGCCGTGCTCCGGCACGAACGGCTGCGAACGCGGCTGTCAGGCGGCTGAAGTCGAAGTCACGGTGCCACCCGACCACCACCGTCCCGGCGTCGCCTTCCCGCACCGTGATGACGCCACGCTCCTCGAGTGCCTCGTGCACACCCGGGCCGCCGCACACCAGCGCCGTGGTTCCCGGCTCCACCAGTGAGGCCGCCGCCTGGGCGGAGGTCACGAGGTCGGCGGGCTCCACGGCCACGTCGAAGCCGGCCAGCTTGTCGACGTACTGAGCGACGGTGGCCGAGGAGTTGTTGGTGACGAACACCACTCGCTCCCCTGCGGCGCGCACCTGCGCGACTGCGGCCGCACTCCCGGGAATCGGCTGGTCGCCCCGCCACACAACACCGTCGAGATCGAGCAGCCAGGCCAAGGTGCGCTCATGCTAGGCATGTCCACGTGCCTCGCTTCGAACCGTTCCCGGGTGTCCTCTACAACGCCGAGGGCGGCTTCGTGGACGACGTGATCGCGCCGCCCTACGACGTCATCTCGGCCGAGGACCGCGCTGCGCTCCTGGCCCGGAGCGACTGCAACGCCGTGCGCCTGGAGCTACCGGAGGCTGAGGGAGAGGGCTCGAGGTACGAGGCGGCCGCCCGGCTGTGGCGCCGATGGCTGGACGAGCGGATCCTCGTGCAGGACGACGCGGCGGTGTTCTACATCTACCGCATGGGCTTCCACGACGAAGCCGGCCGGCCCCGGCAGACCACCGGCATCCTCGGCGCGCTCGCCTTGGAGCCGCCCGGGAACGGGATCTTGCCGCACGAGCGCACCACTCCGAAGGACAAGGCCGACCGGCTCGAGCTCCTCCGTGCCACCCGGTGCAACCTTTCACCGATCTGGGGCCTGTCCACCACAGAGGGCCTGGCCGACCTGCTCGACACCTCGGGCCCGCCGGATGCTCGCGCCACGGATGAGGAAGGTGTGCACCACCGGTTGTGGCGAGTCAGCCAGCCGGGCATGGTGGCTGCCATTCGCGAGGCGGTGGTCGCCACGCCGATCGTCGTGGCCGACGGCCACCACCGCTACGAGGTGGCGCTGACGTACCAGGCCGAGGTGGGCGCCGGCGGCGGACAGGACTTCATCCTCGCCTTCGTCGTTCCCCTGGCCGACGAAGAGGTGACCGTGCGCCCCATCCACCGCTTGCTCTCGGGGTCGGATCCGACCGAGATCCGGCGCGTGCTCGCGCCGCACTTCGATCTGTTCGACACCGGACCCCTCGACGCCACAATCGCGGCCCGGATGGACGATGCCGGCGCACTGGCTCTGGTGATCCCGGGGGCGTGCTGGTTGCTCCGGCCCACGGCCGCAACCGTGGCCGCCGCCAGCCACGACCTCGACTCGAGCCGGCTGGATGTCGCGCTGGCGGATCTGCCGGCCGTCGACGTGCGGTTCCAGCACGGGTGGGACCTGGTGGGGCGGGCGGTCGAGGGCGGCACCGCCACCGCCGGAGTGCTGTT
Organism: uncultured Acidimicrobiales bacterium; assembly: GCA_902805655.1. Lineage (GTDB taxonomy): Bacteria > Actinomycetota > Acidimicrobiia > Acidimicrobiales > CADCTF01 > CADCTF01. The sequence continues at coordinate 27,011 of CADCTF010000027.1, forward strand.
GCGGCCGGCCACGGTCGCACAGATCGCAGCCATCAGCCACGGCGGGGAGCGGATGCCCCCGAAGACCACGTTCTTCTACCCGAAGCCGCGAACGGGCATGGTGTTCCGCTCCCTGGACTGAGCGCCGTTCGCGACGCTCAGACGGTCCAGGTGGATCCCGAGGCAAGCAGCGCCTGCAGGTCGCCGGGGCCCTGCCGGGCGTGCGATGCCACCAGCTGGTCGCCGATGGCGGTGCCGTAGTCCGGCCGCTCGACGGCGCGGAACACGCCCATCGGCGTCGGCTCGAACGGGCCTCGGGCCAGACGACTCAGCTGGAACGCGAGCCCCGGATCGTCACGGGTCTCGTCGTGCACGAGCAGCGCGTCCTCACCGACGTCGGCCACCTGCACCACCTGGGCGCGACCTTGGTCGTCGAGGGTCACCCCCAGCTGATCTTCCTTGCCGAAGCGCACCGGCTGGCCGTGCACCAGCGGCACCAGGTTGTCCGAGCGGTTGTCACGGGCCAGGATCGGGTCGAAGGCACCGTCGTTGAAGACGTTGCAGTTCTGGTAGATCTCGACGAAGGCGCCGCCCCGATGGTCGTGGGCCCGGCGGAACGTCTCCATCATGTGCTTGCGGTCGAGGTCGTGGGTGCGGGCCACGAAGGTCGCTTCGGCACCGAGGGCAAGGCTCACGGGGTTGAACGGACGATCGACAGAGCCGAACGGCGTCGACTTGGTGATCTTTCCCACCTCGCTCGTCGGCGAGTACTGGCCCTTGGTCAGGCCGTAGATCTGGTTGTTGAACAGGAGGATGGTGAGGTTCACGTTGCGGCGCAGGGCGTGGATCAGGTGGTTGCCGCCGATGGACAGGCCGTCACCGTCTCCCGTGATGACCCAGACGTCCAGGTCGGGCCGGGCGACGGCCAGCCCGCTCGCGATCGCCGGGGCTCGACCATGGATCGAGTGCATGCCGTAGGTGTTCATGTAGTACGGGAAGCGGCTCGAGCAACCGATGCCCGAGACGAAGACCGTGTTCTCCCGCTTCACGCCGAGGTCCGGCATGAGCATCTGCACGGCCGTGAGGATCGAGTAGTCGCCACAGCCTGGGCACCACCGCACCTCCTGGTCGCTCGACCAGTCCTTCTTCGTGGTGAGGGGGACAGCGGTATCAGTCATCGAGGAGCGCTCCGATCGCAGCTTCGAGCTCGTCGATCCGGAAGGGCAGGCCCTGGACCTTCGAGTAGGTCTTGGCGTCGACCAGGTACTCAGCCCGGACGAGCCGGCTGAGCTGGCCGAGGTTCATCTCGGGGACGAGGATCTTCGGGTAGCGGCGCAGCACGTCGCCGAGGTTGGAGGGAAAGGGGTTGAGGTGCGTGAGGTGGGCCTGGGCCACCTTGCAGCCGGACTCGCGCAGCCGACGGACGGCCGCGATGATCGTGCCCTCGGTGGAGCCCCAGCCGAGCACCAGCACCTCGGCGTCGCCGTCCGGATCGTCGAGCTCCACCAACGGGATGTCGCGGGCGATGCCGGCGATCTTGGCCGCCCGCAGCTGCACCATGTGCTCGTGGTTGGCCGGCTCGTAGTTGATGTTGCCGGACACGTCCTCCTTCTCGATGCCGCCGAGGCGGTGCTCGAGGCCCGGGGTCCCGGGCACGGCCCAGGGCCGGGCGAGCGTCTCGGGATCGCGGAGGTACGGGAGGAACTCGCCTTCGGCTCCGTTCGGCTCGCTGGCGAAGGGCACGCTGATGTCAGGGAGCTGCGACACATCGGGCATCCGCCAAGGCTCGGTGCCGTTGCCGAGGTAGCCGTCCGAGAGCAGGATCACCGGCGTCCGGTACTTCACGGCCAGCCGAACCGCCTCGATGGCTGCGAAGAAGCAGTCCGACGGGGTCTTCGACGCCACGATGGGAAGCGGCGACTCGCCGTGGCGGCCGTACATGGCGAGCAGCAGGTCCGCCTGCTCGGTCTTGGTCGGCAGGCCGGTCGAGGGGCCGCCTCGCTGGATGTCGATCACCAGCAACGGCAGCTCCATGCTGATGGCCAGGCCGATCGTCTCGCTCTTCAGGTCGACGCCCGGCCCACTGGTGGTCGTCACTCCGAGGTGCCCACCGAACGATGCGCCCAACGCGGCCCCTACGGCCGCGATCTCGTCCTCGGCCTGCATGGTGCGGACACCGAAGTTCTTGTGCTTGGACAGCTCGTGCAGGATGTCCGACGCCGGGGTGATGGGATACGAGGCCAGGAACACGGGCAGCTTCGCCAGCTGTCCGGCGGCCACCAGGCCCCAGGCGAGGGCGGTGTTGCCGCTGATGTTGGTGTAGTTGCCCTTGGTCAGCGGGGCGGGCAGCACCCGATACGCCGGCGGGAAGATCTCCGCCGTCTCGCCGAAGTTGAAGCCCGCCTTGAAGGCCAGGAGGTTCGCGTCGCGCACCAGGGCGTTCTTGGCGAAGCGCTGCTCGATCCACGCCACGGTGTCTTCCACCGGGCGGGTGTACATCCACGAGACGATGCCGAGCGCAAAGAAGTTCTTGCTGCGCTCGGCATCCCGGGGCCTCGCCCCCGTCGGCTTGGTGGCCTCCAGGGTTATCGAGGTCATCGGCACCTCGTACACGCTGTAGTCCGACAGCGACCCGTCGGTGAGCGGGTTGGTGGAGTACCCCGCCTTGGCCAGGTTTCGCTCGTCGAAGGCGTCGCTGTTCACGATGAGCGTGCCGCCGGCCGTGAGGTCGTGCAGCTCGCTCCGCAAGGCGGCCGGGTTCATGGCGATGAGGACGCTCGGCGCATCGCCGGGCGTCAGGATGTCGTGGTCGGAGATGTGGACCTGGAAGGCCGACACGCCAGCCAACGTTCCAGCCGGCGCGCGGATCTCCGCCGGGAAGTTCGGCAAGGTCGCCAGGTCGTTCCCGAACATGGCGCTCGACTCGGTGAACCGGTCGCCGGTGAGCTGCATGCCGTCGCCCGAGTCGCCGGCAAAGCGGATGACTACCTGCTCGAGCTTGTTCGTCGAGCGTTCTTCGATGGTGTCTGACACTGCCCCCCCATTGGCGCTGTGTGCGTTGCCACCCTAACGGCCACCTGTGAGCAAGGTGCGGTTCACGCGCTGACGCGCTCGGCCGCCTGGGCGAGCGCCTTGGCGATGCGCTTGGACGCTCGCGCCGGCAGCACCGTGTCCGCCACCACCTCCGTGCGGCTCTGCGTCGAGCCCCCCGCGCGGTAGAAGCGGCGACGGACACGCCCCACCACGACCACCTCGTCCCCCACGTCGAGCACGGATCCGGCCGCAGGCGGATCCGGCCAGACCACGGGCACGCCCTCTGCCCGGCCCTCCCCCGGACGGACGGTGACCTCGATGGTCAAGAGCCGGTCGCCCGAAGGCAAGACCCGTTCTTCGGCAGGGCGGGACAGGATGCCTCGCAAGGCGACGACGTTCATGGACACTCCTCGGTCACAGCGCCGGATCGGCGCATGGGCAACTGGGGGAAGTGCCGAGGCTCACGCTACGGAGGCGGTGTGACAGTGCCGAGCGAGCCCGATGACGCGGTCAGTTCAGGCCGGACAGACGCTCCACGGCATCGGACAGCTCGGGGTCCACGTCCACGACTCGCCGAAACAGCTCCCGCGCACGGGGGATCTGCCCGGCTCGCTCGTACAGGTCGGCAAGGTCGTACCACGAGCGGACGTGGTGGTCCTTCGGCCGATGCGTCTCCTTGGCGGCGCGTTCGAGCAGGTCGATGGCCGAGGTGATGTCACCCTTGTCGGCCCGGGCCCCCGCCGCCACAATGCGGCCCTCGGCCACCAGCTCGGCGCTCGGCGAAGCCTCGCGGAGCTCCTCCCACAGCGCCTCGACCTTGCCCCAACGCCGCTTGGCCCGGTAGCAGTCCGCCAACGTCGGGTGTTGGTCGAACGAGCCGCTGATCGATCGGAACGCCTCGAGCTCGCGGATCGCATCGTTCCAACGGCCGAGCCGGTACAGCGTCAAGCCGTAGAGCTCCCGCACCGCAGGGGCACCCGGTGCCGCCTCGGCCAGGGGGCGGAGCACCTGCGCCGCCTCTCGGTAGCGGTCGCGCTCATAGGCGCGCACCGCTTCACCCATGCGCAGCTCCATGCGAGGAGCCTTGGTAGCACCGACGTCGCCCGCCAGCTCCGAGCGCACCGGCTGCGGGAGCGACCGGCTCCTTATCGGGCGCTTCGTACGCCCCTGCGACCCGGCCACCTTGCCGCGAGCGGCCTGCGACTCGGACCCGGCCTCCCGCACCCACCGCTCCGGCTTCCACGGCTCCGACGGCGCGCTCTGCCCATGGACCGGCTTCGGAGGCGTCGGTGCACCCGGGGCCGGCTCGTCCAACCACCTCGTGCCCTTCCGGGCCAGCGAGCCCCACTGGCGCTTCGCCCCTTGCTCTTCCAGGCGCCCGCGCACGATCGGCCGACGAGGGGCCGCACCCGAAGAGCCTCCACGAGACTCCCCGCCACGGCCCGCCCCGGGACCACCGGACGACGATGCGCCGCTGCGCCCCCCGTTGCTCGGTCGCCCGCCTGAGCTGCGGGGCGCGTCGCCCGCCTTTCCTGCCCACGAGCCGCCGCGGCCCCGCTCCGGCGCACCACGGGGATCGGAGCCGCCATCGGAGTCACGCCTCCCACCTCGACCTTCGCTCCCGCGGCCGGCCGACCGCCCCTGGCTCCGTCCGGGCACAGGACGGGGCTGGGACCGACTGCCCGAATCGCGCGAACCACCTTGACGTCCGGCCCCGCCCCAGGCCGAGCGCCCCGGGCTGCGCTCGGTGCCGGCGCTCCGAATGCGCGGAGACCCACCTTCGGACCTCGGTCGAGGGCCACCACTGCCCTCCTGCCGCGCCGAGCCTTGCGCGCCACCGCTACCACCGCGCCGCTCCGGCCCTCCCGACCCTGCGCCACCACGTGACCCACCACCATCCCCGGCTTTGCGTCGCGGTTCGGACTCGTCTGCATTTCGGGGCGACATGGGACCGCCCAGCCTACCCGACCCCGGACGCGACGAAGCCCCCGCATAGCGAGGGCTTCGTGCAAAAAAGAAATCCGGCGGCGACCTACTCTCCCAGGGGATCTCTCCCCAAGTACCATCGGCGCTGGCGGGCTTAACTTCCGTGTTCGGAATGGGAACGGGTGTGACTCCGCCGCTATGGCCACCGGAAACCGGTGCTCTGTCAAATACGGGCCGGCGCGGCCCCTGAGCGTTCTATAGCGAGCACGAACATAAAGGTTCTCCAAGCCCTCGGCCGATTAGTACCGGTCAGCTGAACACATTGCTGTGCGTACACTTCCGGCCTATCAACGTGGTCGTCTGGCCACGGGCCTTACCAGGTTAACCCTGTGGGAGATCTCATCTCGGAAAAAGCTTCGCGCTTAGATGCTTTCAGCGCTTATCTCTTCCGCAGGTCGCTAAGCAGCGGTGCCCTTGGCAGGACAACTGCCACACGAGAGCTGCGTCCGTCCCGGTCCTCTCGTACTAGGGACAGCCTTCCTCAAATCTCCTACGGCTGCATCGGATAGGGACCGAACTGTCTCACGACGTTCTAAACCCAGCTCGCGTACCGCTTTAATGGGCGAACAGCCCAACCCTTGGGACCTGCTTCAGCCCCAGGATGCGACGAGCCGACATCGAGGTGCCAA
>CADCTF010000028.1 GCA_902805655.1 uncultured Acidimicrobiales bacterium
GCGACGACCAGCAGCGCCCCTAACTGGTTCGCCGGTCGTCGCCACCAGGCCACCAGCCCCGCCGCAGCGTAGAGCGCCGCCAGGGCCGGTACGGCGTACACCAACCGCACGCCGCCGAGGGGGCCGGCGTAGACCAAGGCCACGACCGTCGCAACACCGGCGCCCAGAACAACCGCCAGCAGCCGCAGCGCCAGCAGCAACGGCGGGCTCACCGACCCATGAAAGCGCCCGCCCACAGCCTCCCGCACGTCCACAGCCTGCCGTACGGCGGCGAGCGCCGTACCGCCGTGACCAAGCTCCGTGATGAGCGGTGGCTGGCGCCGCCGTGACCTCACCGTGACCGAACGAGGCGGCATCAGGCCGCAGCAGACAGCACGCGTCACTACATGACATCGCCCGACCAGCGGTTTCGTGGATCCCTGCGGGTCGTGACCACCCATGCTGTCTGCCTTGCAAGCAGGGGTCGTGGGTTCGATTCCCATCGTCTCCACCACCCGCACCTCGACCGACCGCGAGGCCCTGGGGGCCGGAGGCCCCCGACAGGCCAGCAGGTCGTAGGGCGAGGTCGGGTCAGCGGGAAACCGCGCCGCCTCTGGGGTGGCACCTGCGCCGTCTCGCACCACGCGAGCGACGTGGCGGCCCTTCCCACACGTCGCCGTAGCCTGCCGCCATGCAGGTACGACTGATCGAAGGCAGTCCGGCGGGCCGGGACATGCTGGTGCTGTTCAAGGAGCGTCGGGGTCGTCTCGGCGCGCTCGACCTGGGCAGCGGGGAGACACGCCACCGGTCTGCGCTGCGCCTCTTCGAGCAGGCCGACGCGGAGTTCGGCCTGCCTGCGTTCGGGCCGCTCCTCCTCCACACGCTGGACCACCCGGTGTGCACCTCCGAACGGCCGTGGCGGGCCTACTCGTTCTGCACCTCGGCCACCCACCTCGATGTGGCGGCCCCCGACTTCGTCTTCGGTGGTTGGCCGGAGGTCGGCATCGACGACTACGACGAGACGTGCCGCGCCATCGCCGCCGCTGGCGCGGCGCCCGCCGAGCGCTCAGTGGTGGGCTGGGCCGGCAGCCTCGGCACCCATCCGATCCGTCCCGAGCTCCACCGGATCGGCTCGGAGCACCCGGACCTGCTCGACGTGCAGCAGGTGGAGTGGGGAGCCCGCAACAGCGAAGGCCTGAAGCTCTCGACGGTGACGGGCACCCACCTGTCGATGGCCGAGCAGGCGGCCCGCTGGGGAGCGCTGATCGACGTCGAAGGGGCCGGTTACAGCGGCCGGCTCAAGCTGCTGCTCCACGCCGGCCGGCCTGTGCTCATCCAGGACAGGCCGTGGCACGAGTGGTGGCACGACTCCTTCCGGCCGATGGTGCACTTCATCCCCGTGCGGCGTGACCTCGGCGACCTGGTCGAGCGGGCGCGCTGGGTGCAGGAGCACCCACGAGAGGCCAGTGCCATCGGCGCGGCCGGCCAGGCGCTGGCCCAGCAGCTCCTCACGAGAGCAGCCGCAGCCGAGCGCTGGGTCTCGATCGCCGCAGCGCACGACCGCGCTGGCGGCCCGTGGGCACCACCCGAGGTGGTGGCCGCCCTCGGGTCAGACCTCGACGGGCTGGGCGGAACGGCCTGATCCGAGGATCTGGCCAGGCCGCAGACGTGCGGCCGAACGCGTTCCGACGGGGAAGCGAGCAGGAGCAGATGTCCTCGGCATCGTCCCCAGCGACTCACCCGCGCTGTCTCCCGCCAGCGGCCCGGGAGGTCAGCGACCGGTTCCAACCCTGGAGGTCGGCCTGGTCGTGAGGCGGCCGGCTGGCAGGTCCACGTCAGTCGAGGACGTGGTCCTCCTGCCACCGGTCGTCGCTCGACCAGGGCGGCTGGTCCGACTTGTCGAGCACGAAGGGGCCGAGGACGAGGTGGTCCATCTCGGTGCGCATGAAGCACCGGTAGGCGTCAGCCGGCGTGCACACGATCGGCTCGCCCCTGACGTTGAAGGACGTGTTGATGATCACCGGACAGCCCGTGAGGGCCTCGAAGGCCCGGAGGACGGCGTGGTACGCCGGGCTCTGGTGCTCGTCGACCGTCTGTATCCGCGCCGACCGGTCGACGTGGGTCACGGCGGGGATGTCGGAGCGCACCTCGTTCACCCAGCTGCGGAGGTCACGCACCTCCTGACGGCACGCGTCACTCGCGGTCGGTCGGTGCAGGCGCTCGTGCACCGGGGCGACGATCATCATGTACGGCGACACCGTGTCGAGCTCGAACCACTCCGAGGCCCGTTCGGCGAGGACCGACGGGGCGAAGGGACGGAACGACTCCCGGTACTTGATCTTCAGGTTCATGATCGACTGCATGGCAGGTGAGCGGGGGTCGCCGATGATCGAACGGTGCCCGAGGGCTCGGGGACCGAACTCCATGCGATCCGTGAAGAGGCCCACCACCCTGCCGGCCGCCACCGCCCTCGCGATGTGGTCCGCCCACTGCTCCCGATCATCGATGCGCTGGTAGGGGTAGCCCTGGTGGCGGAGGTAGGCCTCGACCTCGTCGTCGGGGTACGACGGCCCCAGGTAGGCGCCGCCCATGGCGTCATGGTGCTCGTCGACCACGCGCGGGTTGTCGGCGATCTGGTACCAGCCGTACAGGGCGGCGCCGAGCGCTCCTCCGGCGTCCCCCGCTGCGGGCTGCACCCAGAGGCGCTCGAAGGGGCCCTCCCGGAGGAGGCGCCCGTTGGACACGCAGTTCAGGGCCACGCCGCCTGCGAGGCAGGCGGCCCGCTCACCGGTGAGGGCGTGCGCGTGACGGGCCATGCGGAGCACGATCTCCTCGATCACCGCCTGGATCGACCGGGCCAGGTCCATCTCGCGGCTGGTGAGCTCCGACTCGGGAAGTCGCGGCGGACCACCGAAGAGGGCGTGGAAGCGACGGCTCGTCATCGTCGTCCCACCGAGGAAGTCGAAGTACCGCATGTCCATGCGGAACGAGCCGTCGGGCCGCAGGTCGATCACGTTGTCGAGGATCGTGTTGACGTACCGCGGCTCGCCGTACGGGGCGAGGCCCATGAGCTTGTACTCGCCGGAGTTCACCCGGAAGCCGCAGTACGAGGTGAAGGCGGAGTAGAGCAACCCGATCGAGTGCGGGAAGTTCATCTGCTCGAGCAGCTCCAACCGGTTGTCACGACCGAGCCCGATGCTGCTGGTCGCCCACTCGCCGACACCGTCGAAGGTCATGACCGCCGCAGAACGGAACGGCGAGGGGAAGAACGCGCTGGCGGCGTGGCTCTCGTGGTGCTCGGTGAAGAAGAGGTCGCGTGGCATGCGGTAGCCGAGGTCGCGCAGGCCCCGCTCGATCTGGTACGGGATCCAGAGCTTCTCCTTCATCCACAGCGGCATGGCCGAGTAGAAGGTGCGCAGCCCCGCCGGACCAGCTCGGAAGTACGTGCGGAGGATGCGCACGAAGGTGGTGATCGGCTTGTCGTAGTAGACGACCGCGTCGATGCCGGCGCCCGCCACGCCACCCGCGTGGAGGCAGTACTCGATGGCGTTGCGCGGGAAGCGCTCGTCGTGCTTGCGGCGGGTGAACCGCTCCTCCTGCGCGGCCGCCACGATGCGACCGTCGGAGACGAGCGCCGCAGCGGCGTCGTGGTAGAAGGCGCTGATCCCGAGGACGTTCACGAGCGCGACCCGCTCAGCTCGAGCAGGGCCGGTCGGAGGTGGCGGTACATCGCCTCGGCGACGAGGGCCGCGCCGCGCTCGTTCGTGTGGACGAAGTCGTAGTACAGCGGCTCGCCCGCGTCGTCGAGCGCGTCGCTGAGGTCGACGACGGAGGGGTGGAGGCCGGCCTGTGCCGCCTCGAAGGCGGTGCGCCACGACGCTGGGTCGGTCCCCCAGGAGCCGACCACCTCCTCCTCACCGGCCACCGGCTCCTTGCTGTAGATGAAGGGCTGCCAGAAGAACGCCGTCGGGAACCCGAAGCCCTCACCGACGCTGGTGGCCAGCTCGACGCCTCTCCGGTGGAGGCGCGCCGCGGCGGCGCCGCGCACGTCGGGCCGCACCTGCTGGTCCGGCCACGGCTCCATGGGCTCACCGGGCTGGCTGCGGCGCGTGCTCGGGGGAGCGGTCAGGGGGATGGCATCGACCGGCACCTCGCGCAGCAGCCGGTGCACCGCGCTCACGTCCGCGTAGGCGTCGTACATGCGTGCGAACGGCGAGCGGTCGTCGACCGGCTCGCCTGCCGGGAGGCGGGTGGCCGCCAGGCGCTCCTCGATCGCCGTCGACTGGAGGTGGATCGGATCGTCCGAGGGGCCGGAGCGGAACTGCGCGCCGAGCTCGTTGGCGCCGTCGTAGAACACGACGAGGTCGGGGACCTCCCCCCGGCTCACGACCTCCTGGAGCAGGAGCACCTCCTGCCAGTTCTGGTACGCCGGCTGCCCGTAGTTCACCGCGCGCACGGCGATCCCGTCGGCCTCGGCACGTCGCGCGAAGGCAGACGGGATGGTGTGGTCGTCCCGCTGGAACCAGCCCATGGTGGTGGAGCCGCCGAAGAAGAGCACCTCGAGCGGCTCCCCGGCGACGTCGCGCTGGGCGTAGGAGCGGCGGACCTCGTCCTCGACGTGGACGTGGGTGCCGTCCATGTCCGGGACCGTCCACCCGCGGAACGGGTGGTACTCCGAGCGGTCGTACGCGAGGGCCAGCTCGTCGAACAGCTCCTGTGCCCACGGCTCGTCCTCGCGTGCACCGACGTCGGGGACCGGCAGCGAGAACCTCGGCTCGGAGCTCGCCGCCTGCGCCTCGGGGCTCCCCGACGCGGTCCCGCCTGCAGCACCGTCCTCGTCGGTGCTGGTCGCGTCGAGCAGCGCTCCGATGCCGAGGTCGACGCCTGCGAGCACCACGAGCACGCCGAGGGCCGCCGCAAGGCGCACGGCACCCCGGCTCCGTGCACGGCCCGGTGCGAGGGAGGCGGGATGCCGCTCGTCGGTGAACGGGCGGCGGTGGAGCGGGCGTCCTGACCTGCGGGCTGCCACACGCCAGAACGAGGCGTCGGCGGGTGACGAGCCCAGTGCCAACGGGTCACGACGGAGGAGCCGGAGCAGGATCCACGCAGGCACGAAGACGACGGCGAAGATGACGGTGAGCAGCACCACGGTGAGCAGCCGACCGACGAGGACCTGGAACCGGGCGGTGAGGCGGTCGATCGCCCTGGGCACCGCGGGGACCAGCAACGACAGCGCCGTGACCACGCCGAACACGGCAGCGAGCAGCTGCGCAGCGCCGTGGTGCCCGAGCCAGACGAGCCCGACCACCACCACGGCCGCCGTCGCCGCCCGGGTGGCCACACCGCGCCCGACGGCGGAGGGCGCGCCGACGTCGGGAGCCGCCGCCCAGGCGGGCAGCGGGGCCCGGAGGTCGTCACGAGAGCCGGTCAGCACGCGAGCTCAGAACATCGGGTAGAGCGTGACGGGTGCAGCCGCCTGCCCGACCACGATCAGCAGGGCGGCCACGGCGAGCAACGCCATGAGCGGGAGGATCCACCAGACCCGGTTGACCGCGGCGTAGGCCGCGAAGTCTGCGACGAGGTGCGCGGCATGGCGGGCTCTGAGCACGGGCGCATGATACGAGCACCTCGCCGGCTCCCGGAGCGACCGCCCGGACGGCGAACGCCCCGGCCCTGGTCGGAACCGCGGCCACGGTGAGGCCGTGACGGTGGAGGCGGAGCGCCTCGTCCTCCGGACTACCGTCCTGCAACCTCATGCTGTCCGTCGCGCGGTTCGCCCTCGGGCTCGGTGTGACCGCCGCCGTGGTCGCATGCCTCGCGATCTCGGCGCGCACGGTGCGGACCACGCTCCTCGGGTGGACCGGACCGCATGCGCTCGTGGCCGACGCCGTCGTCGGGCTCGCCGTGCTCACCACCGTGGCGCAGCTGCTCGGTGCGGTCGGCCAGCTCCGTTCGGCGACGGTCGCCACCGGCGTCGTCGGGGCGTCGTCGCTCCTCGTGCTCGCCACGAGGCGGGTCGGTGGCACTGCTCCCTCGTCACCGCCGGTGGAGCCGTCGTCGGCTCCGGGTGGCGAGGTGGTCGCCGCGCTGCTGGGGGCCGGCGTCGTGGTGGTGCAGTGGGCGACGCACGTCGGCGACGCCATCGACCGCGGCATGGTCTACTCCGACACCCTCTGGTACCACCAGCCGTTCGCGGCCCGGTTCGTGCAGCACCACTCCTTCGACGTCCTCGACGGGGTGGGCCTCCAGGCCGCCCGGCTGTACCCGCTGGGGTCGCCGCTCGTCCACGCGCTCGGGATGCTGGCGTTCGACCGCGACATCCTCTCCCCCTTCGTGAACGTCGCGTGGCTCGCGCTGTGCCTGGCGGCGGCCTGGTCGATCGGGCGACGGAGCCGGAGCGGGCACCTGTGCGTCCTCGGGGCGGCGACGGTCGTCGGTCTCCCGATCCTCGCCGCGACGCAGCCGGGGCAGGCGTCGAGCGACATCGGGGCGCTGGCGCTCCTGCTCTGCGCCGTCGCGCTCGTGCTCGACCACGGCGGCAGCGCGCCACGCCTGGCGGTCGCCGGCCTCGCCCTCGGGCTCGGCGTGTCGATGAAGATCACGGTGGCGGTGCCGGCTGCGGTGATCGCCGCCGGCGTCCTCGTCACGTGCTGGCGCGACCGCCGCCGCTGCCTGGCGTGGGTCGGTGGCGTCGCCGCGACCGGCACCTTCTGGTTCGTGCGCAACTGGTGGGTGACCGGCTCGCCGCTCCCGTGGTTCGACCTGCACCTGGGGCCGTTGCACCTGCGGGCGCACCGCGGCGCCGAGGCCGCCGCGTCGGGCGAGCCGCCGCTGATCTCGAGCATCGCCGACGGCGACTCGTGGCGTGACATCTACGTGCCTGGCCTGTGGCACAGCTTCGGACGGGTGTGGCCGCTCGTGCTGGCGGTGGCGGTGGTGGCGACCCTCGCCGTCGCCGTACGGGGGTCGACGTCCGTCGTCAGGATCACCGGGATCGCCGGCGTGCTCGGCCTGGTCGCCTACGTGGTGACGCCGTACACCGGGCGGCTCAACTTCGCGTCGGGCCTGCGCTTCCTCGCCCCCCTGTTGATCCTCGGGTTCGTGCTGGCCCCGACGGTGCTCCCGACGACACCACGGTGGCGACGGGCGCAGCTCGGCCTGCTGTGCACGCTCGTCGCCGTGAGCGCCAGCATGCCGACGTTCGAGCGCGTGCCGACGTGGCCGTCGGGGGCCGCCGCCCTGACGATGGCGGCCGTGGTGGTCGCAGCCGTCGGGGCCATGTCCCTGCGACGGGGTCGCGCCCGCCGGGTCGTCGTCTCCCTCGCGCCCGTGGTGCTCGTGGTGGGCGGCTGGCTGGCCCAGGACGCCTACCTGCGCAACCGCTACGTCGATGCCGGCGTCCCGAACGACGCCATCAACGAGTACTTCCGCTCCGTGCGCGGATCGCGCGTCGCCGTGTTCGGCACCGACGACACCTATCCGATGTTCGGTCTCGACCTCTCGAACGACGTGCGCCGCGGTGACGACCCCCCGTTCGATCCGGGCACGGACCCGTGCCAGACCTGGCGGACGCGGCTCGGGGGCTCCGACTACGTGGCGATCGCCGGCAGCCCCGATGCGTTGGGGTTCTATCCGGCGCCCCCCGTGGAGGTCTTCGACGATCCCGCCGCGGAGCTCGTGTTCGCCGACCGCGACGACCTCGTGTACCGCCTCGAAGGTGCGTTCACCGCCGTCGACTGCTGAGCCCGGCGGCCGTCACGGTCGCCGGGCTCGGACCTGGTCAGCCGTCGCCCTCCGGATGGCAGGTGGCGTGGCCAGCCGGCCGGTGCCGACCTCGGCGGGTCCCACCGGCCCACCGACGGACCGCAGCCCGAGCCGACCGCCGGGCGGCTCCCTGCAGTGACGGGTCAGCCCCGTGGTGAGAGGCGCACGACCGGTATCTGGCGCCCTGTGCGGAGCTGGTAGGCGACGTACCCGGGATACGAGCGCGCGGCCCGGCGCCACAGCCGGTCACGGTCGTCCCCGGTGGCGGTGGCGGCTCGGACGGGGATCCGCTCGCCGCGGACCTCGACGGTCGCGTCGTGGGCCGCCTGCAGGTTGAGGTACCAGTCGGGGTGGCGCCGCGCCCCGCCGTTCGACGCGATGACGACGAACGCCTCGCCGTCCTGCGTGAACGACAAGGGTGTCGAGCGCGGCGTGCCCGACCTGCGCCCGGTCGTGTGCAGGACGAGGAACTCCTGGCCACCGACACGGCGCAGGACGGGGCCGAGCGGCGACTGCATGCCGGCGCGGTGCAGCGCCGTCACGCCCTTCTGCAGCTCGACCATGATCCGCCCGACTGATGGGACCTGCACGATGCGACTCCTCGGGGGGCCGTCGGGGCTCGGATGGAGGGTACCGAACCGTCGCGTCACCCCGTGGGGTGACCATGTGCCCTCCACCGGGCTGGCAGCGATCCCGCGTCAGCCCTCTCGGGCGCACGTGGTCAGGGTGTGAGGCCCGGGACCTCGCACGCCTGGTCGAGCTCGATCTCGACCGTGACCGCACGGTTGCGGTGGGGACCGGCGCACCACGACGGCAGCACGGCCGA
>CADCTF010000029.1 GCA_902805655.1 uncultured Acidimicrobiales bacterium
GCCCCGAGGAGGTCCATGTTGTCGCGGAGGATCTCGCTTCGCAGCTGTTCTGGGAACGGCGCGCGAGCCCGCTCCTTCACGCCGTCGAGCCACCCGTCGCGGTCGAAGATCACCAGTCCGTCGCGGATCGACCGCCAGAACGCGGTGGACGGGCCACCCATCTGGCGCTGGTGTCGCACGAGGCGCCAGTCGAGCTCCTCCTCCGCCCACGTCGTCGTCCAGAACATGAGGTCGAGCTCGGTGCCGGACTCACGGAGGGTCCACGTATCGGCGTACGGATGACCCGTCTGCTGGATCGATGCGAACCGTGTCGGGTCGGCGAGCTCCCGTCCGAGTCGCTCTCGAACCGCGAGCACCTCGTCGTCGCGATCCGGGCTCACGTAGACGAACAGGTCGATGTCCGAGGCGGCGTCAGCCCAGCCGCTCGCCGTGGAGCCGACGACCGCCACCCCCTCGATGAGCGCGCAGTCCTCGACGGCCGAGACGAGAGGCACGAGCGCTTCGACGGATCCCACGCCACCGCCCTACCCCCCGGCCTGACGACGCGGATCGAGGACGACGATCGGCGGGAGCGGCTCACGTGGCGCGGGGGACGGCGAGCCGGTGGCGGCGCAGCTCGTCGTAGAAGGGGGCGTGGTGCTCGGTGAAGCTTGCGACCTCGGGGTGTGCTGCGAGTCCATGGCGGTCCGGTCGTGCGGGCGCCTCGAAGCCGCTGCTGGCGGCTGCGTCCTCATGCCACCGGGACGAGCGTGCCCATTCGGAGCGCTGGCCTGGCTGCCAGTGCAGCGCATGGGCGATGAAGGGAAGTCCGACCACGGCGCAGTACGCAGCCATCGTGGCGGCGGGGTCGGTGACGAGGTCCTCGGAGTCGATGACGACCGGGGGGTGCCCTCCAGCGTCTCGCACAGCGATGAAGAGCTCGTGCAGCAGGCGCAGCCCCGTGTCGAAGATCCGCATGTCGTGCTCGAGGGCGAACCATGAGGCGGCGATCTCCTCCGGTCGGCGGATCAGGAACCCATGGCGGGCCTCGGCGAGGAATCGTCGATCGCCGACGACGGCCGCCTGTACGAGCGGGTTGACCGTCTCCTTGAGGAAGACGCGTCGTCCGCCGGTGTCGTCCACCAGCCAGGTCAACAGCTCCGGTGGCGAGACGAACGTCCGCCCGTCGACCTCGAGCGGACCGATGAAGTGCAGTCCCTCCAACGGTTCGTGGAGTGCGACCAGGTCGCCCCGTTCGACCATCGAGCGGAAGAACGCGGTCGAGCGCGATCGCGGTGCGCTCCAGAGCACATGGACCGGCATCACCGGAAGTCTCGCTCCGATCGGCAACGTGAGTCGGCCTGCGCCTTGGCCGCCGACGGACGGGCAGAGGCGCCCTGAGGTGCCGGTGGGCCCGCGGGCCGGACCGGTGACGGGCTCCGATGACAGGGGGCCTGCACGCCGGATTCCGCCGGGCACGACGGCATCAAGGATCTGAGCAACCGCTCTAGGGTCCGTTGGATGGGCAGTCACCGCCTTGCCGTCTATCTCGTGCTGCGACGCGGTGACGACGTGTTGTTCGGCTTGCGTTCAGGGACCGGCTATCGAGACGGCGAGTACGGCCTCCCTTCGGGGAAGGTCCACGCCGGGGAGCTGTTGATCGACGCAATCGTTCGGGAGGCGCAGGAGGAGGTCGATCTGGATCTTGACCCGTCGTCCCTCCAGCTCGCGCACATGGTTGAGAGGCATACACCGACGGGGCTGTGGTTGGACTTCTTCTTCCTGTGCACGGAGTGGCCCGGCGAGCCCCGGAACGCCGAAAGCCACAAGTGCGCCGCACTCGAGTGGCTCACTCCCGATCACCCAGCCGTCATCGAGTACATCTCTGCTGTGCTCGGGCACATCCAGACGGGCGAGGCGTTCTCGACGCACTCCGGTCCGTGAGGTGTCTTCCTGCCACTGACATCGGCGAAGCCAGCGACCTGGACCGAAAGGTCAGGGTCCGCCCTGCGGCCACAGGGACGAATGGCGGCCCGCACCATGCCGAGCGGTGAGCACCTGCCCCACCCGCCTGAGCCGGCGATGGTGCGCGGCTCCCTCCAACTCGGGTGGGGCCGACCTGTGGCACCGTGCCTATCCGGAGCTGGCTCTCTCGAGCTGCGCTGCGAGCGGCTCCAGATCTTCGATGAGCTGCTCGAGCTCCCGTGGCTCGAGGATGTCGTAGGCGGGCGCGGCGAGTCGATCCGTTGTGGCCTCGACCTGGGCCTTCATCTCCCTGCCTGCATCGGTGAGCCAGCCGTCGGCGCCGACGAGGCCGCGTGCGCGCATCCCGCTGATGACCACCGCCAGCTGCTCCGAGGGCAGGTGCGAGATGCGGCCGAACTCGTTCGCCTGCATCCCGTCCGCCAGCGCGTGGAGCACGTGGGCTTCGGTTCGGCCGATCCCTGCCGTGAGGAGTGCGGCGACATGGCCGTCGCCCCGGTGCTCCCTGAGCAGGTTCGCCCCGTGCCACAGCCGTGCCAGCGGTTCTGTTGGGATCGGGAGCGCCAAGACCGCTGCGTAGAGGGCTCGACCCTCCGTGCGGCCGCTCGTCCCTGCCTTCACGAGAAGCTCTGCGGCGCCAGCCACTCCGGGACCTTCGGCCAGGTCCCCGAGGATCCGGCGGAGCGCGGCGACGGAACCCCTGGCGCGAGCGGCGTTCGCCTCACGCGGGCTCACCCGGTCCCACACCTGTGGGATGTGCCTGGCCACTTCACCGGGTGCGAAGTTGTAGAACAGCGCGTCGACCACGCCGGCGGGGACATCGCGCCCGAGGGGGGCCGCTCTGCCGGCGAAGTAGGCGTCCCAGACGGACCGCAGTCCCAGCTGCATGACCGCCTCCGTCGGCTCGTCCTCGAGGTAGGTGACGACCGCGATCGGCTCCACCAGCTGGAACATCCGACGCGCCTCGAACGCGATCATGGGGTGCACCGGCCGGTGAGTCGGCCGCAGTCGCGGCAGTGACCGGGGCGCGTCACGCTCTGGCCTCGTCGAGGTGGAGCAGGAGGTCGTGGGCTGCGACCATGACCTCGGTGTGCTCCCACTCGGCGGCCCGGTAGTAGCAGGCGATGAGACCCATGCGGTGCAGGCGCGTGAAGTCGCCGAAGACGAACGCGTACCGAGCCTTCGTCTCGTCGCCGGGCCCCTCGGTCAAGGCGAGGTGCCATGTCGAGTAGTCCTCCCAGCTGTGGGTCTTGAGGTACGCGTTCCGTTCGGCCGTACCGGGTTGGACGTCGGCCCAGCGGCTTCGCACACGGTAGCGGCGAGCGTCGATCAGCTCCCGTGCTCTGGCGACGCCCCTCGGGTTCACCCGGTAGGTAGGCATGCCCGACGCTACGGGATCCTGCGCTGGCGGCCCCGCACCTCCGTGCCGGTGATCGGACGCTGTGCCGGTGGGCCAGGAGCCCCTGCTCCGGACCGGCACCCGCGCCGAACATCCGCTGGCCAGCGGCACCGGAGCGTGCGGGCCGGCAGCATCCTGCGGGGTTCCGATGCGGAGGGGAGACTGGCGGCGATGGCCCTGCACGTCCTGCCCACGGCGAAGCGACTCGAGCGTGCTTCCGTGCGGCTGCCTGCGTCGCACCCGGCGGCATCGCATGGGGACTCCGTTCCTGTGTACGGCTACATGGTCAGCCACCCCGACGGACCGATCCTCGTGGACACCGGCGTCGGTCACGGCAACGACTTCATCGACGAGGCCTACCGGCCAGAGCGAACCGGGTTCGCCGAGGCGCTCGACGCATTCGAGGTGGACATCGCCGACGTCGTCGTCGTCGTGAACAGCCATCTCCACTTCGAAACTGCGGGCAGAACAGGCTGCTCTACGGTGCCGGTAGCCGGCGCTCGTGCAAGCGGGCCTCACCATGGCCGATGGACGCCCATGCGCTCCGATCATCCGTCTGGTCCTCCTTCGATTCGAGCACGACCCAACGGCTCCCGGCGAAGAGCGCGATGCAAGAGGTGCCTACCTGCTGCCTTCCGCCTCGACCCGAGCGCCCGTCCGCAACAGCCCCGAGGTGCCGATCGGCACATCGATCAGCGTCCGCTCTGGACCTCGGTCGCTCTGTCTGCCGACGCATCCATCGCAAGCGCCACGAGGGCCGTGACGGCCTCCGCCAGCTCTGTCGCCGACATGTCTCGGAGGTTCGTGCGATGCGGGTCATCGCCCGGTCCCGTGTACGTCTCCCACAAGTCCTTGAACCGCTCCTCCAGGCCAGTGTTGAGATGCCGCTTCTGCCAGACCCGTTGGACGTGATCGTGCCAGGACCTCTGCAAACGCTCACGAAGGCTGCCGTCGCCGACCGCAACCGCGAGCACGGCCTCGCGCAGGATGAGAACGCCTTCGTCCGTCGCCATCGCTCCCCCTTGAACCCTCGAGATGCTCGCAAGGCCAGTTGGCCGAGGCAAGCGCCGAAGTGCCGGTCGCCGCGCTCTGGCCGGTGGACCGCTCGCTCTGGTGCCTCCCGGGCGCCCGCTCCCGATCGTCTCGCTCGCGAGCGCCGCGCCTGACCCGACGAGCCGGCATCATGCGTGGGTGCTCGAGCACGGTCACGTTGCTCTTCGTCAGTTCGAACCAAGCGACGAGATCACACTCCTCGCCGGGCGGGACGACGAGTGGAGGCGGTGGCTCGGGCCGGGCCAGGATCACCCTCGCCCGACTGCGTGCATCGTGGTGGACGACGAGGTCGTCGGGTGGATCGACTCCGATCCCGACGCATCGCAACTCACTGAGGGCGAGACGAACATCGGCTACTGCGTGTTCGCGGCCCACCGGCGCAAGGGCTACGCGGCCGAGGCGCTCCTCCTGCTCCTGGAAGGACTGCGGTCGGACGAGCGAGTGCGTACGGCGACGATGGAGATCGACCCACTGAATGGAGCGTCGCTTCGAGTCGCGGAGAAGGTCGGCTTCGAAGAAGTCGCTCGGACCACCGATTCGGTCCGTTTCAGGATGACGCTCCGCTGACGCGGACGTGCCGGTGGTCGGCCCTCGACCCGGCCGTGCCCGCTCCTCGGTGGTCTACCGATTGCGTACGGACGTGGAGGAGGCGCTGGGCGACATGGGGCTGGAGCTTCCTCGCACCACGCCGCCGCTGGGGCCCCGGCCTCGAAAGGGCGGCCCGACTGCCCTCCCTCCCGGGTTCGTCGTCCGCAACGTTGCACCGGTCGATCGACGAAGCCACCGGCGACCGCACCCACGTGCTGGTAGCCGTGCCGGTGGCGGTGGACGCTCCGCCGCAGCGGCACCTGCGCCGATCGATCACTCGAGCGGCGGCAGGTATGCCGAGTAGATGGTTCGTCTGCTCCAGCGCCTCCAGAACGGCAGGGGCAGCGGCAGACAGCTCTCATAGCCGGTCTCGGATGATCGGCTGCCGTCTGCAAGCGTGACGGTCACGTGCGACCGACCGGGCGCGTGGACTTCTTCGACGCGTCCGGCGACGACTGACCGGACGATCCCTTCGAGCATGTCCAGATCCTGCTGCGTGGTCCCGAGCTCCCAGCGGCGTCCAAGCTGGAGAGGCGGCATTGGGGCGCCTCGTGTCGCCGCCCGGTCAGCTCAGACTTCCGCCTCAGACGATGAGGTGGCGGTGCTCCCGAACCCAGCGGATCTCAGCCGCTTGCTGCTCGAGGGCTCCGTCCGACACCCACGTGCGCTGGGGCTCCTGGCCCTGGTCGGCGAGTGCCTGGCACAGGTCGCTCGTGGCCTGCATGCGGGCGACCACGGTGTCGACGACGTCGAAGGCCGGGAGGTCACCGTAGGAGTCGAGGAACACCTGGACCCGGTGGCGACGATCGGGTACCTCGGGGAAGTGGTGCCACGCAAGCGAAAGGTCGTCGGAGCGCAGCGGCACGAACCATCGCAAGGCATAGGCGACGTCGGAGAGCCGCGGGGCGGGGTGGAGGTAGTCCCAGTCGATGAGAGCGACGGCCTCGTTGTCTCGCCAGATGAAGTTCCACGGTCCCGGGTCGCCGTGGCAGTACACGACATCGTCCCCCGCAACAGCTGGCGCTCCCCACACGGCTTCGAGTGGTGGGGTCCAGCTCCGAGCGGCGTCGTGGATCGTTCGCAGAAGGCGCGCCGCCGAGGCGAGACCCTGGTCCGTGTGCTGGTGGTACCAGCCCTCCCCTCCGCCAGCACCATCGATGAAGCGAAGCGTCTCGGTGCCGTCTCGGTCACCGAGAGGTTCCGGCACGCAGTCGAGACCCTGGTCGCGAAGGTGACGCAAGAAGCTGTGCACGGTGCCACTGGCCGAGGTGGACGGCCGGCTCACCACGTCCCGGTCGATGCTCACCGGCCTGGCAGCGCGGTTGGCCTTCTCGGCTCGGCCGACAGCTTCGAGCGCGTCCTCCATGGCCACACATCGTTGCCGAAGCGCTGATCGGAACGAGCGGAACACCCGACGAGCCGGCAGCATCTGCGGGAGAGCGGGGCTCGACGAGCCGTGTCCCTGCTCCATCCTCGAACCCCGGATCGCTTCTCCTTATGCTGCGCATATGCCCTCTATTGCGACGATTCGGCTCCTTCTTGCGACGGCTCTGCTCGCCGCAGCCGCCGGCTGCGGCGGGGATGACGGTCTGAGCGCCGATGAGTACAGGTCCGAGGCGAATGAGATCTGCCGGACAGGAAACGAGCGCATCGAGCAGATCCTCGAGGACGCCACCGGTGAGCTCGAGTCCGACAGCCCGTCCCCGGAGCGTCTCGGGGATGTGCTCGGGCGATCGCTGGACGAGATCCGCCGTCAGATGTCGGAGGTCAGGGCGCTCGATGGGCCGAACGAGCTCGAAGCGGACGTGAACGACGTCATCGGCGACGCAGAGGAGGCGGCCGATGCGTTGGATCAGCAGCTCGATGAAGACCCGGTCGCTGCACTCGAACAGGAAGAGGACCCGTTCGAAGACGTGAACCGTCGGCTCACTGACCTTGGTCTGACGGAGTGTGGCGCCAGCTGACCCGTCGTCTCACGCCCCCGCCGCCAGAAGCAAGAGCGTGATGGGTTGACAGGTGACCCAACGTCTATTGGGTGCATCGGACTCCAGGCCTGCAGGTGCCGGTGCGCTTCAGAGTCCGGCGACGGCCCGAGCGTTGTCGATCGCCTGTTGCGTGGACGTGGCATCGACGTCGGTGCGCCTGGGCGTTCACGCGCCGTGGACCGGCAGTCGATGAGATGCTGGCGACTTCCCGACGGGCGGACGAGGAGCGGTGCGGATGCTCGAGAACGGGTTGCGCTGCGGTCTGTACCTCCCGCCCTTCGGTCCCTTCGGGGATCCGAGAACCGTCGTCGAGCTGGCGGTGCGAGCGGAGGCAGCTGGATGGGATGGCGTGTTCCTGTGGGACCACGTCGTCAGCGACGCATCACCCATCGCCGATTCATGGACCACGTTGGGCGCCATGGCAGCAGCGACGGACCGAGTGCTCTTGGGGCCAACGGTCACGCCGCTTCCACGCCGGCGTCCTTGGATCGTTGCGCGACAGGCGTCGACGGTGAGCCGGCTGTCCGGTGGGCGGTTGGTGCTGGGCGCCGGTCTTGGCTCCGACGAGTCGGGTGACTTCAGCCGGTTCGGTGAGCAGACGGACGTGCCTCTCCGCGCCGCCGCGCTGGACGAGGCACTGGACATCGTTCGAGGGGTCTGGTCTGGTGACCCGCTCGACCACAGCGGTGTGCACTACGATGTTCACCTCCCAGCCGGTGAGCCAGAGCCACACCGGATCCCTGTCTGGATCGCCAGCTCCACGAGGCGGCCTGCGGTTCTGCGTCGAGCAGCCGGCTATGACGGGATCTTCCCGATCTCGGACCACACGCTCCGGGCCGACGAGGTGGCCGAGATCGTCCAAGCGCTCGGAGGCGATGGCGTCCTCAGCGAGGACTACGACGTCGCGGTCTCGGGCAACGCGAGTCTTGCGTGGGAACGACCGAACCCCGACGGCGTCGACCTCACGGCGCTGGCCGAAGCAGGTGCCACGTGGTGGATGGAATCTCTCATCCACTTCGACCCGCTGCCGCTCTCCCTCGAAGTGGTGGACGCCGGACCACCCAAGATCTGACGCCGCCCGGGGCTAGAGCGCCGGCATCAGGAGCGCCCACGAGGAGCGCCAACCCGCGCACATCCGCATCCGGATCGCTAGGGTTCGACGCTTTCACCGCTCACAAGTGAGGAGCCAGCATGCGAGTCCTACGAGTGATCGCCGACCTCCAAGTCGCCAATATCGAGGCGGCGAAAGAGTTCTACACCGGCTACCTCGGATTGACGACCGAAGAGTTCAACATGGGCTGGGTAGCTCGCTACACCTCCCCGGAAACAGGTGCGCACCTTCAGCTCGTGACCCACGATGCAGTTGCACCCGAGGTGCCGGTGATCTCCGTCCTTACAGACGACGTTGATGGTGCCTACGCAGAGGCACAGTCTCTCGGGTACGAGATCGTGCATCCGTTGACGACGGAGGAGTGGGGTGTTCGTCGCTTCTTCGTACGAGCACCCGACGGCACCGTCATCAACGTCGTGCATAACCGCCAGTAGCTCGGAAGGCTGGGC
>CADCTF010000030.1 GCA_902805655.1 uncultured Acidimicrobiales bacterium
TGGCAGACCGCCTCCACGTTGTTGCCCTCGGGGTCGCGGACGAACGCGCCGTAGTAGGTCGCGTGGTACTCCGGCCACACCCGGGGCTCGTGCAGCACCTCGGCACCGGCAGCCTTCGCGGCCTCGAAGAACGCGTCCACGGTGGCCCGGTCGGCGGCGGCGAACGCGAGGTGCGACTCGCGGAACCCTTCGCCGGTGACATGGTGGCCGAGCCAGAAGTCCGGCATCGGCGGCACGCCGTAGCCGATGACCTCCCCGTACTCGAGGATGCGTTCCCCGCCGACGACGGCGAGCACGGTGTCGTAGAAGCGGGCGCTGGCCGCGACATCGGCACACTGGATGGACACGTGGTCGAGCATGCCCAGATCTTGGTCGGAACCCCGGCCGGTTGCTCTACGGCCACGGAGCAGCGTCGGGCCACAGCGCCGCCTTCAGCGCTTCCAGGTCGGCGGGATCCCCCTCCTCCAGCACGTCGAGACCGGCGGGCGGCGTCCCCAGAGCACGAGCAGGCGATGGGCGGCCCGCATGGTCATCGCCGCGGTGACCCCGACCGTGGACGGCCGGTGCAGCTCGAACCGGAGCTCGGACGAGCCCGCTCCCACGGTGAAGACCACATCCGCCTGGCCCGGCGCTCGGAGGGCGAAGCTCACCGGTACGGGCTGGTCGAGCGGGAGTCGGGCCGCCGGTGCGTTGCATGGGACCGTTGTACGGCCGCACCCGGAGCCGCGGCACTCCGGTTCTGACTGCCGAACTGAGGCAGCATGGGTGGGATGGCGGAGTGCATCGACATCGTCTTCGAGACCCACTCGTGGAGCGAGGACAACGAAAGGGGCCTGGCGAGCGGTTGGATGCCGACACCGCTGTCGCCGAAGGGACGTGGGCTGGCCCAGGAGCTCGGTGAGCGGCGGCGGCACGACGGCCTGGCTGCCGTCTTCGTCTCCGACCTGAGGCGGGCCGCAGAGACTGCCGCCATCGCCTTCGCCGGCACCGACGTGCCTGTGTTCCACGACTGGCGGCTGCGGGAGTGCGACTACGGGGATCTGACCGGCCGGCCCGCCCCCGAGGTGCATGGCACCGTGGCAGGCGTGCACGACCCCTATCCCGGCGGCGAGAGCTGGGCTGCGGCGATCCGGCGCGTCGGGGGTGCGCTGAACGACATCCACGGGCGGTGGCGTGGACATCGGGTGCTGGTGATCGGCCACATGTCCGCCTACTGGGCCCTCCGACACTTCGTCGACGGGATGCCGTTGGAGGACTTCGGGAAGGGGTTCGAGTGGCAGGAGGGCTGGGAGCTCCGCATGTGCGCCCCCGCGGACCTCGGCCCCGCCGTGTCGAGCTGACGGTCCTCCTCCGCTCCGGTCCCCCCGTCCCGCTACTGCGGCCTTGTGCTCCCCGGCGGGGATTGCTGCACGGAAGCGGCCGGGGGACAGAAGGGGCCGGGGAAGCGGTCAGGCCGCCTTGAAGGACCGGAGGCGGAGGCTGTTGGTGACCACGAAGACGCTGGAGAAGGCCATCGCGGCTCCGGCGATCAGGGGGTTGAGGAGGCCGGCGGCGGCGAGGGGAAGGGCCGCGACGTTGTAGGCGAAGGCCCAGAAGAGGTTGCCCTGGATGGTCCGCAGCGTTCGGCGCGAGAGGCGGATGGCGTCCGCTGCCGCGAGGAGGTCACCGCGAACCAGGGTGAGGTCACTGGCCTCGATGGCGACGTCGGTGCCTGTGCCCATGGCCAGGCCGAGGTCGGCCTGGGCCAGCGCGGCGGCGTCGTTGACACCGTCACCCACCATGGCCACCACTCGCCCCTCGCCTTGCAGCCGGCGGATGACGTCGAGCTTGTCCTGCGGGAGCACCTCGGCGATCACCTGCTCGATCCCCACTTGCGAGGCCACCGCGCCTGCTGCGGCGGCGTTGTCCCCGGTGAGCAGCACCGGGGTGAGGCCGAGATCACGCAGCCGGCGCACGGCCTCGGCCGAGGTCGGCTTCACCGTGTCGGCCACGACGAGCACGGCCCGGGCGGCACCGTCCCACCCGGCCAGGATGGCGGTGCGCCCCAGCTGCTCGGCCTCCGACTTGGCCTGCGCCAGCTGCGGCGAGAGGTGCAGAGACCAGTCGGCCAGCAACCGTTCACGGCCGGCCACGACGGCGTGGCCGTCGACCACGCCCTGCACCCCGAGCCCCTCGCTGCTGGCGAAGGACTCGACCGGCGCCAGCTCGCCGACCCGGGCTCGGGCCCCGGCGGCGATGGCTCTCGCGATGGGGTGCTCGGAGGCGTCCTCGACGGATCCGACCAGCCGCAGGGCGTCCTCGGCGGTGGTGCCCCCCGACACGACCACGTCGACCAGGCTCATCTCACCGGTGGTCACCGTTCCTGTCTTGTCCAGCACGACCGTGTCCACCCGGCGCGTCGACTCGAGCACCTCGGGGCCCTTGATGAGGATGCCCATCTGGGCGCCGCGGCCGGTGCCGACCAGCAGCGCGGTGGGGGTGGCCAGGCCGAGTGCGCACGGGCAGGCGATGATGAGCACGGCCACTGCCGCGCTGAAGGCGCCGGTGGGGGACGAGCCGCTGCCCAGCCAGAAGCCCAGGGTGGCCACGGCCAGCGTGAGCACGACGGGCACGAACACAGCGGAGACGCGGTCGGCGAGCCGCTGGATGGGCGCCTTGCCGTTCTGCGCCTCGGTGACGAGCCGGGCCATCTGGGCGAGCGACGTGTCGGCCCCGACCCGCGTGGCCCGCACGACGATGCGTCCGCCGGCGTTGACCGTCGCCCCGGTGACGGCATCACCGGGACCGACCTCCACCGGCACGGGCTCACCAGTGAGCAGGGAGGCGTCGACGGCGGAGGTGCCCTCCTCCACGCGTCCGTCGGTGGCGATCTTCTCGCCCGGTCGCACGACGAAGCGGTCGCCGACCTCGAGCTGGTCCACGGGGATGCGCACCTCGCGGTCATCCCGCAGCACCCCGACGTCCTTGGCGCCCATCTCCAGCAGGGCCCGGAGCGCAGCACCAGAGCGCCGCTTGGCCCGGGCCTCGAAGTAGCGGCCGGCCAGGATGAACACGGTGACGGCGGATGCCACCTCGAGGTAGATCTCGTGGGTCCCCGCCCCCCGGTCGAGGGCGAGGTCGAACCCCATCTTCATGCCGGGTCGGCCGGCCTCGCCGAGGAAGAGGGCGTAGAGGGACCACGCGAAGGCGGCGATGGTGCCCACCGAGATGAGCGTGTCCATGGTCGCCGCGCCGTGGCGGAGGTTCGCCCAGGCGGCCCGGTGGAACGGGAGCGCTCCCCACACCACCACGGGAGCGGCGAGCGTGAGCGTGAGCCACTGCCAGCTCTCGAACTGCAGAGCCGGCACCATCGACAGCACGAGCACGGGCAGCGTCAGGGCCGCCGTCACGGACAGCCGCGTGCGCAACGCCGCCGCGGGGTCGACGGCGGTGGGCTCCGGCTCGTCGGTGGAGCCGGCCGGCGCGGGAAGCGTGGCCGTGTAGCCGACCGCTTCCACCGCAGCCACCAGATCGGTCGGGAGAAGGTCGGCACCGAAGTCGACCCGTGCCTGCTCGGTGGCGTAGTTCACCGTGGCCGTGACGCCGTCGAGCTTGTTCAGGCGCTTCTCGATGCGGGCCGCACATGCCGCACACGTCATGCCGCCGATGCTCAGCTCCACCCGGGAGGTGGGCGCCTGCTGTCGACCGGGCGCGGTCATGGGTGGTCGCTCCCGGGAGCCATGTCGTGCGCCGGGGCCGGCTGCTCGACGGGTTCGGGCCCGACGGCGCGGCCGACGCCGAAGCTGGCGACGAAGGCGATGACCAGCACCGCCGCGAAGCCCAGGAGCCGTATCGGAGTGGACATCAGGTCACCTCGTAGCCGGCTTCCTCGACGGCCGCGCGGACAGCCGCCGTGTCGAGGTCGCCTTCGCTGGTCACGTCCACGTTCCCGCTGGCCAGGTCGACGTCGACCCGCACCACGCCCGGCACCTGCCCGACCTCCTTGGTGACGGCCTGCACGCAGTGGTCACACGTCATGCCCTCGACGGCGAAGCTGGTGGTGCTCATGGTGCCTCCTGGTGTTGGGTACCCCCTGCGGGTATGGACCCAGCATACACCCGGGGGGTATGCTGCAAGCAACCCCTATTCGTGGAGGACGTCGTGGCGGAAGCCCGGGGATACAGCGCAACCAAAGAACAGCTGGCCGCCCGCCTGGCTCGGGTCGAGGGTCAGGTGCGGGGCGTGGCCCGCATGGTGGAGGACGACCGCTACTGCATCGACGTCCTCACCCAGATCAACGCCATCCGGGCCGCGCTCGACAAGGTGGCGCTCGGCCTGCTCGACGACCATGCCCGCCACTGCATCATCGGCGGCCACGGCGGCCCCACAGACCCTGATGAGCAGGTGAAGGAGCTCATGGGTGCGGTCGGCCGGATGATGTCCCGCTGAGTCCGTCAGGCGCCGCGCTCTGCTTCCATCTTGGCCACGAGCCGGTCGACCTCTTCGATCGAGACGGGGCGGCTGAAGAGGTAGCCCTGCACCATCTCGCAGCCGAAGCCCCGGAGGATCTCGAGCTGGGTCTCGGTCTCGACGCCCTCGGCCACGACCACGAGGTCGAGGCTGTGGGCCAAGGCGATGATGGCCCGTACGAGTGGCGCCTCGTGCGACTGCTCGGTCACCGCAGACACGAAGCTGCGGTCGATCTTGAGCGTGTCGACCGGTGAGCTGTGGAGCCGCCCGAACACCGAGGTCCCGGTGCCGAAGTCGTCGATGGCCAGGCGCACTCCGAGAGCGTGCAGCGCGTCGATGACACGGGGCAGGTCCGCATCCGACAGCACCACACGGTCGGTGATCTCGAGCTCCACCAAGTGAGGTGGGACGCCGGTCTGCTGCATCTCCATGGCCAGCACCTCGGCCAGCTGCGGGTTGGCCAGCGCCCGGGTGGAGAGGTTGACCGACACGCGCAGCGGCCGACCGCTCTCGGCCCAGATGCGGGCCTGGTTGAACGCCGTGCATCGCACCCACTCGTCGATGGCGACGATCAAGCCGCTCTCCTCGGCCAGGGGAAGGAAGGAGTCCGGCGCGAGCAGCCCCTGGGTTGGGTGCTGCCAACGCACGAGTGCCTCGACGCCCAGGACCCGCTTGGTGCGGATGTCCACCTGGGGCTGGTACAGCACACGCAACTCGTCGTTGCCGAGCGCCTTGTGCAGCTGGCTCTCGAGCTCGAGCTGCATGCGCCGGGGCTCGTTCAGCTCGCCGGCGTTGCGGGCGAAGGTGCCTCGCCCGCCGGCCTTGGCTGCGTACATGGCCAGGTCGCTGTGCTGCTGGAGGGATGCGTAGTCGTTGCCGTCCTCGGGTGAGCAGGCCACGCCCACGCTGCAGGAGATGAACAGCTCGTGACCGGAGACGGTGAAGGGCCGATGGAGCAGGTTGATGAGCCTCTCGGCCACGTCGACGGCCACATGCGGTCCGTCGATCTCGGGGATGACCACCACGAACTCGTCTCCACCGAGGCGGGCCAGGGTGTCGGTGGCGCGCATGGCCGCCTGCATCCGATGGGCGACCTGACGGATCAGCTCGTCGCCGGCATTGTGGCCCAGGGTGTCGTTGACGTTCTTGAACCGGTCGAGGTCGATGAAGAGCAGCCCGACCGACTTGTGGGAGCGGGCTGCCCCGGCGAAGGCCAGGTGGGCACGGTCCTCGGCCAGCACCCGGTTGGGAAGGCCGGTCAGCCGGTCGTGCAGGGCCTGTTCCTGCATGCGCTCCAGCAGGTTGGCGTTCTCGATGGCGGTGGCAGCGTGGTCGGCGAGGCCGGCGAGCCGGTCGACGACCTCGGTCCGCCGGTCCGCCGCCAGGTCGGTGCGGTAGCCGGCGCCGAGCACCCCGAGGAACTCGCCCTTGCTGACGATGGGCATGAGCGCCATCAGAGGCAGGCCCTCGACCATCCACCGGTTGGCGAGCTCCACCTCGTCCCGTCGGAGGAGCATCACCTGCGGATCGTGGACCATCGCCTGGACGTGCATCATGTCGAAGCCGAGCGTGGCTGGAGCGTGGAAGCCACCCTCACTGTCGTCGGCCAGCCCCTTCAATCGCAACAGCTCGGCCGGCCCGTCGTAGAGGAAGACGGCGGCAGGGCCGCAACCGGCGACGGCGGGCATGGCTGCGGCCACCCGGTTGGCGATGTCCTCGATGGTTCCGACCTCGGCCAGGTCACGGGCGAGCGACAGCAGGGCCGTGGTCAGGTCGCGGTCTCGGCGAGCTTGGCTCAGCGATGCGATCACCTCGAGAGCGGATGCGGCATGGCCGGCGAAGGCCGCCAACATGCGGAGGTCGCGACCGACGACGGGGGTGCCAGCACCGAAGAACGCAGCCAGCCGTCCGTAGACCCGACCCCGCGCGGCGACGTCCACCGCGACGACGCCGTCCGCCTCGGTCAGCTCGCCCGCCATGAGCTTCTCGGCAGCCCGCTTCACCTTCCGCTGCTCGAAGCCCACGCTCTGGACGATCGGATCGGCCTCGTCGTCGAGCTGCACGTAGAGGAGGTACCGAGGCGCGGGAAGTGCACTGGTCACCTGCTTGAGGATGCGTCGCATCACACCGTCGACGTCCTCCGCCCCCACCAGGTCCGAGGCCATGGCCTGCATCTCCTCGAACCGCTTGATGCGTTCGTCCACGCGGCCCGCGCTCTCGTCCACGCCCGGGATGAACACCGCGGGTCCATGGCCCGGGCTCCACGAGATGCGGAACTGACAGCTCGGGGCGCCGTGCAGCTGGCAGTGCCGCTCGATGCCGGTGCCCACCAGCCCGAAGGCGGCCGGCACGGCCGCGTAGAAGCCGACGAGGAACTGGCAGAAGACCTTGTGCCCGTAGGCCGTGTTGCCGTACGTCGACTCGAGCACGACGTGTGATTCGCCTCGCTCCGTGACGGCGATCGGACGAGAGTTCGAGAGCCGCGCGCTGTGGGTCGCCAGCATCTCGATGGCGGCGCTCGGGTTGGCCCGGGCCAGCCACGTGTCCTGGTACTGGTCGGCGGTGGCGCGGTAGAGCTCCTCGCCGGCGCGCAGGCCCATCTGAGTGTCGCCGCAGACGGTCTCGGCCGCTTCGACCAGCCGAAGCACCTGGTCACGAGTGCGCCAGGCGGCCACCACATGGATGTCGGCGACGTCGGGCTCGCCGGCCAGCAGATCCTCCAGGTCCCGCATGCCTTCAGTGCCCGCGGCCCGGGCCACGTACTTGAGCAGCATCGCTGGCATCTCGGCCGGCACCTGACGGATCGCACGCGCGGTGGTGGACATGGCCATGCTGGCTTGTCGGCACTCTGACCAGGCGCGACAAGCGGTTGTCGCAGCGTTGTGACGGCCGAGGTGCGGCTCTATGGGCGGGTCACGTCCGACGTGTCCCCACGAAGGTCGACGGCGGCTTCCGGCTCCAGGCCCTCCGTCGGGTGCACGGGTGGCCGGCCCGTCTCGGTGCGCCAGATGGAGAAGGCGGCGGTGGCCCCGGCCAGCCAGGCCAGGCCGAGCACCCACCCGCCGAGCACGTCACTGACGTAGTGCACCCCGAGAAAGAGCCGGCTGAGGCCGATGGCCACCACCAGGGTGACGGTGGCGACCATGGCGAGGATCTTGTGCCGGCGGCCACGGAGCAGGGGGAGGAACACGAGCAGCAGCGCGCCATAGGTCACGGTGGACGACATGGCGTGGCCCGACGGGAAGCTCTTGCCGAACGCGGTGATGAGCTGCTCCTCCACCTCTGGACGTGGACGGTCGACGGCGATCTTCACGGCGGAGTCGACCAGGCCCCCGCCGATCGCGGTCACCACCAGGTAGAGCGACAGCCGCCGACGGTGGTGCTTCCAGGCGAAGAGCGCGCCGAGGCCGATGGCGATGCCGAGGAGCAACGGCTTACCGAGGAAGCTCACCACGTGCAGGACGTCGACCGCCATGGGCTTGTCGACCACCGAGCCGTGCAGCCGCGGGGCGGTGGTGCGGTCGAACCGGGTGAACGGGCCGTCTCGAAGCACCTCGAGGAGGAGGTAGGAGAACGGCACGGCCACGAGGACCATGGCGATCACCAGCAGGGTGACCCGCAGGCCGTAGCGCTCCTCGGGGTTGAGTCGCCGCTGCACCGACTGCGGTAGACCCATGGGCATGCCTCAGGGTGTACCCCGTTCATGACGACACCTACGCAGATGGAGCGCTTCCGTACCCCCCTGCTCTGGATCGCCGGTCTTCGCACTCTGCTGGGGTTGATCGCCATCCCGCTGGCGCCGTTCCTCTACCGCGACCACTTCCCGTTGCTCGTGCTGCTCCGGCCCACCAAGGAGGTGCTGCTCGCAGGCGGCTTCTTCGTCCGCCAGGGCGACGTGAACCCCGTGGTCGTCGTGCTGGCCGCCATCCCGCTGTCGATCTTCGGCGTGTGGCTCTTCTACGGCCTCGGCCGCGGCTTCAGCGAGGAGATCACCTCGGGGGAGGGCCTCCCCCGCTTCGTCGAGCGGCTGCTTCCCACCAAGCGCATCGACCAGCTCTGCCGGATGCTGCACAAGAAGGGCCGTCCCGTCATCCTCGTCGGCCGGCTGGCGAGCTTTCCGTCCACGCTGCTCGGAGCGGCCGCCGGGGCGTCGGACATGCCGACCAAGCGGTTCTTCCCCACCGACCTCCTCGGTGGGCTGCTCGCCATCGCCGAGGTGATGGTGGCCGGCTACGTGCTGGGCGAGGCCTACAAGGAGGCTGGACCGTGGCTGGCGGTGTTCGGCGCAGTGATGCTCGTCGCCCTGCTCGTGGGCGTCGGTCGCGCCCTCAAGAAGCAAGGTGCCGGCGAGTGAACCTCCGCTGACACACCTGCGCCGGCGCCGGCACCGGCGATCAGCGCTCGGGAACGTAGATGTGCACGGGCCGCTCGGCCTTGCACACCTCGAACTCCGCCGGGCCGTCGAACGTCTCGCCGTCCCGAGCCAGCCGCAACGGCCCGCCGAGCACCTTGACGTGCATCTCCCGAGTCCGCCACGTGTCGTACACGCGGCTCTTGCCCAGCCGACCCGTGAGCACGGCGAGGATGAGCCTGGAGCGGGCGAACGGCTGGGTGCCGTCGACGACCCGCACGTCCAGCTGTCCGTCGTCGAGGCGCTCGCGCCAGCTCGGAGCGAAGCCCTCCGGGTGGTACCGGCAGTTCCCGATGAAGATCATCCACACCGAGCGCCGCCGCCCGTCGATCTCCACCTCCACCGGCGTGCCCTTGCGCAGCACGTTGGTCAGGGCGACGAGCACCGCCGGCCACTTGCCGATGCGGCTCTCCAGGCGCTCACGGGCATCGACCAGGTCGACATAGGCCCCGAAGCTGGCCGTGTTGAGGAACGTCTTGCCGGCGATGGTGGCCAGGTCGACGGATACCGCGTTGCCCTTGGAGACAGCCTCGACGGCATCGGACACCGACTCGATCCCGAGGTCCCTGGCCAGGTGGTTCAACGTGCCGCCCGGCACGACCATGAGGGGCTTCTGGGCAGCCCAAGCCAGGCCGGCTGCCGCGTTGATCGACCCATCGCCGCCGGCCACGCCCACCGCGCGTGCCTCACGGGCGGCCTCCTCGAGGGCCTGGGAAACCGCTTCGCCTTCCACCTCGACGACCGAGGCGCCCGGGAGTCGCTCCTGCAGCTCGACGGTTGGGCTGCGGCGCAGAGCCGGCCCGGCCGAGGTGTTGACCACGATGGTGATGCCCTCGCCGTCGGGTGACGGCTCCTCGCCGACCCGGGTGAGGGCGGGGCGGATCTCGGCCGGGGTGCGGGGCGCCACGGGCCAAAGGCGCCGAGTGACGAGCGAGGTCAAGACTCCGGTGGCGGCACCGGCCAGCACGGCGCCTGGCTGCTGCGAGGCGTGGGGGCTCCGACGGGTCGCCAACCAGAGCGCCGACATCCCGAGTGGGATGCCCGCGAGCGGCACCTCCTGGGCTGCACCCGCTGCGAACCCGACGGCGGACGCCGCCGGTTGCAGGGGAGAGGCGGCCGCCGGGGCCACTCGCCGTCCCGGCCGGAGCGCTCGCAGCTTGTCGCTCCGGGTCGGCACAGGAGAACCTGCGACCTTCGCCAGGCCGGCGCTGACGGCCGAGCTGAGTGCGACGGACATCAGGCCACGCCACGCGGCGCGCCGGCCGAAGCGCCCTCCGAACGCGCCGAGGAGGAGGGCAGGCAGCGCCCAGCCGAGAGCCCGGTCCGTCCACCTCGGCGCGGCCAGGCGTGCCCGGCGCTTGATGAGGCGCACCAGCTCCCCTACCAACCCTGTTCCTTCTTGATGCCTTCGCACGTCGGGCAGACCGGGAACCGCTCGGGGTCACGTGACGGCACCCAGATCTTGCCGCAGAGCGCCGTGACCGGCTCCCCGGTCACCATGCTCCGGGTGATCGCCTCACCGCCACCGATCACGTAGTGGGCGAAGCGCTCATGGTCATCCTGATCGAGGCGTGGTGCTGGGGTCTGCGTCTTGGTGTCACCGGACGGCGTGCTCATGCCCTCCATGGTGCCTGGTCGCACCCGCCGGCGCGGAAGCGGCGCCACGACGACCCACCGGTAGCGTGGCGTCGCATGGGGGCGCGGCGATCGCGAGCTCGCGATCGCCGGCTCGGAACGGCGGGTCGGCTGAGGCAGATCGCTCTCCTCTCCACCGTGGCCGCCATCCTGGCACTGGCCGTGAGCTCGATTGCCTCCACCAGCGCAGAGGGGCCGGACCCGGGCGTGGCCTACGTAGATGCGGTGCGGCCCGTCGCCGACCTGTCGTCGGGGCACGGGGCCGACCTCGCGGCCACCCTCGGCCGGGCGGGCGAGCTGAGCGGTCTGCAGCTGCTGGCCGCGCTCGAACGACTCGAAGGTGACACCGCTGAGGCCCGGCGGCGGGTCGACGAGGTGCAGGTGCCGGACGCCTACGGCCCCACCCACGGGCTCCTGTTGACCGCGCTGACCACTCGCGCGGATGTCTCGAGAGCGCTCCGGGCAGAGGTCGCCCGCATCGGCTCCGAACCCGCCGGTGGTTCACCGGACGCGCCCGATCGCCTGGTGGCGATGGGCACCGAGCTCGAGGTGGCGGATCGGGCCTACGAGCTCTTCGTCCGGGCCCTTCCGGCGGAGGTGCAGGCCACGATGCCCCAGTCCCGCTGGATCGCAGCCGGCGGTGCCTGGACCCGGTCCGGGATGGCGGCGTTGTTGAACCGGGTTCGGTCCGGGGTCGCGCGTGGGCCTGCACACGACGTGAACATCCTCACGTTCTCCGTGGTGCCCGACCCCGTGACGATCGACAACGGCATTCCGGTGCTCCCGCCGACCTCGACGTTGCGGGTGCACGTCGTCGTGGCCAATGCCGGCAGCGCGAGTGAGTCCCGGGTGGCCGTGGAGGCGAGCGCGCAGTGGGATGGCGGCAGCGACTCCAGCCGCGAGCTGGTGGACCTGGCGCCCGGGCAGCGTCGCACCGTGGTGCTGTCGGTGCGGCCGGAGCCGAGGGGCCAGATCACCTTGACCGTGCGGGTCGCCCCTGTTCCCGACGAGGCGTCGGTGGCGGACAACGAGCAGCGGCGCACCTACCTCATGCGCTGACCGAGACCCGAACGCTCAGCTGGCGGCGACGTTCGTCGCCCTCCGCTCGACGAAGGTCGTGCAGAGTGACCGGCTCCTTGCCCTTGCGGCCTGGGATGTTCAGCGCCTCGACGAGCACCGAGAAGCCGATGGCCCCGTACATGTACCCCTTCGGCCCGTGCTGGCCCATCGCCTCGGCGATGAGCGACTGGGTCGCAGGTTCGCCGACGCACTTGCCGCGAGCCACGCCGGCGACCATCGTCGACGACGTGGACGGCGCAGCCTTCGTCGACGCCCGGCTCGACGTCGTCGTCCGCCTCAGTCGAACTGGGGGCGGCCTCGCAGTGATCGCTTGAGCTCGCTGAAGTGGGGGTTCGAGCCGAGGGCCACGACTGCGTCCCACAGCTCGACCGCCGCTGCGCCCGTGGGCGCCCGGTTGATCACGGGGCCGAAGAAGCTCGGACCGTCGGGCGGGCCGAAGGTCAGCACCGGTGTGCCGATGTTGCCCCCCGTGCGCTCGAGCGCGAGCTTCGTCTCCCCTCGGATCACGGTGTCGTAGCTGTTGTCCAGCGCGGCGGCCGCGAACCGGGTGGGATGCCCCAGCTCGCCCAGCACCCGCTCGAACCCGGCCGGCGCGTCGAACTCCTCGTGCCGTCGTTCCAGGTGCAGCGCCGTCCCCACGGCGGTGTAGTACGGCAGGACGGCCTCGGGCCCGACTTCGGCCCGCAGCGCCGCGGCCACCCGCAGGAGCTCGAGGCCCCGGGTGTGACCGCGCTCGTAGCCGGGCCGGAACTCCTTCTCGTAGTCCCGGTCCTCGTTGACGATGCGGAGGGCGATGAACCGCCAGTCGACCTCCATCGGCCGCTCCGCCGTCACGTTCACGACCCAACGCGACGTCAGCCACGCCCACGGGCAGACGGGGTCCCAGAAGAAGTCGACATCGGCCATGGTCGGTGTCTACCCGCAGGGCGATGATGGCTCCCATGGTCATCGTCGCCGGAACGTTCGAGGTCGCCCCCGAGCATCGCGACGCCTTCCTGCGCGACCGGGAGGAGCATGCGTGCCTCCTGCGCCGAGGGCGGATGCCTCGGCTACGTCTTCGCCGCGAACCCGATCGAACCGGGGCGGGTCGTGCTCTTCGAGAGCTGGGAGAGCGCTGACGCCCTCGCCGCCCACGCGGGCGCTCGCGCCGCCACACCGGCGATCCCCGCTGGCGCGCCGCCGCCGGTGCAGGTGCGGTCCTCTGCGATCACCCGCTACGAGATCTCGGGCAGCGGCCCCCTCTCCTGAGCTCAGCCCGCCTCGCTCTTCGCCAGCACGAACATGAACACCGGGCCGCTCCCGGCCCGGATCAGCTGACCGCCGACGACGGTCAGCGTCCAGCGCGACGCTGGTCACCCGGCCCCACGTGACCGGCTCTGGGTTTTCGGAACGCGTGGAGATCGCTGCGGACGCGGAGGACCGGGGTGCGGATGGTCCTGGTCAGGGACATCCTGGACAAGGTCGGCGGACGTCGAACGGTGGCGGGAGACTTCACTCGGCCGGAGAACATGTGGCCTGCGCTAGAGGCACTACTGCACCAGTTGACGCCACCCGCCGCCGGAATAGGGTGTCGCTAAAGGCGTCGAATGGAGGCTGTGCCGGTGCGTTGCTGCAAGCGCACCATGGCCGCGGCTTGACCGGCTCGCTCGGCTGTAGGGACCACTCTCCGGCTGCTCGCCCATGGTCCCGGCCTCGTTCTCCACGGCCTCACGACACTGACGAATCTCCTTCGTCGTCGCTCCGGTTCCGTTTCTACAATCGGGTCAGCGAGGCTCGTCGCCCTGCACGGTGACCCGGTGCATCACCCGGTTCAGGTCGCCGTAGTCGTGCACCGCGAAGTGCATGACGCCGCGGTTGTCCCACATGACGACGTCGCCGCGGGCCCACTGGTGGCGGTAGCAGAGGTCCGGAGTTGTGGCCGCCTCGATGAGGTAGCGCAACAGCGGCTGGCTCTCGGCGACTGTCATGTCCTCGAAGCGACGGGTGAAGCCGCCGTTCACGTAGAGCGCTTTGCGACCGCTCTCGGGGTGAGTACGCACGACGGGATGGACGGATTCGAGGTTGAAGGCCTTGTGGACCGCCCGCAGGCCTTCGAGCATGCGCTTCATGCCGTCGGAGAGGCGGTCGTAGGCCAGGTACTGGTTGGCCCACATCGTGTCGCCGCCGTACTCGGCCGGCTCGATGGCCCGCAGGACGGACACGCTGGGGGGTCGCTGCTCACACGACACGTCGGAGTGCCAGACCTCGGTGATCGTCTTCTCCTTGCCCGAGTTCTTGAGCAGCAAGATCTCGGGATGACCCTCTGGCCCCGGAGCCGCCGGATGGGTGTGGAGGTCACCGAAGCGCTGCCCGAAGGCCTTGTGCGACTCCGGTGTCAGGTTGTGCTGGCCGCGGAAGACGATGACACCATGCTCGAGCAGCGCGCTTCGGATGACCGCGAAGGTCGCATCATCGAGGTCGGCCAGGTCGACGCCGGTGATCTCGGCAGCGATCGGTCCCGTGAGCTTGCGGACCTGGACATCAGTCCCTGCGGTGATCGTCATGCTCCCCCTCGACAGTCGTCCCTGGACGAAACGTTAATACCGAGCCATCGGGGCGGCACCCGACCAGAGCCAGTCACCTCGCCCGTTTGGTTCCTTCCAGCGGCGCAAAGTCGTCACACCAAGTTGCGCCGTTGTCCGAGTGGCAGTCGTCCTCTGCACAGGCGGCACCAAAGCAGAGCCCAAGGATGATGAGGCATACCGCAAACGTCACTCTGCGCACGACGGTGGGACGATGACGCCCGGCGCACGGTTCCCGAAGTCGCGAAGGTTCGGCCCCCTCGCTCCTGGCCGGCAAGATCGTCAAGGCCCGGCCGGGCCGAACCGCCTGGGATCCGGTAGCGGCTCAGAATGTTGGCGACAGTTTCGCTGCTGCCCAGATGCCCGGGTGGTGCCCTCCCGACCGTCGAGGGGATCCCAGATACCGTGCAGCGGCAGATCCTGCAGGCCTCCGAGGCAATGAACGCCACCCCTCCGACCCGGCCGTTCATGCTGAAGGCGGTGCCGACGAGCTGCCGGAGGACTTCGAGATCAGAGCCCCCTCCTACTCCTCCGTGGCCGCCCTGGCGACAGCGCCTGGCGATCCCGACGTCAGCTCAGTGGGCGGAGCCGCCCCGCGCCGACCGCACCTTCGAGACCAGGGCGTTCACGGCCAGGCCCACGGACAGCCCGACGGCCGCTGATGCTGCCGTGTTGACGAGCCATTCCAGGACGGCACTCGCCGGAGCCGCGTGCACCAGTTCCTCGAGATCGTGCACGACGCCATAGGGCCAATGCCAGCCGAGCTCATCGGCGCCGACGAGCAGGATGTGCCCGCCCACCCAGAGCATCGCGGCGATGCCGACGGTCGACAACCCGCGCAGGAGCACAGGCATCGCCCGGACGAGGAAGCGGCCGGCGCGCTGCGAGCTCTCGGACCCGCGCGTCGACAGCGCAAGTCCGACATCGTCCATCTTCACGATGGCGGCGACGGCGCCGTAGACGACGACCGTGATCAACAGCGCCACGATGGCCAGGATCGCGGCGCGGTTGAGGATCGGTTCGTCGATCACCTCCTTGAGCGAGATGACCATGATCTCAGCCGACAGGATGAAGTCCGTCCTGATGGCACCAGAGACGGTGGCCTCCTCGGCGTCCTGTCCCAACATGGCCGCCGGCACGTCGTGGTCGTGGTCGTCACCTCGGATGGCTCCGATGAGCTTGTGCGCGCCCTCGTAGCAGAGGTACCCGCCGCCGGCCATGAGGATCACCTCCACGAGCGCCGGCGCGACCGAGCTCAGGACGAGCGCCACCGGGAGGATGAAGAGCACCTTGTTCCGGAGCGACCCGACTGCGATCTTGCGAACGATCGGAAGCTCCCGGTTCGCCGCGAGACCGCGGACGTAGCCCGGGGTGACGGCGGCGTCGTCGACGACCACGCCTGCGGCTTTCATGCTGGCCCGCCCCGCAGCGGCACCGACGTCATCGACCGACGCCGCCGCGAGCTTCGCCAGTGCAGCCACATCGTCGAGGAGTCCCATAAGGCCACCAGCCACAACCGCCATCCTTGCTCACGCCGAACAGATGTCGAGACCCAGAAGCCCCGGCCTGGGAGGCACGCTCACCGTAAGGGGGGACGGCGGCACAGTAGAGGTGGGGCGGTGGCTGACCGGGGTAGGCCTCGGCGATGAGCGAGTACAAGGTGTTCCTCGTGGTGCTGGGTGCCGCCATCCTGGCGTCGTCCGTGCTGCCGCGAGCGCTGCGCTCACTGCCACTCTCGCTGCCGATCCTGCAGGTGGTCGCCGGCTTCGTCCTCTACCTGGCGGTCGACAACCTCCCCGTGCCCGACCCGTTCGCCGAGGGCACGATCGCCGAGCGACTGAGCGAGCTGGTGGTCATCGTGTCGTTGACCGCGGCCGGCCTGAAGCTCGACCGGCGGTTCGGGTGGCGCTCGTGGATGCCGACGTGGCGCCTGCTCGCCATCGCCATGCCCCTCACCATCGCCGCGACGGCACTGCTGGGGTGGGGTCTCCTGGGGCTGGTGCCGGCCAGCGCGCTGCTCCTCGGCGCTGTGATCGCGCCCACCGACCCTGTGCTGGCGTCAGATGTGCAGGTGGGCGGGCCGAACTCGGAAGACGAGACCGAGGTGAAGGTGACCCTCACCGCCGAAGCCGGCCTCAACGATGCCCTTGCCTTCCCCTTCACCAACGCGGCCATCGCGCTGCTGGCCGGTGGACCCTGGCTGGTGGGATGGTTCGTGGACGACGTGGTGGTGAAGCTCGCGTCCGCCCTCATCGTCGGCTACGCCAGCGGGCGGGCCCTCGGGTGGCTCGTGTTCCGCAGCCCGCCGACCACGCAGCTGGCCCGCACCACCGAGGGCATCGCCGCCGTCGGCGCCACGCTGCTCGTCTACGGCCTCGCCGAGCTGGCTCACGGCTACGGGTTCCTGGCCGTGTTCGTGGCTGCCCTGGTGCTCCGGGACCACGAGCGCGACCACGAGTACCACGAAGTGCTGCACGAAGCCACCGAGACGGTGGAGCGCCTCGGCAGCGCACTGCTGCTGCTGCTGGTGGGCGGTGCCGTCGCGCAGGGCGGCCTCGGCAGCCTCGGCTGGCGGGAGGCCTTCGTCGCGGTGGCCCTGGTGGTGGTGGTACGGCCGGTGTTCGGATGGTTGAGCCTGCTCGGCACCGGCCTGCATCGGGTCCAGCGCCTCGTCATCGCCGGCTTCGGCATCCGAGGCATGGGTTCGATCTACTACCTCGCCCACGCCGGGGTGGACGCCGACTTCCCGGGCGCGGCGCGCATCTGGTCGGTCGTGCTCATGACCATCCTGCTGTCGGTGGTCGTGCACGGCGCCACGGCCAGCCGCGCCGTCAGCCGCTCCGAGGAGCTCGTCGCGGAGTAGGTCCGCTACGCCGGATCAGCAGGAGGCGGGCGGCTTCCGGGGGAGCAGGCCGGAAACCCCGCGCCGGAACGCGGGAGCCGAGCTCGATCGTGAAGCGCGATCTCGACGCGATGCCTCCGACGCCTCGACCGGCCGCCCACCGAACAGCCGCCCAGGCCGGCAGCACGAGCGCCGCCTGCTCGAGGTGACTTCGCGGGTTCGTGAGCTGGCGCAGCAGCGCAGTCGAGATGGCGAAAGGCGGGTTGGCGACCACCTTGAACGGGCGCCCCGGCAACCGGAGCGCAGACGCGTCGGCTTGCACTACCTTCACCGGCCGGCCGGCGAAACGGTTGCGCAGTGTGGCGGCCCGGCGTGCGTGCAGCTCGACCGCCACGACCCGGGCGCCGGCATCGACCAGCTCGGAGGTGATGGCCCCGGTGCCGGCACCGACGTCGAGGACGAGCTCGCCCGGCCGGATGTCGGCCTGCTCGACCAGACGACGGCACCACCGCCTATCGAGCTGGTGCCACCCCCAGGGCCCGGCCGCCCCGGACACGGAACACCATCACGGTCGTCATGCAGGCAGCATGCCCGGCGTCAACGTCGATCGCGACCGAATTTCGCTCGGCCGCGGGGGCTAGGCGGGTTCGTCGGCCGGTGGCTCGTCAGCCCGGCCTCGCCACGCCGTCTCGGCCTGCCAGTGCACCTCCCGCAGGGGCAGGCCGGTGACCCGGGCGACGTGGGCCACGTCATCGTGCTCGGCCTTCACTCGCCCCGGGCTGACCTTGATGCGCACCGCCATGCCCTGCACGTCGACCTGCTCGAGCGATCGGCGGGCGGGCCAGCGCTCGAGGTTCTGACCCCGTACTCCCAGTGAGCCGGTCTCCGTCATGAGGGTGGAGGCGATCTGCGCGGCGAGGGCGGGGTCGGCCAGGGCGCTCACGGTGTAGGCCGGCCGGCCCTTCTTCATGACGATGGGGGTGATCCAGGCGTCGTGCGCCCCCGCCTCCAACAGCCGGGCGATGGCGTGGGCCAGAGTCTCGCCGGTGGCGTCGTCGAGGTTGGCCTCGAGGAGCACCACCGGCTGACCGCGCGGCGGCTCGTCGACCATGGCGCCGAGCCGGCCGACCACCACCTGGGTCATGTTGGGCAGCTCTTCGAGGTCGCGGCCCCCGGCGCCGTAGCCGGTGGCCTCGATGCGCATGGCCGGCAGCGGCCCCCAGCCGGCAGTGAGCGCGGCCAGCAGCGCGGCCCCTGTGGGGGTGGTGAGCTCGAGGTTGACGGCCCGCCCGTACGTCGGGGCGTCGCGCAGCAGCTCGACCACGGCTGGGGCCGGGTTGGGGAGGATGCCGTGGGCGGTGCGCACCGTGCCGGTGCCGGTGGCCACCGCGCTGGCGTGCACCTCGTCCACACCGAGCACCTCGAGGGCGGCGCAGGTGCCGACGATGTCGACGATGGCGTCGATGCCCCCGACCTCGTGGAAGTGCACGGTGGCCGGCGAGCGCTGATGCAGCCGGCCCTCGGCCTCGGCCAGCGCGCTGAACGTGGCCAGGGCGCGCGTCCTCACCCGCTCGGGCAACCGGGCCTCGTCGATGATGGTGATGATGTTGGCGTGCGTGCGCACGACCGTGTCGTCCTCGCCGTGCACGGTGAGCGCGGTAGCGGCGATGCCTCCTCGCAGCACCGCTTGTGGCTCGATGCTCCAGCCCGTCACCGGCAGGCGCTGTAGCAGCGTGGTCACCTCGGCCAGGTCGGCGCCGGCGTCGAGCAGCGACCCGAGCGCCATGTCACCCGCGATGCCCGAGAAGCAGTGGAACCACGCTCCTCGGCTCACGGCATCATCCGGTGGATGGCGCATGCCGCCCCGAACCCGTTGTCGATGCCCACCACGGTCAGGCCGGAGGCACACGAGCTCAGCATGGCGAGCAGGGCGGTGATGCCCTCGAAGGCGGCGCCGTAGCCGGTGCTGGTGGGCACGGCCACCACCGGGGCGGCCGTGATGCCCCCCACCACGCTGGCCAGCGCCCCCTCCATGCCGGCCACCACGACGATGGCGTCCGCTCCCCGCAGCTCGTCGATCGTGGCCAGCAGGCGGTGCACCCCCGCTACGCCACAGTCGGCTATCAGGTCGGGCCGAAACCCTTGCGCGGTGAGGGTGACCACGCACTCCTCGGCCACCGGGAGGTCGGCGGTGCCGGCGGTGATGACCAGGACCCGCCCGGGTCGCGGGGCCGCCGGACGCCAGACCACGGTGTGACCCGTCTGCTGCCCGTCCGGGTTGGCGGCCAGCGCCGCCTCGGCCTGCGCCGGCGTGGCGCGGGTCAGCAGGATCGGGCCGGCTCCCGGTTCGCTCAGCAGCTCGGCCACGATGGCCGCACACTGCTGCGCGGTCTTGCCCGGCCCGTACACCGCCTCGGGGTGGCCCTGGCGCAGGGCGCGGTGATGATCGACGCGGGCGAAGCCCAGGTCGGCGAACGGCAGGCGCTGCAGGCGCGCCACGGCGCCGTCCGCGGACACCGCACCTGAGCGGACGTCGTCGAGCAGCTGGCGGAGGGCGGGCTCATCCATGACGGCACCTATCCTGCCCTGCCTGATGACCCGCATCGGCTTCCTCGGCCCTCCTGGCACGTTCGGTGAAGAGGCGCTGCGCACCCAGCCCGATCTGGTGCAAGCCGAGCTCGTCCCCATTCGCACCATGCTCGACGTGCTGGCCGGCACCCAGAAGGGCGAGGTGGACCTGGGCTTCGTCGCCCTCGAGAACTCGATCGACGGCACCGTCAACGAGTCGCTCGACAGCCTCATCTTCGAGCGAGACGTGCTCATCCAGCGTGAGGTGATCCTCCGCATCAGCCTGCACCTGCTGGTGCCGCCCGGCACCGCGATGGCCGACGTGCGGGAGATCCACAGCTACCCGAAGGCGTTGGCCCAGTGCCGCATGTTCCTCGCCGACCGGATGCCCGACGTCGAGGTCCACGCCGCGACGTCGACCGCCGAGGCCGTGCGCTACGTGGGCGAGGAGCGCCCGCCGCACGCAGCCGCAGTGGGCACGGCGCTGGCCGCGAAGCTCTACGGGCTGGAGATCCTCGAGTCCGAGATCGAGGACCACCCCGACAACTCCACCCGCTTCGTGCTCGTGGCCCCCAACGGCTCCCCGGGCTGCGTGCCCGCTCCGACGGGGCACGACAAGACGAGCATCGTCTGCTTCCAGCGGGCCGACCGCCCGGGGAGCCTGCTGAGCATCCTCAGTGAGTTCGCCTCCCGGAACATCAACCTCACCAAGCTGGAGAGCCGCCCCACGCGTCGTGGACTCGGCGACTACTGCTTCATCATCGACCTCGAGGGCCACGTGGCCGACGAGGTGGTGGCCGACTGCCTGCGCAACCTCCACGCACAGCTGGCCGAGCTCAAGTTCCTGGGCTCGTACCCTGCGGCCAGCGAGCACGCTCCGGCGCTGCGACGCGAGGCCGAAGCGTCCTGGCAGGCGGCCGACGCCTGGATCACCTCGATCCGAGA
Organism: uncultured Acidimicrobiales bacterium; assembly: GCA_902805655.1. Lineage (GTDB taxonomy): Bacteria > Actinomycetota > Acidimicrobiia > Acidimicrobiales > CADCTF01 > CADCTF01. The sequence goes on from CADCTF010000030.1 coordinate 20,492, forward strand.
CCAGATCCGGCGCTAGCCTCCGCGGCCAGGGAGCGGTGGCAGAGTGGCCGAATGCGCCGGTCTTGAAAACCGGAGATCGAAAGATCCGGGGGTTCAAATCCCTCCCGCTCCGCCATGATCCAACGATCGACGGAACGCCCGACGATGAGCACCGGGATCGCCCCCGGCACCCCGCGCTGGGCCGTCTTGGCGGCGTACGGAGCGGTGCTGAGCGTCGTCCCCTCCGGCGTGTGGCGAACCGCCGTGGGTCTCGGCGTCCCCCTCGGTTGGAGCGACGCCGAGCTGCGGAGCCAGCGCATCCCCGGTCCCGGCACGACCTACGTCCTGTCCCTCACCGCGCTGTCGCTGGTGGCGGCATCTCTCACTCTCGGTCTGGTCCATCGCTGGGGCGAGGTGGTGCCAAGGTGGGTCCCAGGGGTTGGTGGCCGGCGGATACCGCCCTTGCTGGTGGTCGTGCCGGCGGCACTCGGTGCCATGGTCGTCGCCGCGCTGAGCGTCATGAGCGTGGTGAGCTGGGACAACGTCAGCGGGTTCGCCGACCAGCCCGGCTCGGGCTGGGCCAAGCTCATGGCCGCGTGCTACGTCCCTGCCGCAGCCTGGGGTCCGCTGCTGATGGCCGCCACCATCGCGTACTGGCGCCGCCGCCGGGCCGTCATCAATCCCCGGTTCCGGTAGTGCGACGGGTGCTAGCTCGAGGCTGGGATGGCCGGCTCTTGGGGTTCCGCATTGAGCACCCAGTGCTGCAGCACCGCAGACAGGTCTTCCGTGCGAAGCGGCTTCGACAGGTAGTCGTCCATGCCCGCCGACAGGCACCGGTCACGGTCCGATGCCATGGCCGAGGCGGTCAGCGCGATCACCGGCGTGCGCCTTCCGCCCATGTCCCGCTCGCGAAGCCGTAGGGCTGCGACTGCCGCGTAGCCGTCCATCTCGGGCATCTGGCAGTCCATCAGCACGGCGTCGTACGAGGAGAGCGCGAGCGCGGCCAGCGCCTCTGCTCCGTCGGCCACCACATCGACCGCGTAGCCGAGATGCTCGAGGGTGGCGCAGGCCACCATCTGGTTCACGACGTTGTCCTCGGCCAGCAGCACGGTGCGACCGTTGGGCGCCAGCCGACCGGTGGCGGCCTTCTTCGTCGAAGGAGCCTCGGTCTGCCCACCACTCGCGCTGGGCACCAGCGGGAGCCGGACGGTGAAGGTGCTGCCGGCGCCGAGAACGCTCCGCACGGTGAGCTCCCCGCCCATCAGCTCGACGAGCTGGCGACTGATGGCCAAGCCGAGCCCGGTGCCGCCGTAGCGCCGGGTAGTGGACGCATCGGACTGGGTGAAGGCCTCGAAGAGTCGTTCGAGGGCGGATGGGTCGATGCCGATCCCGGTGTCGGTCACCTCGAGCTCGAGCAGCTCGACGGGTAACCCGTGGTGCTCGGCGCGAGCCAGGCCGACGACGAGGCTCACCTCGCCGGTGGCGGTGAACTTGACGGCATTTCCCAGCAGGTTGTTCAGCACCTGGCGCAGACGCGCCGGGTCACCCTGCACCATGGCCGGCACTTCCGGGTAGACCACGCAGGTCAGCCCGAGACCCTTCTTCTGGGCCTGGGCAACGAGCAGCGCAGTCGTGTCCTCGACGACCCTCCGCACGTCGTGGTCCACGCTCTCCACATCGAGCTTGCCGGCCTCGATCTTCGAGAAGTCGAGGATGTCGTTCAGCACGGTGAGCAGCGACTCGGCGCTCGACCGGACGGTGTCGGCGAAGCTGCGCTGCTCCGGGTCGAGATCGGTGCGCAGGAGCAGCTCGCTCATGCCGATCACGCCGTTCATGGGCGTGCGGATCTCGTGGCTCATGTTGGCGAGGAACTCGGACTTGAGGCGACTGCCCGACAGGGCAGCGTCTCGCGCTGTCTCCAGCGCCCTCTGTGCCGCCAGGCGGTCACTGATGTCGTGCACGAACGCGCTGTAGCCACCTCCGTCCTGGTGGGGCCACACGGCCAGCTCGACCGGCAAGGTCCCGCCCTCGCGCCGCTGCGCGGTGATCTCGATTCGCTTCCCCGTCCCGACCGAGGGATTCTCCGAAAGGTGGCGGGCGAGCGATGTCGCGAGAGACACCCGACGCTCGGGCGGGATGATGAGGTCGGAGAGCTTGGAGCCGATGGCCGCCTCCACGGGCCAACCGAACAGCTTCTCGGCCCGACTGTTCCAGGCCGTCACGACGCCGACCGTGTCGATGCTGATGAACGCGTCGCTGGATGCGGCCAGCACTCCGGACAGCTCGTGCTCGCGAGCGCGGGAGAGCAGCTCCGCCGCAGACCTGCCACGGCGTGAGCGCTGCAGGGCGGCCACCCCGGCGAGCACGATCAAGACGACGAGCGCGGCTGTACCGAGCTGAAGGCGCTCGACGTCCCGAAGGCCGGTGAAGGCGTGCGCCTCGGGTATCGACGCAACGACCGTCCACCCGGCAGCGCGGGCCGGCGCCCACGCCGAGACGGCCCCGTCTGCTTGGTCGATGCCACTGTTGCCGCTGAGCGCGTCGACGACTCGGTGATCCCCAGTGGTGGAGACGAGGCCTTGGCCGCCCCCCGCGGACAACAGCGTTCCTCGCTGGTCCGTCACCTGCAGCTCTATGCCTTGGGCTTCGGCCAGGTCGGTGGCGTACGACCGGACGGCATCAAGGCTGTAGACCGCGGCGATGATGCCGAGCGGCTCCCCGGAAGGCGCCCGGACGTAGTCCACGGCTGCGACCACGAGCGGTTCGCCGGCGAGCGTGGTCCTGTACGCCTCCGAGATGTACGGACCGCCGGTCGCTTGAACACCGGCAAACCAGTCGCGGTACGAGAAGTTGCGGCCGACCACCCCTGGGCTCGGCGGGTCAACGGCGACGACGGTGCCGTCGACAGTCGCCACGAAGGTGCCGGTGATCCCGGCGCGATGGCTGCGCAGGTTCCGGATGTGCTCGAGCACCGTCGGGTCGTCGAGGGTCTCCGTGTCGCCGCCGGCCAGAGCCGCGACCAGGCTCGGCCGATCGGCGTAGGAGCTCACCAGGTCGGCCAGCCCCGACGTCTGCTGGTTGATGGTCATGGCGCTCACGTCGGCGGTGGTGCCCACCCGGGCCCGCACCTCGTTCGTCACCTCGCGACTCGTCAGCACCCTGTTCGTACCGGTGAGGAGAAGCACGGGGAGCAGCGCGAACAGGACCAACAGCGGAAAAGCGCGCCCCTGATAGGAGCTGCTCTCGCGTAGGCGCATAAGTGATCATCGGTGCGCGGCGCGCAACTCTGAAACAACACCGGGCCCGATGACGAGCCGGGAGGAGCGGGCTACCGCATGGATACCGCTCCTCGAACGACGGATCGGTTGAGGGACACCCCCGTTCGGGTGATGAGATCGTTCTTCGGGTTGCCGTCGAAGTCGCCCGGCTGGGGGCTGCACGAAGGGGCACACCTGCTCCCCGACCGGCCGGATCAGCCGTCTGCTGCTCTACCGTGACCGCCTAGGGATCGGAGGGGAGTGGCCGGACCAGCGCGCGAGAGAGCACCGTCCCCGACGGAGCAAGAGCCCCGGGGGCCGTCCCGCGGCACCGAGGCGAATCAGCGAAGCGGTGGGCCCGACGTCGTGCCGGGCGGCGTCAACGTGAGCCCGCGACTCGCGCTGCAGCTGCAGCGCCTCGTGGGCAACCGTGCTCTCGTGGACGCGGTGCGGCGAAGGACCGGCACACCACCGCCCACACCGGTGGCACCCTTGCCGGTGACCGTGCAGCGGGCGCCGGTCGGGATGCCGGCGCAGCTCACCGACGACATCAACCGCGTGCTCGACGACACCGTTGCTCCCGACAACACCGACGCCAAGCTGCTGGCCGCCATCCTCAAGGCCATCCGCACGGCTCCGGTGGACGAGCGACCCAACACCCGGCGCGACCCGAGGCTGGTGCGGAAGCTGCCCACGTTGCTGCAGCGAGCCAGCTCGCTGCGGGTGATGCGGGCGCTGGGGGCGACGCTGGCCGAGCGCCTGCCCATGGCCACGGCCACGGCCCCTGCACCGGCCCCCACCGCGGCCGGGGTGACGGCTGAGATCACCGCCGCCCCGGCGGCCGAGCGGCGAGTCGTCCTCAGTGATCCGGCCCTCGTCAGCGGCATCGAGACGGCACTGCCGCGGCCTGACGCCATGCGGGCACTGGCGTCGCTCGGGGCCGCACTGCGCGAGGTGCTCAACGCCGGCATGCGGGGCGCCGGTGCCGAGGCGGCGGCCATGGTCAGCGCCGCGCGCACCGCTCCGACCGGCCAGAAGGCGGACGTGCGGGCTGACGGCGCCACCATGGTGCTGCTGCGCGACCGCCTACCCAGGGCCGAGCGGCTGATGCTGCTGGCCTCGCTGGGTGCGCCCTTCGTCGACCAGCTCAACGCCACTGTCGACGGCCCGACCGCGGTGGACGGCGTCGCCGCCATCCGCCTGAGCAGCTCCGCCACCGCTCCGTCCAAGTCGCTGGCTCTGGCCGACCGCGAGCTCATCGCCCGCCTGCGCACCGCCTTGCCACCTGCACAGATGCGCGACGTGCTGGTCGGGCTGCGGGCGTCGCTGGCCGACATCTTCGACGTGGTCGTGGCCACGCCGGCCGGCACCGAGGCTGATCTCGTCCGCATCGTCGGCACCTTCGCCGCCGACGCCGCGCAGCGCCGGGCCGCGCTGGACGACGCCGCTCTGGTCGACCGGCTCAAGACCCTGCTGACGTCCTCGGCCTACTGGCGCGTGCGCTTGCTGCTGGCCTTTGGCACGCAGGCCCAGGTGGATGCTCCGTCGCGGCAGATCCCGGCGCTGACCAACGGAGCGGCCTACCGGGCCGGCATCCACATCGAGGCCAATGAGCAGGCGGATGCGCTGCGGGTGGTCATCGAAGCCCTCGTGGCCCGCCGGCGCATCGACCCTGCGAGCTACAAGGACATCGTCCTCGAGGCGGGCACAGGCGACGCCTCAACCACGTTCCCTGGCTTCACCGAGGACCCGGTGACGCATCGCTTCACGCCGACGGCCAAGCCGTCGATTCGGGTCTTCGGTGGTGCCTTCACCAGTGCTTCGGTGCTGGCCTCGGCGCTGATGCGCGAATGCGCCAGGGCCGTTCGTGGCTCACGGCCAGCGGCAAGCGACCCATCGGCCGCGGGCAACGTGAACGCGGCCGAGGTGGAGAGCCTGCTCTACGAGGTGGAGCAACGGGCGGCATCCGGCATCGCCAGGTACGGCGCCCGGATGCACGACCTCGGCGGGCGCCTGACCACCGCCTTCGGATTGCTCGACGACCCGTCGAAGCGTCGGTTGCAGACCCGCGTGACACGCGCCCAGGCGGCCATCGCCGCCGTACCCATCGCTGCGGCACCGGCTGAGACGCGCTCGCTCACCGCGACGCTGAGCGCTGAGCTGGCGAAGGCGTTGCCAGACACCGCCGCCATGATGGCTGCCCTGCGCACGGCCTCTCCGGCGGTGCGCCGTCCGGTTGCCAGCAACCACGCCCTGGTAGGCAGGATCACCGGTGCGCTCACGAGGGCGGACGCGGTCACCGCGCTCGCGCTGTTGGGGGCGCCGCTGAGCCAGCGCCTGGAGTACCTGCTGCAGCTGGGCGCCCCGGCGGCCGAGGTGGTGGCCGCCGTCACCGGCGCAACCGCGGCCGACCGACGCACGGTCTCGCAGAACAGAGCTCTGCTCGATCGGGTGGTAGCCGCCGTGGGCGACGGGCAGGTGGGCTCGCTCCTGGCCGCGCTGGGCGGGTCGCTCGTCGACGAGCTCGATCGAGCGCTGGCAGCAGCCACGCCCGCGGCCGCCGTCACCGCCGCGATCACCGCGGCCACGGCCGAGAGGCGCCAGGCGGTCGAGCGCAACACCGCCTTCATGGGCCGCCTCCGGGCCGCGCTGGGATCGCACGAGTACTGGAGGGCGCAGCTGCTGCTCCGCTACGGCACGGTGGCCGCCATCCCGTCGGCGGGCACCAGTCTTCTGGCCGCGTTCGCCGCCGGGCCGGCCATCGCCGATGTCCGCACCGCCTTCCGCCGACTCACCGACGTCGAGATCCGCGTGGCCCGCACGCTGCCCGGCATTCGGCAGCGGCTGCAGGACCTGCTCCCCACCGCCACCGATCTGGTCATCGCCTTTCGCATGCTCGACCAGGGAATGCTCGACGCGGAGACGGGCATGGGTGGGGCGTGGTCCGAGACGCTCCAGGTGCCGAACGCAGCAGGGATCTTCGTGCCCACGGTGTTCCCAGGAACGTCGGGCTGGGACATCGAGTACCGGCGCGATCAGCTCGAGGTCACGGTGCGGGTGAACGTCACTGCGGCCACGCCTGCGGCCAACACGGCGTTGCCGAGGTCGAAGCGCATCTGGCAGTCGAACATCGAGCGGGCGTGGAACCGGAAGTACAAGGTGACGAACGCCAACCACGACCTGCCGCTCGTGTTCAACGTGAACTTCACCAGCTCGAGCGCCCACCACAACGTGACCGCGCACGCCGGAGTGCCGGTGTGGCCGGGCCTGAACCTCAACAACTGGTTCGTCGACGACCTCGCCACGTCCAGTCACAACCGGCAGTACGTCAACAATGCCGCCATCCACGAGTTCGGCCACATGATCGGTAGCCCGGACGAGTACATGGTCTCGCAGGCTCACTACCTCACCGTCGTCGGGACGAACGCCACCACCGACCCCAATGCCACGCCGACGTCCGATGCCGCCGGCACACAGAGCTTCACCAACAACAACAGCGTCATGGGCGGGCAGCTGGCCGGCACGGTGCTGCCGGGGCCGGTTCAGCAGCGGCACGTGAACTTCATGCTCACGTGGATCAACGCCCACCGGAACCCTGCGGAACCGGTCTTCACCCTTGCCGGCGCGTGACGCGCCTGCGGTCGACCGCCATGATGCTCGGCGGTCTCAGCTTCGTGCTGGCCGCCTGTCAGCCGTCCACCGCCGCACGAACCAAGGAGCCCGTCGTGCCCAACACCGCCGGCCACGGCGTCACGCCGATTGCCTACGCCGCCCATGGCGGGTCCGCGTCCACCGAGGCGACTCTGCACATCGAGCCCTCTGGTGACGGCCGGATGTTCCTTGGCTCCACGATGTCGCTGCCAACGGCCGGTGACCTCGATGCCGTCGGGACCTTCGCCGGCAAGGTAGATGCCAGGCGTCTGAAGCGGGTGACCGAGCTGCTGCGGACACTGCCCGACCTTGCCGCCCCAGCCCCTCCGGTGCCCGGTTCGGTCGTGCGTTCCCTCTCGTTCTCGGGAGCCGGTGGGCCCGTCGAGCTGATGATCCCCGGCTACGCGGAGGCGCCACTCGACGAGGTGGAGCGGTTGCTGCAGGAGGTGATGGTGGCGCTGGTGAGCACGCCGGCCAGCACCATTCGAGTGCAGGTCGACGTGGCCGATGACGGGCCAGGCCTGGTGCTGTCCAGCGCGGGTGCTTCCCCCGCCCGCGTGCGACTCGTCGACGGCGACGGCCGTGTCACCGCCCGCGGCACGGTCGTGGTGCTGGGGGCCGACGGATCGATGTACGGCACCTCGAGCCTCGATCCTGCGACGGTCACCACCGCCGCACCGGCCGGCGTGCTCGACCTGGCCCCGGGCGACCGTTTGCGCTTCCCCGTGGCACCGCCGGACGAGGTGCCGAAGGGACCGGTTCTGCTCAGTGGGGGGTTGGAGCTCGACCTCGAGCTCGACGGGACGTTCCGCCGCATCTCGGCCCAGGCGCTTCAGGTGCCGTTCGGGCGGTGAGCCGGTACGGCCGGCTCCGCCACGCCTCGGCACGGGGTCCGCGCGGCTACCGTGTGGGGCTCGGGAGAGGTGCGAGAGCGGCCGAATCGGCCTCACTGCTAATGAGGTGACCTTTCACCGGGTCCGAGGGTTCAAATCCCTCCCTCTCCGCTCAGGTCCCGGCACCGGTTCCCGCCGGGCGCCGGCGACGGCGCTCTACAGCAGCTCGACCTCGCATGTCAGCGGGGCGGCCACCGGGCGCACCTGCCGCCACCGTTCCTCGATCGAGGTGAAGCGCTCGACGGCTTCCTCCTCCGTCCCGTTGGCGACGGCAAGGGCCAACCGGTCACCGTCGAGCCTTCCAAGGACGTCTCGGCGGCGGCGGGCTCCTCGAAGCACCCGCGCCAGGCTGCGGAGCGCATCCTCTCGCACGGCCGCAGCCCGCGTGGCCGGCACCTCGTCGTCCCCCGCCTCCAGATCACCGAGCTCGACCACGACGAGTGACGAGCCCAGACCCAGCTCCGACATGGAAGCCTCGAAGGCGGCGCCGCACGGCAGCCCGGTGAGTGCATCGGTGCACGGGTCGTCTGGGTCGTTCTCGCGGCCCTCGGCCACCTGCACCGCCGCCCGTGCGTTGGCCACGAAGCGAGGTAGGAGCCGTTCGATGGAAGCCCTCGCCGCCGAGCCCGGCTCCGCCGCAGCCAGCAGCGGCTCCCCATGGCCGAAGGAGATGTCGACGCCGACGGCCGACGGGTCGGCCATGCGAGCCGGGACGGTGGTGCCGCCGAGCGCATGCACCAGCTCGATGCAGATGCCAACCGCCGCCTCGGCGCAGGACACTTGCAGCAGTGCACTGGCCGCATCCGCCGCGAGGGTGAACGCCTCGGCGACATCGGCACGGCCCGTGTCCTCATCGGTCCCATGCGGAGAGGCCACGTGCGGCTCGCGCCGCGAGAGCACAGCGGGGTCGTACACGGGGAGCAGCAGCCGCAGCTCGGCGCCGCCGGTGTCGGCTCGGTGGCACGTGAGCTCGCCGCCATGGGCGCGGGCGAGCGAGCGGGACAGGTAGAGACCGAGGCCGGTGCCCTTCACCGTGCGGTCGTGTCGGTAGAACTTGCGGAAGACGTCGCCCACCAGCTCGGGCGGGATGCCGGGCCCGTGGTCGATGATGCTGAGCCGCACGCCGCCGGCGGCCCCGCCACGTTCCAGCTCGATCCGGATGGGCTGCCCCTCGGGGCTGAACTTGGCTGCGTTGGCGACCACGTTCATGACGATCTGCTGCAGCCGGACGGTGTCCCCCCACACCACGCCGCCCTCACCCGAGGCGTGCACCGTGTGGTCGCCCACCACCGCCGCGGACGACTCGACCAGCTCGGCCACCAGGGCGTCGAGGTCGACCGGCGCGGCGTCGAGGAGGAGGTTGCCGGTCTCCAGCGCCTCGGCATCGGCCAGCGTCTTGATGATGCCGTCCATCGTCTGCGCGTTCCGCTCGATGGCCCCGATGCCGCGGAGGACGGTCTCGCGATCGTCGGAGCTCAAGGCGTCCTGCACCGCCTCCGTGTAGGCCCGGATCACGGTGAGGGGCGTGCGGAGCTCATGGGTCAGCGTCGACACGATGTCGATCGACGAGCTCGTCGTTCGGGGGGGGCGCTCGACGGGGCCGACGGGTGCGGCCGCACCTTGGGTCGCGGGTCGATCGAGGATCGGCAGCACCGAGGCGGCAGGGACGGGGGGGCTCCAGAGGTAGCCCTGCGCGAGCGGGCACTGGAGGCGGTGCAGCTCGGCCAGGTGGCGCTGGTTCTCCACGCCTTCGGCCAGGGCCTCCAGCCCCAGGCTGCGGGCCAGGTTGAGCACCGCGTCGACGATCGCGAAGTCCTCGTGGTCGCGGCCGAGCCCGGCCACGAACGACTGGTCCACCTTGAGCTGGTCGACGGGGAACCGCTTCAGGTAGGCCAGCGACGAGTAGCCGGTGCCGAAGTCGTCGATCGCCAGCTTGATGCCCAGCGCCTTGAGCAGTCGGAGGGTGCTGACGGCGGCGGGTGCATCCTCCATCAGCATGCTCTCGGTGATCTCGAGGCAGAGCTGCGCCGGGTCGAGCGTCGTCGAGGCCAGCGTGGCCGACACCATGCTCGCCAGGTCGGGGTCGCTCAGCTGCCCGGCCGACAGGTTGACCGACACGCTGATGCGTTGCTCGGGCCTGGCCTCGCGCCAGCTGACGGCATCGCGGCACGCCTCCCGCAGCACCCAGGCCCCGATGGGGCCGATGAGACCGGTCTCCTCGGCGATCGTCAGGAAGGCGGACGGGTCGAGCAGCCCCCGCTCGGGGTGGTCCCATCGCAGGAGCGCCTCGAAGCCGACGACCCGGCCCGAGTCCATGGACACCTGAGGTTGGTAGAAGAGGCGCAGCTCCCCCTGGGCGATGGCGCGCCGAAGGGCGGCCTCGACGCTGTAGCGCTCGACCACCCGAGCGTGAGACGCCAGGTCGAAGAGCGCATAGCCGCCCCGGGCCGCCTCCTTGGCGCGGTACATCGCCACCTCGGCGTCGCGCACGGCCGTCGCCGCCAGCATCCGGGCGCCGGGCGGCACCACCACCACGCCGACGCTGCCCGTGAGGTACACCTCCTGGCCGGTGATGCCGAAGCTCCCGCGCAGCACGGCGCATACACGTTCGGCCAGCAGGATCGCGTCCGCCTCGGCCGCCACCTCTCCGCAGATCACGAACTCGTCCCCGCCGAACCGGGCGATGGTGTCCTCGAAGCGAGCGGTGCCCGACAGGAGGTCGGTGACGGCCAGCAGGATGTTGTCGCCGGCCGCGTGCCCGAACGTGTCGTTGACCAGCTTGAACCGGTCGAGGTCGATGAAGAGCACGACCACCGACGTGCCACGCCGGCCGCGGCCGGCCAGCGCCTGCTCGATGCGGTCGTAGAGCAACGTCTGGTTGGGGAGGCCCGTGAGCGCGTCGTGGACGGCCTGGTAGCTGAGCTCCATCTCGGCCACGCGCTGCTCGGTGATGTCCCGGGCGGTGACCACCACCCCCTGCACGCTCGGGTCGTCGAGGAGGTTGGCTCCTGTCGACTGCATGTATCGCCACTCGCCGCGAGCTCCGCGGATCCGGTACTCCGCTCGCTCACCGGTGACGCCGGGCGGTCCGCTGGCCCACCCTCGGAATGCGTCACGGAGGGCATCGACGTCCTCGGCATGCACGCGGGCGAGGAGGTCCGGCCCGAAGGCGTCGAACCCGCCGACACCCAGCACCCGTTCCACGGACGGGCTGACGTAGACGAGGCGCCCGTCACTCGAGTACACGGAGATGATCTCCGAGGCGTGCCGCAACAAGGTCGCGAAGCGCGCGTCGCTCGGCCCTGCGGCCGGTTCCGGACGGGCACCCACGCCGGCGAGCCGCGCTGACGGCTCCGGCTCGATCATCGAAACCATGACGCGGGTGCGCTCCAGTCTCTGCCTCACCGGAGAGGCCTGCGGTGCAGACCCCAACCGTTGGACGTCAGCATGCGCCGCCCCCCGAACCGGGACGAGCCACGCTCGCGGGAACAATACGGTGTTTTGCCCGCCGAGGTCGGACAAAGCGGCCGAGTCGGTCACGCGGCGTCCCGGAGGCAGGGTCTCGCTGGGGGACGTCCGGTAGGTCGGGACTACACTGCTCCGGTCCCACTGCGCTCGTAGCTCAACGGATAGAGCATCTGACTACGGATCAGAAGGTTGGGGGTTCGAATCCCTCCGAGCGCGCAGGAGAAGTCCAGGTCAGAGGGCCTTTTAGCCGGAACCCTTCCTACGGTGCCCCGCCGTGAGAACCTGGTGAGAACAAACCGTGTTCCCACGGTTCTCACGCGTGTTCT
>CADCTF010000031.1 GCA_902805655.1 uncultured Acidimicrobiales bacterium
GGCCTAGATCGGCGGTCGGAGCACCCGAATTGAGCGTCGATCCGAGGAGTGGTCGCGGTCGGCTGACCGCGCCAAGCAGGTACTCTCCGAAGGCGCCGACGGTCGACCGCGACGCACAGCCCCGCCCCCCGCCCAAGACGAGGCCACCTTCCTTGACGTCGAGACGAACGCACCAGGTGCGGCTGTACGCCGGGGTGGCGGGGGCCGCGTTGGTCATCGCACTGGTGGCCGCCCAGTGCGTCAGCCGTCCCGACCCGCCGGCGGAGACCGGCCCATTCCGTAGGAGCCCTGTGGCGATCGGCGCAGTAGCGGGCTCAGCCGACGCGTTTGTCGACTCGATCGGCGTCAACACCCATCTCCGCTATTCAGACACCTCCTATGGCGAGTTCCCGTTGGTGAAGCAGCGCCTGCTGGAGTTGGGCATCCGCCATATCCGCGACGAAGTAACCCGGGATACACCCGATGTCTATGCTCGCCTAAACGATCTGTCGCGTAGCGGAATTCGAAGCACTTTGGTGATGGGTAGGCCCGAGTACGGGGGCAAGAAGAACCCCTACGGCAGCCTTGACCAGCTGTACCAGGTGTTCGTGGACGAGCTGTTGGACACGGCCGTGGCGGTGGAAGGCCCGAACGAGATGGACCTCTCGGACGTTGGCGGCTGGGCATCCAAGACCAGCTCCTACCAGAAGCGCCTCTACGCCAGGATGTCGAAGAGCGGTTCCACCCGGGATCTCCTGGTGCTCGCTCCTTCGATCGGGCGTTACGAGGACCGGTCCCGTTACATCCAGATGGGCAACCTCGTCTCCGCCACCGACATCGGTAACCTCCACCTCTATCCCGGAGGGGTCATGCTGACCACGGACCGCTTGAACGAGTCCCTGGAGCACGGCGCCTTGGTGGCCGGGAATGCGGCTGTGCACATCACCGAGACCGGTTACCACCAGAGCCCTTCGGCCACCGATCAACCGGAAGGTCACCCGGCGACCACCCCGGCCGAGGCTGGCGTGCTGATGCCGCGGATACTTGCCGAGGCGTTCCGCGGGGGTGTCGACCGCACGTTCATCTACGAGCTGGTCGACCAGTACAACGACCCACGCACCGCCGAGTCGAACTTCGGGCTGCTGACGTGGGACTTCCGCCCCAAGCCGGCCTTCACATCGGTCAAGAACCTGCTGAGCATCGTCTCGGACCGCACTGCGCGGGGTGCACCAGCCGGCGCACCGGCGCCTGGTCTCGACATCCGGACCTCCTCCGGCGACGTGCGCACGCTGGTGCTCCAGAAGGCCGACGGCACGCTCCTGCTCCTCGTGTGGAGGGAGGTGCCGCCCTCTCCCACCCTTGCGTGCGCCGACTCATCGCCGGCCGGCTCGGTGGCCGTGACCGTGGCGGCGGCCAGCGGGTTCGGCGTCGCCCGCACCTACCGCCCGTCCTGCTCCGCCGAGCCTCTCCGCGAGGCAGCGGTGACCGGTGAGCTCACCGTCAGCGCCACGGCGGACATCACCGTGATCGAGCTAGTGCGCCAGCCCTGACACCGCAGACTCGGAGACGGACGGCTCAGGCTCCGACGCACGTTCGGACAGGCGTGCGGAGAGGCCCAGCAGCAGCCAGAAGAACACACCGCTCACCGACACGAGCGTGTTCCCGAAGAGCATCTGGACCAGGAGGCCGAGCACCGCAGCCGTGATCGCCTTGTCGAGCTGGGCTCTCCGCCGGCTGAGCCGCAGCACCGCCAACACCGCCCCGACGATGCTCACCAGCAGCGCTCCGCCGACGCCGATCCCGAAGGTGAACAGCAGCTCCAGGGCGCCGCCGTCGAAGTCGGCCGTGTTGCCGAGCTTGGCATCCGCGTTCGAGAGCTTGGTCGCGGTGCCGGACGACCCGAGCCCGCCGCCCACCACGTCTGTGATCACCGTCGGGATGACGCGCACGTGGAACGCCACGCGCTCACCAAGGCTGAAGTCTCCGCCACCGGAGGACACGCTGCTCTCGAACCGCTCCGTGACGACGTCCTTGACCGGGCCACCCAGTGACAGCAACGCCACGACGGCCACTCCGATGACGGCCACGGTGCGCAGGCCGTGCGCCCGCCCTCGGACGACGACGTTCAGCAGAGCGACGGCGAAGCCCACCCAGGCCATGCGCACCAGCGAGAGGCCGAAGCCGACGAACCCGACGGCGGCGGCCGGCCAGCGAAGCCAGGACCGGGTCGCCGGCACGAGGATCAGCAGGCAACCGAGCACGGACGCGAAGGGCCCGGGGGAGTTCAAGGTGCTGAACACCCGCACTTCGAGAGGCTCGGGCCGGCCCAGCGAGAACAGGGGTGCGCTCTCCATCCAGTACTGGTCCCAGGGTGGGAGCACGAAGAACTGCACCAGTCCGTACGCTCCGAGGACCAGGCAGCCCCAGACCGCCGTGCGTTCCAGCACCCGCACCATGGTGGCGCGGTCGGGGCCGGAGAAGGCGGCGTACACACCCAGGGTCAACGGTCCGAGCCAGTTGAGCAACGCGCCGAGCGGAGCCGCCGGGCCGAGCTTGGTCACCCCTACGCAGAGGCCGAAGCCGACCGCCGCCAGGGCCAGGGCGAAGGTGCCCACGACCACCCGGTGGGCTCGTCGTGGCCCCGTCAACGCGGCCTTGAGGCAGACGAGGCTGGCCAGCGGAGCGGCCAGCATCACCGGGTTCAACGGGTCCCAGCCCGCCCTCCAGTCGATGATTCGACGTAGAGCAGGTGTGAGGAACCAGAGCCAGAGGACGAACTCGAGGTACGCGCCGCTCGAGCGGTCCCGCACCAGCACGGCCGCGATGGCAAGAGCGGCAAGTGGCACCGCCAGTGCGACGATGCGTCCGGTCCCCGGCACCATCGCCGCCACGGCCGCCCCCAGCTGCAGCGCAACCGCGAGGAACAGGCCGACAAGCCGATCGGGACGTTTGGTCGACCCCTCGGGAAGGGGCTCTCCGGGAGCTACTTGTGTGGTGGAACCGACATCGAGGGCGAGCACGGCGAGCTACCGCGACGCACTTCGGGGGTCCTGCTCGGCGCTGGCGACCGCCTCGAGCGGGCGACCGCCGCTGGTCACCGTCTGCGGCTCGAGCGCCTTCTCCGCCGCCGGCTGCTGCGGATGCGGCTGCGGATGGGGCGTCGGCACCGCATCCACTTCGATCGAGCTGGCGCGCGGCTCGGGGCGGTAGCCGCCATAAGGGGTAGCCGACACGTCGGCCTTGTTCAGCACGATGCCGAGCACGTTGGCGTGGGCGCTCCGCACCGCCTTGGCGACCTGGGCGAGCGCCCGGCGATGGGTGGAGGTCATCGACGCCACCACGACCAGGTGACCGACCTTCGGAGCGAGCGCCGCGGCGTCGGACACGGCGAGCAACGGGGAGGTGTCGAGGATGACCATGTCGAAGGACTCGTTGAGCACGTCCAGCACCTGGCTCATGCGGTCGGAGGCCAGCAGCTCGGACGGGTTGGAAGGTGTCGGCCCGGCCGGCAGCAGGAAGAGGCCCGGTACGGCCGTGGGCAGGACGAACCGCTCGAGGGCAGCCCGGAGGTCCCGGCGGGACTGCGCTTCGTCCTCCGCCCTGGTCGCGTCGTTGTTGCCGGCGGCCATCGGTTGCAGCGAGCTGAGCGGCTGATCGGCCAGGATGTCGCGAAGGCCGGGCCTCGGCTGGACGACTCCCATCAGGCTCTCGAGTCGGGGCCGGCGCAGGTCGGCGGAGACCAGGAGGGTCGACGATCCGGCCTGGGCGTAGGTGACCCCGAGGTTGGCGGTCACCAGCGTCTTGCCGTCGCCCGGCGAGGCACTGGTGATCATCACGCGGTTGATCGGCGTGTCCAGCGCCAGCAGGCTGATGCTGGTGCGGAGGGAACGGGACGCCTCGGCCAGGGGCCCGAGGGGGTCGGCCACGGTGGCCAGGTGGCTCGGTCGCTTGGCCGATGTGCGGTCGGCCGGCAGCTTCGCCAGCACCCGCAGGCCGCTGAGGCGCTCGGCCTCCTCAGTCGAGCGCACCGAGTCGTCGAGCTGGTCACGAAGCAGGGCGGCGCCGAAGCCGGCCATGGCACCGACCAGTGCACCGAGGATCAGCGCGGCCGGCAAGGACGTGCCGATGGGCTTGGTGGGCACCTCGGCGGTGCGGATGACCTCGGCCTCGCCCTTCTGGTATTGGATGTCGAGCCCCAGGCCCTCCCGCTCCTCGGAGAGAACGTCGTACCGGGCGCTCGCCGCGGTGTAGGTGGGGTCCGCCGCCGGTACGTTCAGGCCCGGCGCGGGTGTCGCAGGCCGCCTGGCGTCGAGGTCGACCTTGAGCTCGGCGAGCCGCTTGTCGATGGCCGTCAGCTTCGAGTTGAGGTTGGCGACGTTGGTCAGCCGCCGGTCCTCGATGTAGGCGGCCGCGACCGCGTCGGCGATCTCCTTCGCCCGCACCGGCCGGACGTGCTCGGCCGTGACGGACATGATGTCGTCCTTGTCGGCCGCGGCCACCGAGACGGCGTCGCGCACCTGCTGCTCGGTCATGCCGGGCAGCGCCGCGGCCGCCCGGGCGGCGACCGCCCGGCTGCCGATGATGGTCAGCTGCTGGAGGGCGTGGCGGTCGGGATCGAAGAAGACCTGTGACGGCTCGGTGTAGCGCTCCTCCGGGTTGTTCGGCTTGAGCAGCACCTCGGCCGTCGCCTGGTACACCGGCGTCTGCGAGCGCTGCAGCTGGGCCGCCACCGCCACGAAGAGCACCACGATGGCAACGACGAGCCACACGCTGCGGCGGACGATGCCGATGTACTTGTGAAGCTCCACGCTGGTACTCCTAGATAGGGCGGGACGGTCTGTCGCGGGGGAACTACGTTGCGCGTTCGTCTGACCGCACTGAGCGATGTGCTCTAAGGTACCGCAACACGAGGCGAAGAACTACCCCTGAGTCGGAACGCCATGTTAACGGCCGTCCCGATTCAGGCGGCCGCGTCCCCCGGAACGCCTGTCGCAGCCGCTACCTTGGGCCGGAAGTCCCCACGAAGCCTTCGACACCGACGCATACAGCTCACGAACAGGAATCGGCGCCTCGCCTGAGGTCGCTCACGGAGGCGTCGCTTGGCTACACCTGCCGCGGGGAGGAGGTCGCTCTCCTGGGACATCGCGGTCACCGGGGCCACCAACGTCGGCATCGTCGGCCTGAACTTCGGCACCGGCGTCCTGGTAGCGCGGCTCCTCGGCCCGTCA
Organism: uncultured Acidimicrobiales bacterium; assembly: GCA_902805655.1. Lineage (GTDB taxonomy): Bacteria > Actinomycetota > Acidimicrobiia > Acidimicrobiales > CADCTF01 > CADCTF01. The sequence continues at coordinate 5,208 of CADCTF010000031.1, forward strand.
GGTCGCGGCGAAGCGGCCGTGATCCTGACGCTCGCACAGATCGTCGGCTGGCTCGGCTCCCTCGGGATGAACGAGGGGGTGACGTACGTCGGGGCGAAGCGTCCCCACGACATGGGGCGCATCGTGGGCACCAGCCTGGTGCTGGTGGTCGGGTTGGGGACGGTCGGCCTCGCCCTCGCGCTCGGCCTCCTACCGGTGGTGATCGGCGCCGACGACCCCTCGCTCGCCATCGGGCGCATGTTCATGGTCACCATCTACCTGGGGGTGGCCAACGGCCTGTTCTCCGGCACCCTGGCCGGGAACCAGGACTTCGCCGGCGCCAACCTCGTGCGCGTCGCGCAACCTGCCACCTACCTGGTCCTGCTGCTTGCGTTCCTCGCCTTCGGCCAGATCACGGTGGGCACCGTGCTGGTCGCCGCCGGCGGGGGTCTGGCCGCCACGGTCGTGGCCAGCCTGGCGCGACTGTGGCGCACCGTCGGTGTGGGCAAGCCTTCGCTGGACATCGCCAAGCAGGTGGGGAGCTACGGGCTCCGGGTGCAGGGATCACTGCTCGGAGACCTGGGCACGGCGCGGCTCGACTTCCTGCTGCTACCGACGTTCCTCACACCAGCTGCCATCGGGCTCTACTCCGTGGCCACGAACGTCTCGTCGATCATCGTGTCGGTGGTCGGGGCGGTGGGCCAGCTCGCCTTCCCGGCTGCGGCCAGGCGTGGGCAGAAGGACGGAACCGTCTTGGTCGGGCGGCTCCTTCGGCTGCTCCTCTCGGCCGGCACGCTGGTGGCCATCCCGCTCTTCGTCCTTGCCCCGTGGGCCATCTCCCTCGTCTACGGGGAGGCCTTCCGTGGGGCCGCGACTCCGCTCCGCATCCTGCTCCCGGGCGTGGTGTTCTCGATGGGGAGCACCATCGTCGCCGGCGGACTGCAGGCCGTCAACCGCCCGCTGGCGGCGAGCGCCTGCCAGCTGGCGGGCTTGGTCACGACCGTGGTGGGGCTGCTGCTCACCCTCCGGCCGCTCGGCATCAACGGTGCCTCCCTCACCACCACCTGTGCCTACGCCGTGATCCTGCTCATGGGCATGTGGCTCCTTCGCACCGAAGAGCACTTCTCGTGGCGCGATGCGCTGAGCCCGTCGGGGGTCGTCTCCGACGTGCGTTCACTCGTCGCCCATGCTCGGTATGCCCGCAGCCGTCGCCCCGAAGAGGCGGCGGAGCCGGACGACGAGGTCGACGGCGCCGGCTGAGGCTGACCGTGCCGGGTGGTCAGCGCCCGAACGACTCGACGGCGCCGGCGTACACCTGGAGCAGTCGGGCCCCGTGCGCCGCCGGTGAGAGCACGGCGTGCACCTGGTCGATGACGTCCTGCCGCTCGGCGTCGGAAGGCGGTGCGACGAGGAGGTCGTGGAGCGCCTCGGCCAGCCTGGCGACGTCCCCGACGGGCACACCCCGAGCGAGCCGGCCGCCCATCGCCAGCCAGTCGCCCGTGCCGCCGACGAGATACCCGACGACCGGGACGCCGATGGCCATGCTCTCCGGCCCGACCATGCCGTAGGTCTCGGGCGACAGTGAGGGCACCACCACCACCGCGCTCTCCCGCCGGATCTGCTGAGCGGTCACGGGGTCGACCTGGCCGGGCAGCTCCACCCGGTCGGCGATGCCGAGCGAGCGAGCCAGCTCTTCGAGCGGCTCCCGCTCCGGCCCCCCGCCCGCGATGACGATCCGGTGCGGCACGGTCAGTCGAGCCGACGCGTGCAGCAGCTGGTCGGCTCCCTTGAAGTCGACCAGGCGCCCGACGAAGGACACCATGGGCAGACCGCCGGCTGACCGGGTGAGGGGGGCCGTCTCCGGAAGCGCCTCGATGGGCGGCGGCAGGACGGTGATCTTGTCGGCGGACGTGCCGTTCTCGGCCAGGTACTCAGCCATCCAGACGCTCGGCGCTATCACTCGGTGCGACCGGGCGATGGCGGTGCGGAGCCACTTGTCCTCGACCATCCCACGGACGAAGCCCTTCACGCCCAGCGGACTGCCATCGCCCAGGTGCCCGCAACCCAGCGAGCGGTAACCGACGGTCAGGCAGCCGATGCCGATCGGCCGGGAGCAGGCCTGACGGGTGTCCCACTGGTAGCGGGAGGTATTGGGACAGGACGCGTTGTGCCCGGTGGTGACGAGCGCGATGTCGCCCGCCATCCGGAGCATGACGCTGGTGCGGGGGAGACCGTGCACGTGGACCACCTGGGTGCCCTTGCGCCTGAGGCGGGCCATCAGCTCCCGGTACTGGCTGCGCACCGCCACCCGTTCGAACTTCGGGCCACGGTCGAGGATGTCGGGCAGGGAGTGGACCTCGTCGAATCCGGCGGTGATGTCGGAGGGGCTCCCGGCGTGCAGGAGATCGACGTGGTGACCCTCGGCTTGGAGCGCATCCCGCTCGAGCAGCAGGGTTCGCTCGGTGCCGCCCAGCAGCGCCATGTCGGGCTTGACCATCAGCACCTTCACGACGCGTGCTTCTCCTTCGTGGCGCTTCTGGTCGAGATGAACACCTCGTGAGAACCGAGGAACTGCTCGACGAAGTCGGCGCTGAGCGCCGGCCGACCCCACTCGCTTCCCACCTGGCTGCCGTACTCGCCGAGGGCGGCCCGCTTCCGACCGACGTACCCGGTCGTGCTGACCAGCACCGCCGAGCGCTCGAGCACCCGGCCGACGGGATGCACGAAGAGACGCTGCAGGCCGCTCGCCCCGGTAGTCCGCGTGAAGGGCCAGTGGTTCCAATACCACACGGGGTACTCGAGGAGCTCCGGGCCGGTGTCGGTCGCCAGGGCCATGTGGGTGGCGACGTTGAGTGCGTCGTGATCGACGTGACCGTCACCTGCGACCGGCAGGAGCACCTGGTCAGGCGAGAACTCCGACACCTGGGCAGCGATGGCGACGGCCAGACCCTCGATGCGGTCGGCCAGGCGGCCATCGGGCAACCCGAGGAACGTCAGGTCCGGCCCCTCGACGCCGAGCCGCAGGCAGGCGCTCACCGCCTCCTGGCGTCGCGCCGCAATGAGCGCCTGCTGGTCGACCACCCGCTCAGGGTGCGAGTTGGCGCCGTCCGTTGCGATGACCACCCGCACTGCGGTGCCGGCGTCGCGCTTGCGCATGATCGTCACGCCGCAACCCAGCGTCTCGTCATCGGCATGAGGCGCCAGCACCAGGCAGCGGCCGCGGGCGATGGCGTTGGTCCGATCGGTGCCCCGGGACTCCCACGTCCTGCGGCTGGCCCGCTGCACGGGGCGGGCCGCATTCCTCGCCACGGTCGGCAGCCGGCCGGCCACGTTCACGAGGTTCGGCATGAGTAGGTCAGGCTACAGCTTGACCCCCGTCTATCAGGCTCGCGGGTAGGCCGAGGAGCGCATCCGCCGAACGTTCGCCAACCGCTCGACCATGGCACTCGCGCTCGCCGGCAACGCGGAGCACACGAGCCCGCTCACCGATCGCAGGTCCGGATGCGACCGCAGGCCACGCGCCAAGTGGCGGCGGCCCCGGGCTCGATCCCCGTGGGCCACTAGGGCCAGGCCGAGGCCAGTGTGGAACGGCCCCGCTTCACGCCGGATGGCGTCGTGCGCATCCGCCAGCCGGGGGTCGCTCAGGAACCGGTCGTAGCAGTAGACGAAGAACTCGTCGTAGCGGGAGTGAGCTGTCATGGCCCCGCCGTGGTGGCGGTAGCGGGTGAGGCGCTCAGGGACGTAGTAGGCGGCACCGCCGTTTCGACACGCGAGGTAGGCGAGCCAGAGGTCGTACACGCTCGCCACCTCAGGCGGGAAGTCGTTCCAGTCGATCGAGTCCTTGCGGAAGACGGTGGCCATCGCCACCGGCAGCGCCCGGTCGACCAGCGCCAAGCGGACGAAGGGCTGGTGCTTGCCCGGCGCCAGGTTGGCTCGCCGCCAGAGCTTGCTGTTCTCGGTCGACTTCTGGACGTCGGTTCGGCCCGACCCGTCCATGATGTAGTGGTCGCTGAAGGCGAGGGAGATGCTCGGGTCGGCCTCCATGGGATGGACGAGCTTCTCCAGGAAGGTCGGCTCCCACAGGTCGTCGTCGTGGAGCGTGCCGATGTAGGTGCCTCGTGCAGCCTTGTAGGCCGCCAGCGCGTTGCCCAGCGCACCGACGTTGGAGCCGTTGTGCCGGTACTTGATGCGGTCGTCGCCATAGGAGGCCACCAAGGCCTGGACCTCGTCCGACATGGCGTTGTCGGAGACGATGAGCTCGAAGTCGGCATAGGTCTGAGCCAGGCCGCTCTCCACCGCTCCCTTGAGCAGGTCCATCCGGTCGTACGTGGGAGTGACGATGCTCACCTTCGGTGTGGTGCAACCGTCCATGCTGCTCCTAAGCCGCCTTTAGCGCTCCGTTGCGCCGCCGTAGCTATTACTGTAGGTGCCCGCTCCACTACGTAGCGTGTTCAGGTACAGTACAACACTCGCATGGGACACCAAAGGCGCGAGAAGAACCGATCAGAAGGCGGCGCGCAACTCGCGCGCAACGGAAGAGTGCTAGGCGACGTGGCTCTCGTCCACGACTACCTGACGCAGCGGGGCGGGGCGGAGCGCGTCGTGCTCGCCATGTCACGGGCCTTTCCGTCCGCTTCCATCTACACGGCCCTGTACGAGCCGTCGGGCACCTACGCCGAGTTCGCGGGGCGCGACGTGCGACCGCTGCCCATCAATCGCGTCGGGATCCTGCGTAGGAGCCACCGGCTGGCCCTACCGGTGCTCGCGCCCGCCTTCAGCCGCCTCCGGCTCGACGGCGCGGTTGCGGTCTGCAGCTCCAGTGGTTGGGCCCACGGCGTGCGAACGACCGGCCGCAAGATCGTCTACTGCCACTCACCGGCCAAGTGGCTGTACGTCCCCGACCGCTACTTCGGGGAAGGCATGTCGCCGGCTCGGGCGCTGGTGTCGCCGCTCCGGCCGGCCCTGACGAGATGGGACCGTGCCGCAGCGGCGTCGGCCGACCGCTACCTCGTGAACTCGACCATGGTGAAGACCTGGGTCCAGGACGTCTACGGCATCGAGGCGGAGGTCCTGGCGCCACCGCACGGCGTCGACGCCGACGGGCCGTCCCGACCGGTGGAGAACCTCGAGGCGGGGTTCCTCCTCTGCGTGTCGCGGCTCATGACCTACAAGAACGTCCTCCCGCTGGTCGATGCCTTCGCCGAGCTCCCCGGGCAGCGGCTGGTCATCGTCGGGTCTGGGCCGCTCGAAGCCGAGATCCGGGAGCGCGCCGGATCGAACGTGACCTTGCTCGGCCGGGTGGACGACGAGCAGCTGCGCTGGCTGTACCAGGCGAGCAGTGCCGTCGTCGCCGCCGCCCACGAGGACTTCGGGCTCACGCCGATCGAGGCGGCCGCCTTCGGCCGGCCGGTCGCAGTGCTGCGCTGGGGCGGGTTCCTCGACACGGTCTTGGAGGGCGTCACCGGCGTCTACTTCGACGCCCCCACCGCCCGAGACATCGCGGACGCCGTCCGGACGGTGTCCCGCGAGACGTGGGACGAGGAGGCGATCCGGGCTCATGCCGAGTCGTACTCGGAGGAGCGCTTCGTCGCCGAGCTCCATCGCATCGTGGCGGAGGAGTCGGCACAGCTGGGTGCGGGCCGACCATGAGCGCCCCCCGACCGGTGTCATCGCCTCAGCCACCGTCTGTGCTCATGCTCGGCATGGCGTGGGATCGGCCAGGTGGTCTCAACCGCTACTTCCTCGACCTGCGCGCCGCCCTCGAGGGCAACGGGGTCGACTGCGACGCCGTCGTGCTCGGACCGGCGACCGAGCCCCCGGGCCGGGTCGCCGTCGTCGACGACGAGCTCGCGCCCCTCCCCCGGCGCTTGATCCGCTACGCGCGGGCGGCTCGCCGAGCATCGACTCCGGACACCGTCATCGACGCTCACTTCGCCATGTATGCCTGGTGGCCGGTCGTGGCCGGTCGCCTGCGCGCCCAGCCGCTGGTGGTGCACTTCCACGGACCCTGGGCCGCGGAGTCCGAGGCGAGCGGTGACGCTCGCTCGGTGGTGGCCAACGTCAAGCGGCGGCTGGAGCGGGGCGTCTACCGCCGTGCCGCTCGAGTCGTCGTGCTCTCCGAGGCCTTCAAGGACCTGGTGGTGGCGAACTACGGCGTGGAGCGGGACCGCGTGATCGTGATCCCGCCCGGGGTCGACCTCGACCACTTCACCCCTGGGCGCGCCGCCGCCCGACGCCGGCTCTCGTTGCCGGACGACGGCCAGATCGTCTTCACCGTCCGGCGCCTGGTGGCCCGCATGGGCCTCGACGTGCTGCTGGATGCCTGGGCCTCCATGGACCACCGGCCCGGACGCACGCTCCTCATCGCCGGCGAGGGCCCGGAACGCGCTGCGCTCGAGGCTCGGATCGACGACCTGGGCGTCAGTGGCTCCGTCCGGCTGGTGGGCCGCATCTCCGAGCAGGACCTGGCCGACCACTACCGCGCCGCCGACCTCTCGGTGGTGCCGACGGTCGCGCTCGAGGGCTTCGGGCTGGTGGCTCTTGAGTCACTGGCCTGCGGCACCCCGCCAGTGGTCACGGATGTGGGAGGGCTCCCCGACGTCGTGCGCCGGTTGGACGAGACGCTCATCGTGGCGCCTCGCGATCCCGCCGCCCTCGCGGCCCGGCTCGCCACTGCGCTCGCCGGGGTCGTGCCCACCACGGAGGAATGTCGGGCCTACGCCGAGACCTTCTCCTGGAAGGTCGCGGCCGAGCGGAACGCGGAGGTCTACCGCGCCGCCGCGGAGGACGCCGGCGGCGCGGGCGCCACGGCCGGGCCGCCGCCTCGGGTCGTGTACCTCGACCACTGCGCGCTGGACTCGGGCGCGGAGATCGCGCTCGTGCGCATGGTCGAGGCGCTGGGCGCAACCGTTCGTCCGCACGCGATCCTCGCCGAGGACGGGCCGCTCCGGCCGCGCCTCGTCGAGGCGGGGGCCGATGTGGAGGTGCTCCCCATGACCGAGGGGGCACGGGGCCTGTCGAAGGATGCGGTGCAGCCGGCTCGGCTGCCGCTGGCTGCCCTCCTGCACGTCGTCGTGTACGTGGGGCGGCTCGCCCTGCGTCTCAGGCAGCTGCGTCCGGACGTCGTGCACACCAACTCGCTGAAGGCGGCGCTCTACGGGGGCGTGGCCGGGCGCTTGGCCGGTGTGCCCGTCGTCTGGCACGCGCGTGACTACGTCGACTCCAGCTACCTCCCTGGTCCGGCCGTGCGTCTCGTGCGCCTCGCCGCGTGGCTGCTGCCGACGGCCGTGGTGGCGAACTCCGCCGCGACCCTCGACTCCCTGCGGCTGCCGGCGCGGGCCAGGCGCAAGGCGGCCGTGGTGGCCGACCCCTTCGAACGGGTGTCGCCCGTGCACCAGCGGGAAGCAGCGAGCCAACCCGGGCTGCGCGTGGGCATGGTCGGCCGGCTGGCCCCATGGAAGGGACAGCACGTCTTCATCGAGGCCTTCGCGCGTGCCCGCCCCTCCGGGCCGGATCGCGCCGTGGTGATCGGATCGGCGATGTTCGGGGAGGACGACTACGAGCAGACCCTCCGGGAGCTGGTGGCGAAGCTGGGCCTCGAGGATCGCGTCGAGCTCGCCGGCTTCCGCAGCGACGTGGAGGCGGAGCTGGCCGACCTCGACGTCCTCGTGCATGCCTCGGTGTCACCCGAGCCGTTCGGCCAGGTGGTCGTCGAGGGGCTCGCGGCGGGCCTGGCCGTGGTCGCCAGCGACGCCGGCGGCCCGGCGGAGATCATCCGCCCTGGTGTCGACGGCCTGCTGTGCCCGCCCGGCGACGTGGATGCGCTCGCAGAGGCGCTCGACCGGCTGCTCGGGGACGCAGAGCTTCGTGGAGCCCTCGGTGCCGCAGGTCGAGCTCGCGCCGAGAGCTACGCCCCGAAGGTGATCGCGCCGGAGATGCTCGAGGTGTACAGCCGCATCACCCGCTGAGTCGTCGGGGCTCCAGGCCCGAGGTCAGCGACGGACGTAGGTGTTGAACACGTGCACCTGATGACCGAGCACCTCATGGGACGAGTCCCCAAGGGGCTCGAGCACGGTCGGCTCGAACAGCTCGCGCAGTGACCCGAGCTCGCCGGGCTGGACCCCACCGGGTCGGGGGTTCCAGCCCACGAGCAGCAGGCCACCGGAGCGCATCGCCGTAGCGCACGCCCGGAACATCGCCTCGGCCTGCGCCGGTGTGTCGACCCCGTAGTTGAGGACGCCGTTGGCGATGATCACGTCGAACGTCTCGGCGGGAACGTGGTCGCCGAGGTTCTCGATCACGTCCACGATGTGGTGCTGGCGCGAGCCGTACTTCGCCTTCGAGGCCACCGGCTCGATGGTCCAGAACTCGCGGTCACGGAACTGCCACAGGTACGGGACGGTGTAGAACTCCACGCCCACGAACAGCACTCTCCGGCGGGATTCGTCGGCCAGGATCGCCGGGAAGACGATGTGCTTGAGCAGGCCCCGGTCGGGCTTGTACGCGGTGATGTAGCGGGCCATGTAGTCGAGCCGGTGGGCTGCGGTGCGCACACCGGGCGGCAAGACGGCCTTCGCCACGCGGCGGGCGGCCCCGAGGGGCGATGTCGACGGCGGTGGGGTGGAGTGCTCTGAGCTGGTCACGGCACCGTCGATGCTGTCACGGGAGGCGGCGAGGAACCACCGGGCGCTCAGGCGCGGCGTCGATACCGGGCCATACTTCCCGCCATGCCATCGAGCTCCGCACGGTGATGGGCGCGGCGCGGCGCCATCCGATCCGCTTGGTGCTGGTCGTGCTGCTCGTCTGGCTCGCGGCCTCAGCCATCCTCGTGGTGCTGTCGGCGCGGGACCTCCGACAGGGCGTCGCGACGGTGCAGGCCTTCCGGAGCGACGCCGCTCCCGGCCGGCTCGCCGACGGGACGGCCGAGACCTCGATGCGCGACGCGCAGGGCAGCTTCTCGTCGGCCGCACGCCGGCTGGACAACCCTCTGCTCGCGCCTGCCACCGTCCTTCCGGTGGCCGGACGCCAGCTGCGGTCGGTGCGGGCCCTGGCTCATGCGGCCGACGACACCGCCTCGGCCGGCGTCACGGCGTTGGGCGACATCCGCCAGCTCGTCGACCGCCCGTCGGCTGCGGGCCCCGGCCGGCTGCTGCTGGTGCAGGACGCCACGTCCGTGGTCGAGCGCCTCCGCGACGAGCTCCGGTCGGTCGAGCTCGGCCCGGACGAGGGCCTGGTCGCCCCGGTCGCCTCCAGGCGTGCCGAGCTCCGAGAGGCGCTGGACGAGGTCGACGTCACGCTGGACACGGCCTCGCGATCGCTGGCGTCGCTCGGGTCACTGCTGGATGGCGGCAGGTACCTGCTCCTGGCGGCGAACAACGCGGAGATGCGGGCCGGCTCCGGCATGTTCCTGTCCGCCGGCGTGGTGAACGCCACGGACGGCCACCTGGCGCTCGGTGAGATGCTGCACACCGCCGAGCTGCTGCTGCCCACGGGTGTGCCCCTCGAGGGAGACGTCGGCGCCCGCTGGGGATGGACGGCACTGGGCAGGGAGTGGCGCGAGCTCGGGGTGACACCGCGGTTCGACGAGACGGGCCGGCTGGCGGCCGCGATGTGGCAGCGGCGCACAGGTGAACGGGTGGCCGGTGTCCTTGCCCTCGACGTGCCCGCCCTTGCGGCGCTGTTGAACGCCACCGGCCCCGTGACCGTCGACGGCGTCGAGATCAGCGGGGCGACGGTCGAGCAGTTCCTCCTGAAGGACCAGTACGAGGATCTGGGCTATGGGAACAGCGAGTTCGAGCGCTCCCAGGCGGCTCGGCGCGATCGACTCGGGGAGCTGGCCGGCGCCACGGTGAAGCGCCTCGAGGCCGGCGAGTTCGACCCCGTGGCCCTGGCGTCCAACCTCGCCTCGGCCATCCGTGGCCGCCACCTCATGGTGTGGTCGGCCGACGCAGACGAACAAGCCGGCTGGCAGAAGGCGGGGGTGGCGGGTGAGCTGACCCCACGGTCGATGCAGCTCGGCGTGCTGAACCGCGCCGGCAACAAGCTGGACCCGTACCTGGACCTGACCGCCGAGGTGGAGGTCGCCCCGAACGGCACCGGCTCGAGCGTCACCGTGGCCGTGCGCATCGTCAGCTCGGCGCCCGCCGGGCCGCCCTACGTGGCCGGACCGTTCGGTGACCTGAAGATCGAGCCGGGCACCTACAGGGGCCTGGTCACCCTCAGCCTGCCGGGTGACGCGACCGGGATCGCCGTGGAGGGCGGACGGCTGGTGGTCGCCGGCCCCGACGGACCCACGAACGTGGCCGCGGTGGACCTCGACCTCCGCCGGGGCGAGACCAGAGAGCTCACGTTCCGCTTCGACGTGGCCGCGCCGATGACCGCCCGGGTCGAGGCGTCGAGTCGCCGGCCGGCAGTGACGTGGGTCCACGACGGCGTCTCCCGGAGCGACGAGTCGGCCTTCGACCTGGTGCTGGCCGGGTAGGCGCACGGCTTTTCCAGCGACCGCTTTGCGCCCCGGCGCTATGGTTCCGTCCGATTGCGTCGTCACTCTCCGGGGTACCAATGGCGCAACGGCCACAGAGTGTGGCACAATGGTGACACAACGAACGGGCCTCGGAGGTCAGCATGAAGCACAGGATCGTGGGTGCACTGGTAATCAGTGCAGCAGTGCTCTTCCCGTCGGCGGCGTACGCGCAGACGACCGGCGGTTACGGCAACCCGAACACCCCGCCGAACGTCGGGGGCGAGGTCACCGTGCGCGACACGCCGACCTCACCGGGCACGAACGTGCAAGGGACGCAGACGACGCGTGCCAACCAGACGCTGCCCGTGACGGGTGGCGACATGGTCGGCCTCGGCGCCATGGGCGTCGGCCTGGTGGGCGTCGGCACGCTGCTGGCCCGCCGCAACCGCACCCGCGCCATCGTCACGCAGTAGCGGTCGAGGAGATCACCGTCGGAGGCGTGTGCCTCCGGCGGTGTCCTCGATGATCCAACCACGTCCCTCGAGCTCGGCTCGAAGATCATCCGCCCGCGCCCAGTCCTTGGCGGCGCGGGCGGCGTCGCGCTCCTGGGCCAGCGTCGCCGCGGCGGCGTCGACGACCGTGTCACCGACGGAACCCAGCGAGAGGCCCAGGGCGCCTGAGATGGAGAGCAGGGCCGCGGTCAGCGCCTCGGCGTGGGCCCGGTCCTCGGTGTCGAGGGCCGCGTTCGCCGCCCTCCGGGCCTCGAACAGGATGGCGGCGGCCTGCGGCGTGTTGAAGTCGTCGTCCATGTAGTCGCGGAACCGCTGCAGCGTCGCCGCGTCAGGCTGCGCATCGGTCGGACCCACGGTGTCGACCAGCCGGTCGAGGCCGCGCAGGGCTTCGGTGGCGTCGGCCAGGTTCTTCTCGCTCACCTCCATGGGCGAGCGGTAGTGCGATCGGGCCACGAGCAGCCGGTACGCCCGTGGGTCGTGGCGGGTCAACAGGTCGTCGAGCGACACGAAGTTGCCGGCCGAGCGGTGCATCTCCTGGCCGCCCGGGGCGAGCACCATGCCGTGGTGCAGCCAGATGGTGGCGAAGGCATGGCCCCCGGCCACGGCTTGCGCCCGCTCGTTCTCGTGATGAGGGAACTGGAGGTCGAGCCCTCCGCCGTGGAGGTCGAACGCGTCGCCCAGGAGGCCGAGAGCCATGACGGTGCACTCGATGTGCCAGCCCGGACGACCGTCGGCCCACGGTGACGGCCACGAGGGCTCGCCCGGCTTGGCGTTCTTCCAGAGAGCGAAGTCGAGAGGGCTGCGCTTGTTGGTGCGGCCGACGACGTCGCGATCCCCACCACCCTCGCGAAGGCTCTCGAGCGACTGCCGGGCCAGCTGCCCGTAGTCCTCCAGCGACTCGACCGAGAAGTAGACGCCGTCGTCGGTGGCGTAGGCGCGACCTCGGTCGATCAGGTCCTGGATGTACGTGACCATCTCGTCGACGTACTGGGTGGCGTGAGGGACCTCGTCCGGGCGGCGGCAGCCCAGGCGCTCGACCAGGCGCCACCACTCGGCCTCGTAGGTGGCCACCACCTCGTCGGTCGACCGGCCCGTCGCGTTGGCCTTGGCGATGATCTTGTCCTCGATGTCGGTGACGTTCGAGACGTATCGCACCTCGAGCCCGCTCCACTCCAGGTAGCGACGCACCACGTCGAACACCAGCAGGTGCCGGCCGTGGCCGAGGTGGGCGACGTCGTAGACGGTGGGCCCGCACACGTACATGGACACCTTGCCTGGGTCCCTCGGCTCGAGGTCGACGAGGCGGCCCCGTGCGGTGTCGTGGATGCGCAGCACGCAGATACGTTAGGCGGACCATGTGCGCCGCCGTCCCCGACAAGCCGTCCCTCGAGGGCCTCGAGGAGAAGTGGGGCACGGCGTGGGAGCGCGCCGGGATCTACCGGTTCGACCGCACGCGGCCGCGCGCCGAGGTGTTCAGCATCGACACACCTCCGCCGACGGTCAGCGGCTCGCTCCACATGGGCTCGGTCTTCGGCTACGTGCAGACCGATGCGCTGGCTCGGTTCCAGCGCATGCGGGGCAAGGCCGTCTTCTATCCCATGGGATGGGATGACAACGGCCTGCCCACCGAACGGCGGGTCGAGAACTACTTCGGTGTTCGCTGCGACCCGTCTCTCCCACACGACCCCGACTTCACGCCACCATCCGACCCGGATCCGAAGCGCAGGGTGCCGTGCAGCCGGCCGAACTTCGTGGAGCTGTGCCTGCAGCTGACCGTGCAGGACGAGACGGTGTTCGAGGACCTGTGGCGCCACGTCGGGCTGTCGGTCGACTGGTCGCTCACCTACACCACCATCGGACCGAAGGCCCAGCGCGCCAGCCAGCGAGCCTTCCTCCGCGACCTGGCTCGGGGTGACGCCTACGCGGCGGAGTCGCCGACCTTGTGGGACGTCACCGACCAGACGGCGGTCGCCCAAGCCGAGCTCGAGGACCGGGAGCAGCCGGGCGCCTATCACCGGTACGGGTTCCGGTCCACCGGTGCGGACGGCGACAAGGTGTTCATCGAGACCACCCGTCCCGAGCTGCTGCCGGCCTGCGTCGCCCTCGTCGCCCACCCCGACGACGCGCGCTACCAGCCGATGTTCGGCACGACCGTCGTGTCACCGCTCTTCGGCGTCGAGGTGCCCGTCCTGGCCCACCAGCTGGCCGATCCCGAGAAGGGCTCGGGCATAGCCATGATCTGCACGTTCGGGGACACCACCGACGTGACGTGGTGGCGCGAGCTGCAGCTGCCGGTGCGCAACGTCCTCGAGCGCAACGGCCGGCTCCGCCACGAGCCGCCCGACGCGATCGAGTCCGCCGAGGGAAAGGCGGCCTACGCGGAGCTGGCGGGCAAGACGACCAAGCAGGCGCGCGCCCGCATCGTGGAGCTGCTCCGCGAGGCGGGCGAGCTCGACGGCGAGCCGGCGCCCATCACCCATCCGGTGAAGTTCTACGAGCGGGGCTCACTGCCGCTCGAGATCGTCACGAGTCGCCAGTGGTACATCCGCAACGGTGGACGTGACGCTCCGCTGCGAGAGGCGCTCCTGTCGAGGGGCGGGGAGCTCCGGTGGCACCCGCCGTTCATGAAGCAGCGCTACGAGAGCTGGGTCGAGGGCCTCAACGGTGACTGGCTCATCAGCCGCCAGCGCTTCTTCGGGGTGCCGTTCCCGCTGTGGTACCCGATCGACGAGTACGGCACCATCCAGCACGAGCGTCCCATCGTCCCGAGCGAAGAGTCGCTCCCGGTCGACCCGTCATCCGACGTCCCGCCCGGCTACACCGCCGACCAACGGGGACAGCCCGGCGGGTTCGTGAGCGACCCGGACATCATGGACACCTGGGCCACGTCGTCACTGACCCCGCAGATCACCACGGGCTGGGTGGACGACCTGGATTTGTTCGAGCGGACCTTCCCGATGGACCTCCGCCCGCAGGGTCCCGAGATCATCCGCACCTGGCTGTTCGCAACCGTGGTCCGCTCGCACGCCGAGTTCGGTGGCCTGCCGTGGACCGACACGAGCATCAACGGATGGATCCTCGATCCCGACCGCAAGAAGATGTCGAAGTCCAAGGGCAACGTCGTCACCCCGGCGGCCGTCCTGGCCCAGCACGGCAGCGACGCGGTGCGCTACTGGGCCACCAGCGCTCGCCCCGGCACCGACACCGCCTTCGACGAGAACCAGATGCGCGTCGGCCGCCGGCTGGCCATCAAGCTCTTGAACGCCTCGAAGTTCGTGCTGGGCCTCTCCGGCGACGCCAGCGACGACGACCCCGTCACGGAGCCGCTCGACCTGGCCATGCTGGCGGCGCTGGCCGACGTCGTCGCCGAGGCCACCGTCGCCTTCGAGGGCTACGACTACGCACGCGCCCTGCAACGGACGGAGGCGTTCTTCTGGACCTTCTGCGACGACCACGTCGAGCTGGTGAAGGGCCGGGCCTACGGGGCACGCGGTGACGCCGGGGCGGCGTCGGCTCGGCGGGCGCTGCAAGAGGCCCTCTCCACCCTTCTCCGCCTGCTGGCGCCGTTCCTTCCGTACACCTCGGAGGAGGCGTGGAGCTGGTGGCAACCCGGCATGGTGCACGCCGCCGCCTGGCCGGACGCCGAGGCGCTTCGCCAGCTGGCCGGCGGCGGTGATCGCCTGAACAGCGAGGTTGCGGCCTCGGTGCTCGGAGCCGTGCGGAAGGCGAAGACCGCGGCCAAGCAGTCGATGAAGACGCCGGTGGCACGGGCGCTCGTCAGGGACACCGCCGAACGCCTCGATGCACTGGCCCTCGTGGTCGCCGACGTCTGTGACGCAGGGGGGATCGAGTCCCTCGACACCGAGGTGTCCGACGAGCTCTCGGTCGACGTCGAGCTGGGCGCCCGCACGGCCGGCTGACCGTGGAGAGGCCGGCGCCTCCTTGACGCCGCACGACCGGTCGAGAAGGATGCCGGTCGTGCCGGAAACGACCGCGCCGGCCGCGCCCGGTCCGGAGCATGGCCAAGGCCTCGTGCCGACGAGGGTGCTGGTGCTCGGCATGGCCCACCAGGACGGCACGATCCGCGCCGACGAGCTGCTCCCGGTGGCGGAGGCCTGTGGGCAGACACCGGAGCAGGTGCGTTCGTGCCTCCGACGCCTGGTGTCGGAGGGCCTGTTCGCCCGGAGCGGCACCGGTCGGGGAGCCGTGCTGCGTGCGACCGAGCTCGGCATGTCCGTCCTCGAAGCACGCGTCGAGCGCACCCGGCTGGCCTACGCCCAGGATGCGGCCGGCCGAGGCTGGGACCGCCAGTGGAGGCTGGTGGCCTTCGCCGTCCCCGAGCGTGACCGTGCGGCGCGAGATGCCTTTCGTGACCGGCTCATCGAGCTGGGCGGAGCGGCGGTGCAGGGCGGGCTGTACGTCTCACCGCACCCCTGGCATCGCGACGTGTCCGCCGAAGCCGACCGCCTCGACATCCGGGACGTGGTGACGCTGGCGACGTCCGATGACCTGGAGATGGGCGGCGATCGGGACCCCCGACGCCTGGCCCGGTCGCTGTGGCCGATCGAGGACGTGAGCCGGCGCTACGAGCGCTTCCTCGCCCGGTTCGACCGCCACCTCACGTATCTCGAGGCGCTCAAGGCGCAGCACGAGCCGCTCGCCGACGCCACGTTCCTCCCTGGGGCGCTGGCCATGGGCGTGGCCTTCGAGGCCTGCTTCGAGACCGACCCGCTGCTGCCGCCCGAGCTGCTCCCACGGCCTTGGGCGGGACGGGCTGCGCGCGAGCTGCTCATCCGGTCCCGCCGCCTGGCCCTCTCGCTGCGCCGCGGGCAGGGCCGGGCCGGGCTCTTCCGAACCGTCTACGACGACGCCCTCGAGTCGATCGCCTGACTGCTCTCGTGGCGCCGGCCACCTGCAGCAGTCGGTAGGTGGTCGTCCGCGAGACTGACGGCATGTCGCTGCCCATCGAGGATCGCCTGGCCGCCCACCTGTCGGTCTGGTTGGGTGCGTGGCCGGCCGGCAACGGAGAGCTCCTCGTCACCACGAGCAAGGTCCGCACGCAGCCGGGGTGGGACGGCGTGGTGCACCCGGTGGGTGGCGTCGCCGGCCCGCAGGGCGCCGTGCTGTCGGTGCCGCCGTCGCTCGTCGAGTCGGTAGCCGGTCTGGCCACGTCGCTCGACGAGCTTCGCCAGGCGGACCTGTCCCCTGTCTTCGGACCGGGCAGCCGACTGTTCGAAGGGGTGTTCCGCTGGTCGGAGTCGCCGGCTCCTCTGCCCGACGCGGGCGTCTGGGTGCCGACCGAGGATCCGTCGGTGCCCGACTGGTTGCTCCCCTTCGGCGGCGAGGTGCTCATGGCCAGGAACGCCTCCGGCGGCTACGTGGCGGGAGTCGGCGTCAAGCGCCATGACGACTTCGGCCATGAGCTCGCCGTCGTCACGGAGGCCGCGGCGCAAGGGAAGGGCCTCGCCCGCCGGCTCGTGGCCCAGGCCGCTCGACGGGTGCTCGATGGAGGCCAGGTGCCGACCTACCTGCACGCCGACCGCAACGTGGCCTCGGCGAAGGTGGCCGAGGCCGCCGGCTTTCCCGATCTCGGATGGCGGGTTCTCGGTGTCGTCGGGGCCACGGCTCTGCAGCGCGCTTCGTGAACGTCGTCGACATCGCCATCGGGGTCGCCCTGCTCGCCGCAGTGGTGGGCGGCTTCAAGCTCGGCTTCCTCACCCGCATCGCGTCGTGGGGAGGCCTGGTCGCCGGGATCCTGGTCGCCGCCCGCTTCCTGCCTGGACTCATCGATGCACTCGGGTCGAACCGCCCCGGGGGTGCTGCTGGCCGGCTGTTCCTCGTGGTCGCCGGCCTTCTGGCCGGCGCCGGCATCGGCGCCTCCCTGGGCGAGGCCGTGGGCCGTGCCATCAGCCGGGTGGTGGCCCGCGGCCCGGTCCGGACGCTCGACCGGGCCGGGGGCGCCATCGTGGGAGCGCTGGGCGTGCTCGTCGCCGTGTGGCTCCTCGTACCGGCTGCGGCCCAGGTACCTGGCCTGATCGCCAGGGAAGCGCGCACCTCTCGCATCGCCACTGCGGTGACCTCAGCCGCTCCCCAGCCTCCCGATGCGCTCCGGGCCTTCCGCCAGCTGGTGCCCGAGGACCGCTATCCGGACGTGTTCGACTCGCTGCGGCCGTCGCCCGACATCGGCCCGCCGCCGGCCGACGTGGCCGTGCCCAGCGAGGTCGTGGCTGCGGCCACCCGCTCGACGGTGAACGTGGAGAGCGTGGGGTGCGGCGGGGCCCACGAGGGCAGCGGATGGACTGCAGCCGACGAGACGGTCGTCACCAACGCCCATGTCGTGGCCGGCGCGGACCGAGTGGTCGTGCGCCGCCCCGACGGGCGCACCTTCCCCGCTCGGGTGGTCGTCTTCGACGAGCGCCGCGACCTGGCCGTGCTGGAGGTCGCCGGACTCGGCCAGCGCGCCCTGGAGCTGGCCGAACCGGACGTCGGTGGGCCGGCCGCGGTGATCGGGTACCCCGGCGGACAGAACCAGCCCCGGGTGGCACCGGCGATCGTGCAGCGCCAACAGGAGGCGCTCGGCCGGGACATCTACGGAGGTGCCACCACCCGGCGGCAGGTGCTGTTCCTCGCCGCGAGCCTCCGTCAGGGCGACTCCGGGTCGGCGGTGATCGACGAACGCGGCCGGGTGGTGGGTACGGCGTTCGCCATCGCACCCGACCGCTCGGCGACTGCCTACGCACTGGCACCGAGCGAGGTGCGTGCCGCTCTCGGCGCGCCTCGCGTGTCGACCACCGGCCGGTGCCAGTAGTGCCCGTGAGCCGGTAGCGTCAAGAGGAACTTCGGACTCCTCCGCTCGGCGGGAACATATCGCGGCATCCCGTTGCTGAACTCCTAGCAGCGCAACCGCTGCGACGAAGCGTGAAGGAGTCTGCCCGTGCCGAAGATGGCACCTCGGAAGCGAGTAGCAGACGGCGAGGAAGACCTCGTCCGCCTGTACCTCAACGACATCGGCAAGCATGACCTGCTGACCAAGGCCGACGAAGCGGAGCTGGCTCAGGCCATCGAGGCCGGCGCCTCGGCCCGAGCCGAGCTCGAGGCCAACGACGGGTTGACCCCTGCCCGCAAGCGGACACTGCGCCGCACTGTACGCACCGGCGACGAGTGCACCCAGCGCTTCATCAACGCCAATCTGCGACTGGTCGTCTCCATCGCCAAGAAGTACCAGTCGTCCGGCCTGCCGCTGCTCGACCTGGTGCAAGAGGGCAACCTCGGCCTCATGCACGCCGTGGAGAAGTTCGACTGGCGCAAGGGCTTCAAGTTCTCCACGTACGCCACCTGGTGGATCCGGCAGTCGATCACCCGTGGCATCGCCAACTCCGGGCGCACCATCCGCCTGCCTGTGCACGCCGGCGACCTCGTCACCCGCGTCCAGCGCAGCCGGGACCGCCTCGAGAGCGACCTCGGCCGTTCGCCCACCCTGGCCGAGCTGGCCAAGGAGAGCGACATGACCGATCGCGAGCTGGTGGAGGTGCTGCGGTTCGGCTCGGAGGCACGCAGCCTCTCCGAGCAGATCGGCGAGGAGAGCGACACCGAGCTCGGCGACCTGGTGGCCGACGGCGGTGCGCCGTCCCCCTTCGACGAGGTCTTCGCCGGCCTCTTCCAAGAGGAGATCGCCAAGCTGCTGGCGCCGCTCGACGAGCGTGAGCGCGAAGTCCTCCGACTCCGGTTCGGGCTCGACCGAGGCGAGCCGCGCACGCTCGACGAGGTCGGCGAGCACTTCCAGCTGACCCGGGAGCGCATCCGTCAGATCGAGACACGAGCCATGTCGAAGCTCCGGCACCCCTCGTCGGACCGGGGCGCCCGCCTCCTGCTCGAGGCCAGCTAGCCCGTACGTACCAACGACGAGCTCAGAGGCGTCAGCTCTCGCTGGCGCCTCTGTTCGTCGGCACGATGACGACGGGGCAGATGGCGTGCTGGGCCACCTGATGGCTCACAGAGCCGAGCAGCAGACCGGCGAAGCCCCCCCGACCGCGGGACCCGACCACCACCAGGTCGGCGTCGGCCGCGTGATCCAGCAGGACGGCCGCTGCGGAACCTTCGGAGACGACCTGGCGAACGCCGGCGCCCTGCTCGCCGAGCTGCTCCACCGCCGAGGTGAGCACCGCCTTGGCCCCTGCCGACAGCTCGTCGAGAGGGAACGACATCGCCCCCAGGCCCGTCGGATCCCCGACGACGGGCGGCTGCCATGCGTGCACGGCCACGACCTCGGCGCCCCGCTGCGCAGCCTCGGCAACGGCCCATGCCAGAGCCGACTGACCGACCTCTGAGCCGTCGACCCCTACGACGATCGTTCCCGCCATCACCGACCTCCCATCCGTTCGGGCGACACGGGCCGGATGAGGGCCTCCTGCGCCACCGACAGTCCGAGCACGCCTTCGTAGGAGTGCATGGTGCCCTGCACGAGGCCGCGGGCGTTGGAGCTCGAGACGGTGTGCAGGTCGAACAGCAGCCATTGGTCCGCCCGGATCGGGCGGTGGAACCAGACGGCGTGATCGAGGCTCGCGCCCATCATCCGCTCCCCGAAGCCCGCCGAGGACGGCGGCCGGGCCGACGAGACGACGCCCATGTCGGAGATGTACGTGAGGATGCACGCGTGCAGCTTCGGGTCGTCGGGCAGCTCGTCGTCGGCCTTGATCCACACCCGGCGGCTCGAGCGGTGGACGCCCCGCTCGTCGGGCTCGCTGGGGCCCATCTCCCGCATGTGGAACGGACGCACGAACCCCCTCATCCGGGCCCGCATGCCGGCGCGCTCGGCCGCAGCCGGCCCGTCGTCCTCGTCGTCGTCGACGGTCGGGAGCCGCCCCCACATCTCCGTGCGGTCGGCGACGTCCTCCGGTTCCGGCACGTCGGACAGTCGGGGCAGCTGGTACTCGATGCCCTCCTCCTCCTTGTGGAACGAGGCGGAGAGGTTGAAGATGACCTCTTCGCCCTGGGAGGCGATGACGGTGCGGGTGGTGAACGACCGGCCGTCGCGGATGCGGTCGACCTCGAAGCGGATCGGCACGCCCGGCTGCCCCGGACGGAGGAAGTACGCGTGCATCGAGTGCGGCCGGTGGTCGACCTCGACGGTGTTCAGGGCGGCCCGCATCGCTTGGGCGGCAACCTGGCCGCCGAAGACACGACCGGGCCGCTGCCCGGCGTTCGCCCCGAGGAACACGTCGTCCGCGAGCACCTCGAGATCGAGCAGCTCCTGCAACCGATCAAGCCCTTCGGACACCGCACCCCCCTATCGCCGGCACCCGCCAACGTAGCGGGCCGAGGTAGGGCCACTGCCGGCGCGAGCGTGGCGCGATCCCGGGCCGGGTAGGCCGAATCTTCGTTCCACACCTCACCGACGACGCCGGAGGACACATGACCACGGACCCCCAGAACCCGATCCCCGGCGACGGCGACCCTGTCGCCACCGGCACCAAGGGCGAGGGGGAGTGGCCGGATCCCGACAGCCAGCCGGATGCCGGAGCGGTCGGCGCCGACCCCGCCGAACGGGAGCGCATCGAGCGGGAACGGGCCGCCACCACGGGAAACCCGGACCCACAGGCGGTGTACGGGAGCGACAGCTAGGGCGTACTGGGGTGAGCGCCGGCGCCGAGCCGGGCCAGCTCGCTCATGGTGAAGACGGGGCGCAGCTCGACACCGATGGTCGCCAGCGCCCCGGGCCCACCCATCTCGCGGTCGATCACGGTCAGCGCGGTGGTGACGACGGCATCCTCGGCCCGCAGGTCGGCGGTCGAGAGCACCACCTGTCCGGCCGTCGACACCACGTCTTCCACGACGACGAGGCGCTTGCCGGCGATGTCGCCACCCTCGGCGATCTTCTGGGTGCCGTAGGCCTTTCGCGCCTTGCGGACGTAGATCGCAGGTAGCCCGGTCCGGAGCGCGAGCGCAGCCGCCAGCGGCACGCCGCCCATCTCCAGGCCGGCCAGTGCGTCGGCGTCCGGCGGCACCAGCTGCGCCATCTCGTCGACGATGGCGGCGAGCAGCGCGGGATGGCCGGTGAAACGGAACTTGTCGAAGTACTCGTCGGCGACCTGGCCCGAGCGCAAGGTGAACCGGCCGACGAGGTGGGAGACGTGGTGCACTGCGGCGCCGAGCTCGTCGTGTTCCACGACCGCATTCTGGCCGCGGGCCGACGAGCCGCGGGCGGTAACCTCCGCGCACCTACCCGGGGGGGAAGCCATGGAGTACACCAGCTTGCGATTCGAGCGGGAGGGCCACGTCGCCGTCCTCACCCTCGAGCGGCCCGAGCGGCTCAACGCGCTGAGCGCCGCGCTGCGGGACGAGATCTTGGCCGCGATGGAGGAGGTGCGGTCCGACGACACGATCCGAGCCGCGGTGCTCACCGGCGCCGGGCGGGGCTTCTGCTCGGGCGTCGACCTCATGGGCGGAGGGGCGGCCACGGGGGACGACCGGCCGCAGCCCGATCAGGAGGCCATGCTCGACGAGCTCGGCTGGGTCGGACGGCAGGCCCTCGCGGTGTACGGCATGGACAAGCCGACGATCGCCGCCGTCAACGGCGTGGCCGCCGGCGCCGGCATGAGCCTGGCGCTCGCCTGCGACCTTCGCGTCGGTCAGCCGGGCACCCGGTTCCGCACCGTCTTCCTCGAGCGCAACCTGAGCCCGGACTCGGGGATGAGCTACTTCCTGCCGCGGATCGTCGGGTACTCACGCGCGGCCGACCTCATCTTCACGAGCCGTGACCTCGGCGCAGAGGAGGCGTATCGGATGGGGCTGCTCGACCGCCTGGTGGACGAGGGCGAAGTGGTCGCCTCGGCTGTCGCCGTGGCCGATCAGATGTCGGCACTGCCTCCGGTGGCGATGCGGTCGGCAAAACGGGTGCTGCAGCACAACATGGAGGTGGACCTCCGTGAGGCGCTGGTCTACGAGTCGGCCGGCCTGAACTTCGCGCGCAAGGCCCGCAACGACGCTCGTGAGTCCGGCGCCAGCTTCCGCGAGAAGCGACCGGCCCACTTCACCGGCACCTGACCCGCCCCGGCCAGGCGGGCCGTCTGCTGCTCGCGCACCATGCCGGCCACCGCCTGTGCCGCCATCTCGGGGCGCATGCACCGCTCGTAGAAGCTCGCGGCTCGGGCCCCGAGGTCGGCCAGCTCGGTCGGTGACCGCCGCAACCGGTCGAGCGCCTCCGCGAACGCGACTTCGTCCACCGGGACCGTGCACACCGCGTCGGCGGCCGCCAGGGCGTTCCAGCGGTCGGGGCCGTCGAGCGTCACCATGGGCCGGCCGTGCGCCAGGACGGCGGCGATGGTGCCGCGCCGGCTGCTGGCGCCGAGAGCGTCCATCTGCGCGAACACGTCGCAGCCCTGGATTCGCCTGCTCAGCTCGTCCGCCGACAAGATCCCGGAGAAGTGGACCAGGTCGCCGACACCGGCCGCCTCGGCCGCATCCCTCCACTGGCCGGCCGCAGGTGAGTCCGGCCCTGGACCTCCCAGGATCGACACCCTCACGTCGTGCCATCCGAGCTGCTGGAGGGCGCCGAAGAGGACCTCGGGACGCATGTTGTCGCTCTTGAAGCCCAGCACGCCGATGGTGAAGCGCTCGTGGACTTCAGGAGCCGCAGCCGCCACCACTGGGATGTTGGAGAAGACGGGCACCACGCGGACGTCGGCCCGGCCGAGCTGGCGCAGGCGGTCCGCACGTCGATCCATCGTCACCACTGGCGTCGACGTCCCGGCCAGCACGGCACGGAGCGCGATTCGCTGCGTGGCCCAGTGCAGCGCAACCCGCAAGTCGCTGGAGCGGCGCGCCGGCTGCAGCTCGTGGAGGACCGTGATGACGGGGACTCCGCGAGCGCGGCACAGGAGGCCGAAGAGGGTTCCGGGGAAGGAGATGCCTCGGAAGGCGTAGCCGTACGACGCGTAGTTCCAGAGGACACAGGCGTCACTGGGGGTGCGGAGCGCGACGCGGAAGTGCTGCAGGGCAACGCCGAGCGTGTGCAGGGGATCGCGACCGTCGTCGGGGAGCCACGACTCCTCGACGTCGAACCCCACCTCGCGCAGCTCGGCCGCCAGCAGGACGCCGAAGTCCCTGACGCCACAGGTCCGAGGCAGGACGGATGCGACCGTGTGGACGGTCTGCGCCAGCCGTGGGGGCGCAACTGCGGGCTGCGCCTCTGCCGCGTGGGTCGTCACAGGAAGATGGTACCGGCGACCTCGCTTCGACCATGCCGGCGCGCCTACCGGCTCCCTCGGATAGAAAGGGCCGTCGCTCCGGGGGGAGCGACGCAAGCAGGAGGAGAAGAGCATGGCCGACCAGGGCTTCCCGATCGAGGCGAGCCACGTGATGATGTTCGCCCGGAGCATCGGCGACTCGAACCCCATCTACTACGACGCCGAGTACGCGGCCACGACGGAGCCGGGCACGATCATCGCCCCGCCGACCTTCGAACGGGCCAGCTCGCAGTTCCGGGAGCACGGCTTGCGCCCGGACAACGACCCCAAGCGGCAGGCCGAGCGGCGCGAGGCGGCGGCCAAGGCCGCGGCCGAAGCGGCCGGCGAGTCCGGAGCCGCGCCGCGTGGGCCGGGGGGCAGCGGGCTCCACGCCGAGCAGCACTACGAGTACCACCAGCCGATGCGGGTCGGCGAAGTCCTCACGTCGACGACGACGCCAGGCAAGCGGTGGGAGAAGGAGGGCCGTCGCGCCGGGAAGCTCGTGTTCTCGGACACGGTCACCGAGTGGCGGAACCAGCAGGGCGAGCTCGTCATCACCGCCCGCGGTGTGAGCGTCCGCACCGAGCGCCCGGTGGAGAGCTGAGATGGCGCTGCAGCGCAGTGACCTCAAGGAAGGCGTGCAGTTCGAGCAGGTCGTGGTGGAGAACCTCTCACGCATCCAGATCGTGATGTACTCAGGCGCGTCGGGGGACTACAACTTCCTGCACAACGACGAGGTCGCGGCCACCGCGGCCGGGTACCCGTCGGTCTTCGCCCACGGCATGCTGACCATGGGCGTCACCAGCCGCATGCTGACCGACACGGTCGGCGACGGCCGGCTCACCAAGTTCGGCGGGCGCTTCACGTCGCAGGTCTGGCCGGGCGACACCCTCACCGCCAAGGCGACGGTGGGAGCGGTTCGCGAGGAGGACGGCGTGCACCTCGTCGATCTCGTCGTGTCCACGGTGAACCAGAAGGACGTCGAGGTCTTCGGCGGGTACGCCACCGCCCGCATCGACCCCTAGGAGGACGGTTCAGCTCCCGCGGAGGAGCTGCACCAGCCCCAGCACGACGCCCAGGAGGGCGGTGGCCGCGATGCCCCAGGGCAGGAACGCGGCCACCGCCGGGGCGGGCAGCGGCGCCCCGGTGCGCATGGCGTGCTGGGCCACCAGGAAGCGCCGGCGGCCGGCCAGCGAGACGCCGGCACCGAGGCCGATGAGCGGAAGGCCGATGGCGGCGAGCCACGCGGGCGCGCCCGTCACGGCGTTGCTGCCCACGATCGCAAAGCCGGCGACCACGAGGGCCAGCGAGGTACGTCCGTAGGCCAGAAGGGTGCGCTCGTTCGCCAGCGACCAACGGGGATCGGGCTCCTCGCCTTCGTTCGGCCACCATCGCGGTTCACGCACTTCCCCAGCCTGCCCGGTGCCCGCGGTCCGCCGCGGATACCTTGCCGTCGTCCACTCCCGCCACCGGACCCCGGTGCGGCCGTGCCGCAGGAGATGCCCGTGCCCCTCGATCCCCGCCTCCCCGTCATCGTCGGCGTCGGCCAGCACCAACGGAAGCCGGCGGGGTCGGTGGCCGGGCTCCCGTCCGCACTCGGCATGGTGGCCGAGGCGGCCAGCCTGGCCGGCGTCGACAGCGGCACCGGCGACCAGCTGCTGCGGCGGGCCGACTCGGTGCAGGTCGTCGACCCGATGTCCTGGCGCACGACCAACCCCGCAGGCGCGCTGGCCCAGGAGCTCGGTGCCAGCCCACGCGAGACGGTGGCGACCCGCACGGGCGGGAACACCCCCCAGACCCTGGTGAACGAGGCCTCGCTGGCCATCCAGCGAGGCGACCTGGACGTCGTGGTCATCGCCGGGGTGGAGGTCATGTACACGCGCAACCTGGCCCGCAAGACCGGGGAGCGCCCGTCGTGGTGGGATTCCGACGACGACCCCACTCCACCGACTCGGGTCGTGGGCCAGGACCGGCCGGGAACCTCGCCGTACGAGGAGTCCCGGGGCCTGACCATGCCGACCAACGTCTACCCGATCCTGGAGACGGCGCTGCGGTCCGCCAAGGGCGAGAGCGTGGCCGAGCACACGGCCCGCATCGCCCAGCTCTGGTCCCGCTTCTCCTGGGTCGCTGCCGACAACCCGCACGCGTGGTCGAAGGCTCCCATGGACCCCGCCGACATCGCGGCACCGTCGCCGGCCAACCGGATGGTGGGGTTCCCGTACACCAAGTTCCTCAACGCCAACATCCAGGTCGACCAGGCCGCCGCCCTGATCCTGTGCTCGGTGGAGGCGGCGCGGACCGCCGGCGTGCCCGAGGACCGGTGGGTCTTCCCGTGGGCGGGGGCTGACGCGCACGACCACTGGTTCGTGTCGAACCGGGAGTCGCTGGCCGCTTCACCGGCCATCGCCGCCTGCGGCCGAGCCGTGTTCGACCTCACCGGCCGCAACGTCGACGACGTGGCGTACATCGACCTGTACTCCTGCTTCCCGGCGGCCGTGCAGCTCGGTGCGGACGCGCTGGGCATCGATGCGTGGGACCCCGCCCGCGTGCCGACCGTCACCGGCGGGCTCACCTTCGGCGGAGGGCCCGGGAACAACTACGTCACCCACTCCATCGCCACCATGGTCGAGCGGTTGCGAGCCGACGAGGGCGCCAGCGGCCTCGTCACCGCGCTCGGCTGGTACGCCACCAAGCACGCCGTCGGCCTGTACTCCACCACGCCGCCCGAGGCCTTCCGCTGGCAGTCGGTGCAGGACGAGGTCGATCGCCTTCCGGCCCGCTCCGTGGCGGAGGACCACCACGGCCCCGCCACCATCGAGTCGTACACCGTGGTGCACGACCGCGAAGGCAACGCCGCGTCCGGCACCGCCGCCCTGCTGACGGACACCGGCGGTCGCACGTGGTCGTCGACCACGGACCCGGCGGTGATGGCCGCGATGACGACCGACGACCTCGCCGGCCGCACGGCGGAAGTGCAGGGCGCCACCTTCTCGGTGGCGTAGACGTCGAACGCCGCAGGCCCGCGGCAGTACGGTTCGGGCCATGACCGACCGTGCGTTGCCGCTCGCAGGCATCCGTGTGCTCGACCTCGGCCGGGTGTACCAGGGCCCGTGGTGCGGCTTCCTCTTCGCCATGGCCGGCGCCGAGGTCATCAAGATCGAGGAGCTGGCGGGTGAGCCGGCCCGGCGGGGTGCGGGCGACAAGGCCACCGTGCCGGTGGCCATGCTCAACTCGAACAAGCAGGGCGTCACCCTCAACCTGAAGCACCCCGAGGGACGCGACCTCTTCCTCCGCCTGGTCGAGGATGCCGACGTGGTCATCGAGAACTTCGCACCGGGGACGATGGAGGACCTGGGTCTCGGGGCCGAGCTGCTGCTCGAGCGCAACCCGCGC
>CADCTF010000032.1 GCA_902805655.1 uncultured Acidimicrobiales bacterium
GGCGACGACACCGCACCCCAAGGAGACGCACGTCGTCCTCGTCGATCGTCCAGAGGGGAGCCGCCACCTCAGTCGTCCTCGTCGAGGCTGGTCGGACGGTCTGAGGTGATGCTCTGCCGGTGCGATGCCCTGGTCATGCTCGATCCGGTGCCGAGAAGATCCTGGCGTACGTCTCCGACTGGGCTGCGGCCTCGGCGCGCGCTTCGGCGAGCTCCTCTGGAGTCGCCATCGTCGCCGCCACCCGCAGCTCGAGCGCCAAGGCCGAGGCCACGTCAGCTTCGAGGGCCCGGTTGAGGAGGAACTTGGCGGCGCGGACCGCGTACGGCGCTCGAGAGGCGAGCGTCTCTGCCAGCGCGAGCGCAGTGGCGAGCAGCTCCTCCGGCTCCGCGATGCCGTCGACGAGCCCCATGGCGAGCGCACCGGGTGCGTCGAGCGGGTCACCGGTCATGATCAGCCGCTTGGCGTTGGTGCGCCCGACCACGCGGGGCAGGCGGGCGGTGGCGCCGCCTGCCGGCAGCGCTCCGAAACGGATCTCGGGGAGCCCGATCGTCGCCGTCGTGGCGATGATCCGGAAGTCGCAGCCGAGCGCGATCTCGCAGCCACCTCCCATGGCCGCCCCGTTGATCGCAGCGATGACGGGTTGGGGCACCCAGTCGAAGTCGAAGGCGTACCCGGGGACGAAGGCCGGGCCTTCGGGGCGAGCACGCAGGTCGGCTCCCCCGCAGAAGTGCCGACCGGCGCCGGTCACCACGATCGCTCGGGTGACGCCATCGTTGGCGAGACGGACCATCGCCTCCCGCAGGCCACGCTGCAGGGCGGCGTTGATCGTGTTGGCCCGCTCCGGGCGGTTCAGGGTGACGATCGCGAGGTGGTCTCGCTGCTCGACGAGCACGGCGTCCTCACCCATGGCTGGTTCCCACCTTCGCACCCTCGCGCACCAGGTCGACCAGCTCGGCCGCAGCGGTGGCGGCGGCGAAGGGCACCCGCAACCGCGTGGCCACGTTGCCGTAGCGGCGGTACAGCTCCCTCGCGACCTCCGCCGGTTCGCCCCAGACGGTGAACAGCCCGAGCGTCTCGTCGTCCACGAGCCGTGCCATGTCGTCCCAGCGACCCAGCTTGCTCAGGCGATGGAGCTCCTCGTGGAGATCGCCGAGACCGTGGATGTCGAGGACCCCTCTGTACGCGGGGGTCGAGCCGTACATCGCCACCTGGGCCCGGACTCGCTCGAGCCCTTGCTCAACGCTCTCGTGGCGCGTCGGCACGACGGCGTTGGCCAGCACCACCACGTCGTAGTCGGGCTCCTTGGCACGGGCGCCCGCCGTCAAGCGGGGGAGCACCACGTCCCTCATGTACCGCTCCGTGACGAAGCTGTGGCCGATGAAGCCGTCCGCCGCCTCACCGGCCAGGGAGGTCATGCGAGGTCCGACGGCGGCGATGTGGATCGGCGGACGGGTCGGACAGGTGGGCCTCACCCGCACCACGTCGGAGTTGAAGGTGATCCGGTAGTACTGCCCGCGGAAGTCCAGGACATCCCCGTCGTACCAGTGGCTCCAGATCGCACGGATCGACGCCAGGAGCTCCGCCATCTGCTCGACCGGCTTCCCCCACGGCATCGAGAAGCGCTTGGTGACGTGGGTGCGGATCTGGCTTCCGAGACCCAGGATGAACCGGCCGTCGGAGAAGTCCTGCAGATCGGTCGCCTCCTGGGCGATGGTCATCGGGCTGCGAGCGAAGCCGATGACGATCCCGGTCGCCACCCGCAACGTCGTCGTCGCTGCCAGGGCCGGTACCGCCTGGAGGAAGGCGTCTGATCTCACCTCCGCGGTCCACAGCGCGCCGCACGCCATGTCCTCCGCCACCGTGGCGACGTCGGCCGACGCCTTCATCCCCCCTTCGTGCGACAGGTCGACGTACCGCACCGCGTACTGCGGACGATCCGTCGGCATCGCCTCCTCGTGTTCCATCGACTTCCCTTCGTCAGAGTGTGGGGCGCCTCGGGGAGGCGCCGGGAGTGGTTCACTGCCTGAGGGGCGCTCAGAGGTTGAACGAGTAGCCACCGTTCACCGGATACGTCTGACCGGTGATCCACGACGCCGCTGGCGACGCGAGCAGCAGCACGACGGGAGCGATGTCGTCTGGCTCGCCGACCCGACGGACGACGTAGTGCGACAGGAGCTTCTTCATCCGCTCGCCGTCGTCCAGGTCACCTGACGTCGTCGGTGTCCGCGTCGCCGCGATGGCGACGTTGTTGGCCGTGATCCCGTAGCGGGCGACCGACTTGGCGACGGCCCGGGTGAGGCCGGCCGCGCCCGCCTTGGCGGCCGAGTACGCCTCGAGGCCGGGCTCTCCCACGCGACCGGCATCGGAGATGATCGTGATCAGCCTCCCCCCTGCCGCCCGGGTGATCATCGACGGCAGCACGGCCCGCATGCAGTTCATCGGTCCGTAGAGGTTGACGGCCACGACGGGATGCCAGTTGTCGGGATCGATCTCCCAGAACGAACCCCGTTCCACCCGCGAAGGCTCCGCCCCGAAGTTGCCTGCGTTGTTGACGAGGACGTCGACACGGCCGAGCCGGGCGACCGCCTCGTCGACCATCCCGCCCACGGCGGCGACGTCGGTGACGTCGGCGACGACCGCCGCCGCCTTCGCGCCGAGCTCCTCGACTCCTGCGCCACCTCCTCGGCTCGGCCCTGGTTCACGTCGTTGACGATCACCGCCCCGGCGTTGCTCTGCGCGAAGCGGAGCGCGATCGCCCGTCCGACGCCCTGGCCTGCGCCTGTCACCAGTGCCGTCGCGCCCTGCAGGTCCAAGACGTCCAAGACGACCCCCCTCTCGACGTTGAGACCACACCATCACATCGGAGATACTTCCTTGTCAACAGACAAAATATGTACTACGTTGCTCCTGCGGGGAGGGGGCAACGTCCTCGCGAGAGCTCCGGCACCGGGGTGGCGCCGCCGGACGCCCGCAGGGCGACCGGCCCGCCGCGACATCGACCGGACCCTCGATGGCAGGCAGACGGCCCAGCAGGCGGCGCACGTCGAGCGCGCTCGCCTCCGATCGCCATCGTCCCGACGCAGTCACCGAGACCGTCGCACCGCCACTCCAACCCGAGCACCGACCGAAGGAGATCCACCATGACCACCACCGCACGGCGCCCCTGGCGACTCGTGGCCCTCTTGTCGACCCTGGCCGTCCTGGCGGTCGCCTGCGGCAGTGACGACGACACGACTGCCACCTCCGACGACACGGCCGGCGCGTCCAGCAGCACGGCCGGCGACGGCGGCGCCGGCGCTTCGACCGCCGGCGCGAGTGTCGATCTGGACGCGGAGCTCGAGGTGGCGGAGGGCACCGTGCTCCCGCTCCCCGACTGCCCCTCGGACTGGGACCCGATGACCGGGCTCACCGACGACACGATCAAGCTGGCCACGAGCCTGCCGGAGTCCGGCCCCGCCGCCGCCCTCGGCGGCATCGACGACGGCATGCGGGCATGGTTCGACCACATGGAGCCCATCGACGGCCGAACGATCGAGCTCGTCTCCGCCGACGACGGGTACGACCCGGCGAGGACGCTCAGCAACGTCGACGAGATCATCGCCACCGAGGATCCGTTCGCTCTCGCCGGCGTGGTCGGCACGCCGCCCAACCTCGCCATCCGAGATCTCACCGACGACGAGTGCGTGCCACAGGTGCTCAACGGCAGCGGCTTCCCTGCCTGGGGCGACCCTGCGGAGTACCCGTGGACCATTGGTGCCATCCTCAGCTACAGCACCGAGGCGATCCTCTGGTGCAACTACATCGCCGAGGAGATCGGCGTGGGCACCACCGTGGCGGGCCTGTTCCTCGACAACGACTTCGGCATCGCCTACCGAGACGAGATCGAGGCCTGTGCCGACGAGGGCAAGATCGACCTCGTCGAAGCCGTGTCCGTCGACCCGACCGCCCCCGACGTCAGCGACGAGATCACGACCCTCGCTGGCTCGGGCGCCGAGGTCGTCGTGCTCGGCACGTCGGGTGCATCCTGCCCGCAGTCGATGGCGGCGCTGGCGGCGTTGACGACGTTCAACCCGACGATCTTCATGTCCTACACGTGCCAGAGCATCCCCACCTACTTCAAGCCGATCGACCCGGCCGGCGAGGGTGTCATCATCGCCACGACGTCCAAGGAGGCGGGAGACGCAGACGACCCCGCCGTGCAGGAGGCCATCACGGCCCTGGAGGCCGCCGGGCTCGACCCCTTCGCCGGGTCCTACTTCTCGGGCGTCCAGTACGGCAAGGCCGTGGAGGTGCTCTTCCGTCAGGCGGCAGCGTACGAGGGCGGGCTCGACCGCGTGAACCTCATGCGTGCGGCCTGGAACGCCGACACGCTGAGCCCGTTCGACCTGGAGGGTGCCACCCGCAAGACCGACGGCGTGAACGACGCCTACCTGGTCGAGTCAGCGCAGTTCGCCAGGTACGTGCCCCCGGCCGCCGGTGAGGAGCTCGGGAGGTACGAGCCCATCGGTGATCTCGTGAACCTCGAGGGCGAGACCGGCTCGGTCGGACAGGACTGACCTCCAGCCGTGGCGGGGAGGGCTCGCGCCTTCCCCGCCGCGGCATCACGCCACCGACCTCCTCCCCTTGGGCCCACGCTGCACGACCGTGCGAACCGGCATCTCGGCGGATGGTAGGAGCCCGCCCGTCGCCGTGCCCCCCTCGCACGCCACGGGTCGGGTGCGTCAGAGGAGCTCGGCGATGGCCGCTGCGGCGACGGCGGCGCCGTCCCGCTCGACCGGCCGGTAGTCGACGCGACGGTCCACCTCGGTGGCGATCGCCTCGGCGAGGGCGTCGCGCTCGGCTCCGGCGAAGTCCATGCGTCGGCCGGCCCGGTGGCGCTGCAGGCGGTGGTGGACGTGGCGCTGCTGCTCGAAGTGCTCCTGGAGGGGGACGTAGATGAAGGGCCGGCGCGTGGCCGTGAGCTCCATGCAGGTGGTCAGACCACCCTGCACGACGGCCAGGTCGCTCGCCGCCAGGTGACGGTGCAGACCCCCGACGTAGGACCGCACCTCGATCCCGTCGTGTCGCGGCAGCGACTGCGGGTCGATGCGCGGGCCTGCGACGACCAGCATCCGCAGGCCGGGGACGAGGGACGCGGCCGCCGGGTAGGCGTCGACCACCCGGCGGATGAGGCCGCCGCCGACCCCTGAGCCGCCGACGGTGACGACGCACACCCGCTCGTCGGGGCCGTAGCCGAGCGCGTCGCGCAGCTCGGCGCGGTCGGCGACCGTGTCCGGGTCGAAGCCGGTGACGTAGCCGGGGAACTGGTGGTGCTCCTCGGCCCACTGGCGGATCAGGGGGAGCCCGTCGCCGAAGCTGTCGTCGACGATGTCGCTCGGGTTGCCCACGAACAGGGCCAGGTCCCGGACCCGCGGGTAGCGAGCGATGTGCTCGATCATCTCGGCGTTGTAGTCGGCTGTCAGGCGGGCCTCCCGCGCGCCGCCCTCCTCCAACGGGAGCCAGCCGACGAAGTCGGTGAGCCAGCAGTAGGCGAACCGCTTGAGCTCGGGGTTCTCGTGGAGGTGGTGGTCGACCTCCCACGCCTCGTCACCGATGACGAGGTCGTAGTGGCGGTCGGTGACGACGTCGTGGAAGACCATGAAGTCCTTCACGAGGATCTCGTCCATCCGCCGCCACGCCTGGAAGCAGTGCAGCCGGTGCTCACCACTCTCCGACTCGATGTGGGACGACTCGCTGGCGAGGCGGGCGCTGGCCGGGTGCACGTGCTCGCCGGCGTCAGCGAGCATGCGGGTGACCGGATGCTGGGCCAGCCACTCGATCTCCAGGTCGGGGTGGTGGCGACGGAGCTCGGCGGCGATGGCGATGTCGCGCCGGGCGTGCCCGAGCCCGATCGGTGACGACACGAAGAGCGCTCGCCGGCGCCTGGTCCGCCCGCGTGTCCACCTCGTCGGCGGTGGTGGTCGCACCGCCAGCCGCTCGACGAAGTCGCGGATGAGCAGGTTCACCCGTACCGGGTCACGGGCCAGCGGCAGGTGGCCGGCACCCTCGAGCACCACGAGCTCGCCACCCGTCGCCTCGGCGAGGGCGGTGGCTCGGGCCAGCGGGCTGATGCGGTCGTCGTCGCCGTGGATGACGAGCGTCTTCGTCGATGCCCTCGCCGCCCAGGCACGCACCGTGCGACGGTCGACGATCGAGGAGGTGTCGGCCAGGAGGACCTCGGGCGTCGTCTCGCCGGCCCACCCGACGCAGTCCTCGACCTGCTTCGTCGAGTGCGGCTCCGGGAAGCACTGCGAGAAGAAGAAGTCGACGAACTCCTCGTAGTGCTCGAGCCAGTAGCGGGCGTTCAGGCGCTCCCATCCCTCCGGCCGGTCGGGACAGGGCTCCAGGAACCGCCTCTTCGCCGCCACCTGCTCGGGGGACGCCGGCTCGATCTCGAGCGAGGCGCCGATGAAGACGGCCCCGAGGACGCGGTCGGGGTGGTCGGCCGCGAGCTTCAGTGCCTCCTGGGCACCTCGGGAGAGGCAGACGAGCACCGCCTGCTCCGTGGAGGTGGCGTCCAGCACCGCAAGGGCGTGGTCGGTCACCGCCTCGACGCGGTGCGCCCGTGGGTCCAGGGGTCGATCGGTTCGGCCGTTCCCGGGCCGATCGAAGGTGATCACCCGGAAGTGGTCGGCCAGGTACGGCACCTGCAGCTTCCACACGTGGCTGTGCACGATCGTCCACGTCGGCAGGAGGAGCAGCGTCGGCCGTCCGTCGCCGAACACCTCGTACCCGACCTTCACGCCGTCGGTCTCGACGTAGCCGTCGAGATCCGGTTCCCGGGCGCGCACCGTCAGGACCGCCCTGTCCGTCCTGCGCAGCTCATGGCCGGGCCTCGAACACGGCGTTGAACGGCGTGCCGGCAGCCCGACGGAAGCGGCTGAAGCCGGCGCTGGTGACGACGTCGCGGATGCGTGCCTCGCCGGCCTGCGCACCGAGTGCGAGCCCGACCTCCTGCGACAGCGACGAGGGGGTGCACAGCAGCGTCGAGAACCCGTAGTAGGCGCGGCCGATGGGGTTGCAGTTCTCCTCGACCCGGTCGCCGGCGGCCGGTTCGACGATCATCCACGTGCCGTCCGGCGCCAGCGACTCACGCACGTGGCGGGCCGCTCCCACCGGGTCGCCCATGTCGTGCAGGCAGTCGAACATCGTCACGAGGTCGTAGTCCCGTCCCGGGTACCCCGTGGCGGGGGAGGCCTCGAAGTCGACCCGGTCGTGCACCCCCGCCTCCCGGGCCCGCTGGCGCGCCGTCGCGATGGAGCCGTCGTGGTAGTCGAAGCCGGCGAAGCGCGATGCCCCGAACGCCTGCGCCATCAGCACCGTCGAGGCCCCGTGACCACACCCGACGTCAGCGACCGTCGCGCCACGCTCGAGCTTCGCGACCACGCCGTCGAGGGCGGGCAGCCACTCGCCGATCAGGTGGGCGTCGTAGCCCGGTCGGAAGAACCGCTCGCAGCCCTCGTGCACGTCGGGCACGTGGTCGTGCCACCCGACACCGGCACCGGTCCTGACCGCCTCGGTGATCCTCGGCGAGTCGAGCACGGAACCGAGCGCCAGCTGGAAGATGCCGGGGAGGAAGGCCGGGCTGGTCTCGTCGGTGAGGGCGACGGTCTGCTCCGGCGGCAGGGTGTAGCGGCCGCTGTCGGCGTCGTACGCCACGAAGTCGCCGGCTGCCTGCGCGTTCAGCCACTCGGCGACGTAGCGCTCGGAGGTGCCGGTGCGGGCGGCGAGCTCGGCGGGCGTGACCGGACCGGCTCCGGCGAGCGCCCGGTACAGCCCGAGCTTGTCACCCATCACGACGAGGGCGGTGCTCAGCGTCGCGCCGACCTCGTCCACCGCCCGGAGCACGAAGCTCATGAGCCTGTCGGGGTCGAGCGTCCGGGGCTCGTCGATCGTTGCCATGGTGTCCTCCTCGGTCGTCCTCGGCACGACCGTACGAAGCTGCTCCCGACCATCGCCTCAGGGGCCCCACCTAGTCCGAACAGGGTGGCAGGCGCAACGGACCCCGTGACGGGCCCGTTCCTACACTGGCGCCGGTGCTCATCGGTCGCGAGGTGGAGGTGCGCCTGCTCGACGACCTCCTCTCGGACGCACGAGCCGGCCGGAGCGGCGTCCTCGCCCTCGTCGGCGAGGTGGGGATGGGCAAGTCGGCGCT
>CADCTF010000033.1 GCA_902805655.1 uncultured Acidimicrobiales bacterium
CGCCGCCCGCCAGAAAGGACCTCCCATGACCTCGGTCGCCCTCGGCATGCCCGCCGCGCCGCCGCCCGTGCTCGCCCCCCGGCGCCGGAGCCGGCAGATCCGGGTGGGCAAGGTGCTCGTCGGCGGCGACGCCCCGATCTCGGTCCAATCGATGACCACGACGCTGACGGCTGACGTGAACACCACCCTGCAGCAGATTGCGGAGCTGACCGCGGCCGGCTGCGACATCGTGCGGGTGGCCTGCCCGAGCCAGGACGACGCCGACGCGCTGCCCGAGATCGCGCGGCACTCGCAGATCCCGGTGATCGCCGACATCCACTTCCAGCCCCGCTACGTCTTCGCCGCGATCGAGGCCGGCTGCGCCGCGGTGCGGGTCAACCCGGGCAACATCAAGAAGTTCGACGACCAGGTCAAGGAGATCGCCCGCGCCGCCAAGGACCACGGCACCTCGATCAGGATCGGCGTCAACGCCGGGTCGCTGGACCCCAGGCTGCTGCAGAAGTACGGCAAGGCGACCCCCGAGGCGCTCGCGGAGTCGGCGAAGTGGGAGGCCGGGCTGTTCGAGGAGCACGGCTTCCACGACTTCAAGATCTCGGTCAAGCACAACGACCCGGTGGTCATGGTGCGTGCCTACGAGATGCTCGCCGAGGCCGGCGACTGGCCGCTGCACCTCGGCGTGACCGAGGCCGGACCGGCGTTCCAGGGCACGATCAAGTCGGCCGTCGCCTTCGGTGCCCTGCTGTCGAAGGGGATCGGCGACACGATCCGGGTCTCGCTCTCGGCGCCGCCGGTGGAGGAGGTCAAGGTCGGGCTGCAGATCCTCGAGTCGCTCAACCTGCGCCCCCGTCGGCTCGAGATCGTCTCCTGCCCTTCGTGCGGCCGCGCCCAGGTCGACGTCTACAAGCTCGCCGAGGAGGTCACCGCCGGGCTCGACGGGCTCGAGGTGCCGCTGCGGGTCGCGGTCATGGGCTGCGTGGTGAACGGACCGGGGGAGGCGCGGGAGGCCGACCTCGGCGTCGCCTCCGGCAACGGCAAGGGGCAGATCTTCGTCAAGGGCGAGGTCGTGAAGACCGTGCCGGAGTCGCAGATCGTGGAGACCCTGATCGAGGAGGCCATGCGGATCGCCGAGGGCATGGAGCCCGTGGACGGCGCCTCGTCGACGGTCACCGTGAGCTGACCTCCCGACCTGCGTAGGCTTCCCTCGTGCTCCGCACGCAGCGCTCCCTTCGAGTCCTCGGTCCGGCGGACCTGGACCAGGCGCTCACACTGCTGGCTCGTGACCCGGTGGTCAACGTGGTGGTCGACCACCGCGCCCGGACGACGCGGCTGCAGCCGCGCTGGCTGAACGGCGAGGTCTGGGGCTACTACGAGGACGGCGAGCTGCTGTCCGTCTGCCACTCCGCGGCCAACCTCGTGCCTGCCATGGCGACCGAGCGGGCGCTGGAGCATTTCGCCGCCCGGGCCGCGTCGCAGGGGCGGCGCTGTTCCACGCTGCTGGGGCAGGCCTCCGACGTGGAGGCCATGTGGTCGAGGCTCCGCCACGCATGGCCGGCACCGCGCGACATCCGCCGCAACCAGCCGCACCTCGAGATCAGCGGTCCGCCGGCGGTCGCGCCCGACCCGATGGTGCACCAGTGCACG
>CADCTF010000034.1 GCA_902805655.1 uncultured Acidimicrobiales bacterium
GTACGGCTACCGGGCGAGCGAGGTCATCGGGCGCCACGTGTCGCTGCTGGTGCCCCCCGAACGGCCGGACGAGATGCCGAGGATCCTCTCTCGCATCGCACGCGGGCAGCGGGTGCAGCACTACGACACCGTGCGCCTGGCCAAGGACGGGGCCCGCCTGCAGGTGTCGTTCAGCATCTGGCCGGTCACCGACGCCGCCGGACAGGTGACCAACGCAGCCTCCATCGCACGGGACATGACCGATCGGCGGCGCGCCGACGCGGCGATGGCCCGGGCCGTGGCCCAGCTCGAGCGGCAGAACCGCGAGCTGGCCCGGTCGAACGCGGAGCTCGACAGCTTCGCGTCGATCGCGTCGCACGACCTGGCCCAGCCGTTGCAGGTGGTGGCCGGCTACCTGGAGCTGCTGCAGACCCAGTACGACGGCGTGCTCGACGAGCGAGGCCGGCGCTGGGTGGCGGCGGCGGTGGCCAACATGGAGCGGATGCGGGTGCTGGTGCGGGACATCCTGCACTTCGCCCGCATCGGTAGCGCCGGGGGCGCCGCCGGCGCGGCGGATCTCGGACAGCTGTGCCATGAGGCCGTCGACGCCTTGAGCGCGGCCATCGCCGAGCGCGATGCCGTTGTCACGATCGGTGCGCTGCCAACCGTCTCGGGGGACTCGACACAGCTGCGCCAGGTGTTCCAGAACCTCATCGCCAATGCCATCAAGTTCGTGGCCCCGGGTGTCCGTCCCGAGGTGTCGGTGGGCGCCGAAGCGACCGAGGACGGCTGGCGGCTCTGGGTCCTCGACAACGGCGTGGGCGTCGAGCCGGGCATGCGGGAGCACGTGTTCGAGATGTTCACGCGAGCTCCGCCCACCGAGGCGGGGGGCACCGGCCTGGGCCTCGCCATCTGCTGGAAGCTGGTCGCGCGTCATGGCGGAACGGTGTGGATCGAGAACAACCCGGCCGGCTCCGGCGCTCGGTTCTGCTTCACCCTGCCCCGCATGGAGTCCGGCCCGTAGCGCTGTACCGTCGAGCCATGCTGCGGCCTAGTAGGGACCAGTTCCACGCCTTGGCGCGCACCCACACGGTGGTGCCGGTGTGGCGCGAGGTGCTGGCCGACCTGGCGACACCGGTGGCCGCCTTCGGGCGCATCGTCGGCGACCAGCCGGGGTTCCTGCTGGAGTCCGTCGAGCGGGAGCGCTGGAGCCGCTGGTCCTTCGTCGGACGTCAGCCGGTGGCCACGCTCGTGGCGCGTGGCCGCCACATCGAGGTCGACGGACCCATCCCCGACTCCGTGCCGCGCGACCGGGGCGTCCTGGCCGCGATCGAGGCGCTTCTCACGGAGTACCGGTCGCCGTCGCTCCCCGAGCTACCTCCGCTGCACGGCGGCATCGTCGGCTACCTCGGCTACGACGTGGTCCGCGAGGTGGAGCGGCTGCCGAACATCCCACCCGACGACGCCGGCTTCCCCGACGCGGTGCTCTCGGTGATCGGACAGCTGGCCGCCTTCGACCACTGGCGGCAGCGGGTCAGCCTCATCGACAACGCGGTGATCCCTCGGGATGCGGACGAGGCCACGCTCGACCGCCTGTACGAAGCGGCCGCCGACCGCCTGGAGGCGCTGGCCAACCAGGGGGCGAGCGGGATCGACGAGCCGGTGATGGACCCGCCCGACCCCGACGACCCGCTACCGGACTACCGGCGCACGATCAACACCGGGGACTTCGGACGCGCCGTGGCCGTGGCCAAGGAGCACATCCTGGCCGGCGACATCTTCCAGGTCGTGCTGTCGATGCGGTTCGACCTCGAGCTGCAGGCGGAGCCGTTCGACCTGTACCGGTCGCTCCGGCAGGTCAACCCCAGCCCGTACATGTACTTCCTCCGCCATCCCGAGGTCACCGTCGTCGGGTCGTCCCCGGAGCCGATGGTGCAGCTGCTCGAGGGCAACCGCGTGGTGTCCCGACCGATCGCGGGCACGCGCCGACGAGGGCGGAGCGACGAGGACGACCGGCGCATGGCGGGAGAGCTGTCGGAGGATCCGAAGGAGATCGCCGAGCACATCATGCTGGTCGACCTGGCCCGGAACGACGTCGGTCGAGTCGTCGACTTCGGCACCGAGAAGGTGGACGAGCTGTTGACGCTCGAGCACTACAGCCACGTGATGCACCTGACGTCCCAGGTGTCGGGCCGGCTGCGGAGCGGGCTCGGGCCGATCGACGTGCTCCGGGCCACGCTGCCCGCCGGCACGGTGTCCGGTGCCCCGAAGGTTCGGGCCATGGAGATCATCGACTCGCTCGAGCCGACCAAGAGGGGCCCCTACGCCGGGGTGGTCGGCTACTTCGACTTCTCCGGCAACCTCGACACCGCCATCACCATCCGCACGATGTTCGTGCGCCCCGACGGCACCGCGTCGGTGCAGGCCGGTGCAGGCATCGTCGCCGACAGCGATGCGGACCTGGAAGACCTCGAGTGCCGCAACAAGGCCGCCGCGCTGCTCGCAGCCGTGCCGGCCGCCCGACGAATGACCGCAGCCCGACGAAAGGCAGAGTCGTGATCGAGGTCGCCTGGTTGAAGCGGGACGTGATGGAGGTGGCGGGGGCCGACGCCGAGACCTACCTGCAGGGCCAGCTGAGCCAGGACGTGGCCGCCCTCGCCGTCGGTGCGAGCGCGATCTCCTTCGTGCTCCAGCCCCAGGGCAAGGTGGACGCGCTGGTGAGGGTCAGCCGCACCGCGCCGGACACCTTCGTGGTCGACGTGGAAGGCGGCTTCGGGCCGGCTGTGGCCGCACGCCTCGAGCGGTTCCTCCTGCGGACCAAGGCGACCGTGACGGCGCTCGACGACTGGCGGGTGCTGGCCCTCTGGGGCGATGAGCCGACCGCCCTGGTCGAGCTGGCCCGGCAGGATGCCGAAGCTGCGGTCGCCGCGCCGCTCGACTGGCCGGGGCTCGAGGGCGCGGTCGCTCTCGGCCCCGACCTGGTCGTGCCGCCGGGTGCGCACGAGCGATCCAGCGCGGACCATGAGGCCCGGCGCGTCGGTGCCGGCTGGCCGGCCATGGGGCGGGAGCTCGACGCCGGCACCATCCCGGCAGAAGCCGGCCAGGGGGTCATCGACCGGGCGGTCAGCTTCACCAAGGGCTGCTACACCGGCCAGGAGCTGGTGGCCCGGGTCGACAGCCGGGGTGGCAACGTCCCCCGGCGGTTGCGCCGCCTGCGCATCGACGAGGGAGTTCCCGCCGAGGGCAGCCCGGTGGTCGTGGATGCGAAGGAGGTCGGAAGGGTCACCAGCGTGGTGCCGACCGGCCGGGGAGCCGTCGCGCTGGCGTACGTCGGTCGGGCCGTGGAGCCCCCGGCCACCGCCACCCTCGGTGCGGACGGGCAGTGGGTGGCCCAGATCGAGGAGATCCCGCTCCTAGGCTGAGCAACGCCGTGCGCCCTCCTCGCCTCCTCCTCGCCGCCTTCATCGCCGTGCTCGCGCTGCTGGGCGCGGCCTGCGAAGCCCCCCCTGAGCTCGCAACCATCCCGCCGCCGGCGAGCATGCCGGTCACGACCACGACGTCGCCGCCCGTCGACCTGAGCGGCGTGGTGCTGCAGCGTGTGCCGGGCGCGACCACCACGACGCTCGCCATCATCCCGGGCGGGGCGTCCCTGAGCGGTCGCGTCAACGGACCCGAAGGACCGGTGGAGGGCGCGGTCGTGCGTGCCGAGCGACTCGTCGGCGACGCCGTGGCCAGCATCGACTCGGTCACCCGCCCCGACGGCACCTTCACGATCACCGGCATCAAGGGCGGTCGCTTCCGGGTGCGAGCCTGGAGAGCACCTGACCTGACCCTGCTCACGCCCGAGGTCTTCTACATCGGCGCCACCGAACAGCGGCGGCTCGACCTCGGCGTCAACCGGTACGAAGGCATCGTCGCCGCCGCCAACATGGCGCCCAGCCCGGCCCTCATCGAGCGGCCGGCCAACCTGGTGGTGCAGGTGTCACGACGCGAGGTCGACGGGTCGGGCGTCGTCCGCAACATCCCGGTTGCGGGCGTCAAGATCGAGCTGTACGGACCGGGCGAGTGGCGTATCGGCACCACCAACCCCATGACCACGGATGCGAACGGTCGCGGCCGCTGGACGCTCACCTGTCGGGCGGCCGGCACCCAGCCGCTCGGGGTGGTGGTGGCCGACACGATGACCTTCCCGATCGACATCCCGAACTGCACGGCACCACCGCCCCCGCCGCCCCCGCCCACGACGGCACCGGCCCCTCCCGTCACCCCGGCCGCCCCGACGACCACGGCTCGACCGCCCGCCTGACCGGGTAGCCGGATCGGTTGAACGGCCCGGCGAGCGCTCCGCAGCACCTGGGATCGGGCCGGTGCTCGCCAGGCACACCGGTAGGCTCGCACCACCTTGGGCACCTACCTGGACCTCATCCTGGCCGCGCACCGGGCGCAGGCGGCGGCCGACCGCCGCCGTGTGTCGTCCCTCGCGGCGGACGCCCAGGAGTGTGCACCGGCCCGCGGGTTCCGTGAGGCGCTGCAGGGCGAGGGCCTGTCCGTCATCGCCGAGATCAAGCGGCGCTCGCCCAAGAAGGGCCTGCTGGCTCCTGGTCTCGTGCCCGACGTGGTGGCCAAGGAGTACGAGGCCGGGGGGGCGGCCTGCATGTCAGTGCTCACCGACATCGAGTTCTTCGGCGGCTCCCCCCTCGATCTCGCCACCGCCCGTGCCGCGTGCTCGCTTCCGGTGCTACGGAAGGACTTCACGGTGAGCGAGGCCGACGTCTGCGACGCCCGCATCATGGGCGCCGACGCCGTGCTGCTGATCGTGGCGGCTCTCGATGACGGTGAGCTGCGGGCCTTTCGCGAGCTGGCCGATGAGCTCGGTCTGGCCGCGCTCGTGGAGGCCCATGACGAGGCCGAGGTGGAGCGGGCCCTGCAGGCCGGCGCCGACCTGGTGGGCGTGAACCAGCGGGATCTCGTGACCTTCGAGGTGGATACCGACCGGGCCGTGCGGGTGGCCGCCCACATCCCCGAGGGGGTCGTGCGGGTGGCGGAGTCGGGCATCGCCAACGCCGCAGATGCGGCCCGCTTGCGGGATGCCGGCTACGACGCCGTGCTCGTCGGGGAGCACCTCGTGACCTCCGACGACCGGGCCGGCGCCGTGCGGAGCCTCATATGTTCGTGAAGATCTGCGGCACCACCACGGAGGAGGATGCGCTCCTCGCCGTGGCCATGGGCGCCGACGCGCTGGGATTCATCTTTGCCCCGTCCCCCCGGCAGGTGACGGCCCGGACGGTCGCCGACATCGTGCGCCGCCTGCCGCCCGAGATCCTGACGGTGGGCGTGTTCCGGGATCAGTCGGCCGAGCGGGTGGTCGAGCTGGTCGACGCGTCGGGGGTGAAGGCGGCCCAGCTGAGCGGCCGGGAGACGATCGACCAGACCGCGTACGTGCGCAAGCGGGTGCCGTACGTCCTGAAGGGCTTCGCCGCCGGACACCGTGAGGTGGCTCGCGCATCGGAGTACATGGCCGACGCCATCCTCCTCGATGCCGCGTCGCCCGGCTCGGGTCAGGTGTTCGACTGGAGGCTGGCCGAGGACGTGCCGCCCGGCACGCGGCTGGTGCTCGCCGGCGGGCTGGATCCGGACAACGTGGCTGACGCCATCGCTCAGGTGCGACCCTGGGGTGTCGACGTGGCGAGTGGCGTCGAGGCCGAGAAGGGCCGCAAGGACCCCCGCCGGCTGCGGGCATTCATCGCTGCGGCCAAGGCGGCGGCCAAAGAGGCCTACACGGGGCTGGGCGAAGGCCCCTACGACTGGCAGGAGGACGATCCACCGTGGCGATGACCGACCCCGTGAACGGCCGCTTCGGCGACTTCGGGGGGCAGTACCTCCCCGAGTCGCTGGTGCCGGCCTGCCAGGAGCTCGAGCAGGCGTTCCGCACCGCTTGGGACGACCCGGCCTTCCAGGACGAGTACGCCTCCATCCTGCGTGACTACGCCGGCCGGCCGACGCCCGTGACCGAGTGCCACCGGCTGTCGGAGCGGCTCGGGGTGCGGGTGCTGCTGAAGCGGGAGGACCTGGCCCACACCGGCTCGCACAAGATCAACAACGTCATCGGTCAGGCCCTGCTGACCCGCCGCATGGGCAAGCAGCGGGTCGTCGCCGAGACCGGCGCCGGCCAGCACGGTGTGGCCACCGCCACCGCGTGCGCCCTCTTCGGGCTCGACTGCGTCGTCTACATGGGCGAGGTCGACGTCGAGCGCCAGGCCCTCAACGTCTTCCGCATGAAGCTGCTCGGCGCCGAGGTGCGCCCCGTCTCCTCCGGCAGCCGCACCCTGAAGGACGCCATCAACGAGGCCATGCGCGACTGGGTCGCCACCGTCGAGACGACGCACTACTGCATCGGGTCGGTCATGGGCCCCCACCCGTACCCGTGGATGGTGCGGGAGTTCCAGCGGGTCATCGGCGAGGAGGCCAGCCGCCAGTCCCGGGAGATCCTCGGCGGCAAGGACCCCGACTACGTCATCGCCTGCGTCGGTGGTGGTTCCAACGCAGCCG
Organism: uncultured Acidimicrobiales bacterium; assembly: GCA_902805655.1. Lineage (GTDB taxonomy): Bacteria > Actinomycetota > Acidimicrobiia > Acidimicrobiales > CADCTF01 > CADCTF01. The sequence continues at coordinate 6,529 of CADCTF010000034.1, forward strand.
GCATCTTCAGCGGCTTCGTCGACACCGGCGCCAACCTGGTCGGCGTGGAGCCCGAGGGGGGCGCGGCGATCAACAACGGCATCCCCGGCGTCGTCCACGGCTCCAAGTCCTTCCTGCTGCAGGACGAGCACGGGCAGGTCACCGAGGCCCACTCCATCTCCGCCGGCCTCGACTACCCGGGCGTCGGCCCGGAGCACGCCTTCCTGGCCGACTCGGGGCGGGCGGTGTACCGCACGGCTCGCGACGACGAGGTGCTCGATGCCTTGGAGCTGCTGGCCCGGACGGAGGGCATCATCCCTGCGCTCGAGTCGGCCCACGCCATCGCCTGGCTGGCCCGGGCCGCCGGCTCGAGCGAGCTGCCGTCGGGGTCGACCGTGCTCGTCAACCTGTCGGGTCGCGGCGACAAGGACGTCGAACAGGTGATGGGGCTGCTGGCATGAGCGCCGCGAGCCCCACCCTCGGACCCCTCGAGACGTCGCTGCGCGCCGGCCGGGACGCCGGCCGCAAGCTGCTCCTGCCCTACGTCACCGCCGGCCTGCCGGGCTGGACCGATGTGCTCGGTGCCTACGCCGCGGCCGGCGCCGACGCCATCGAGGTCGGCATTCCGTTCTCGGATCCGGTGATGGACGGGCCCACGATCCAGGAAGCGTCGCAGCGAGCGCTCGACGGCGGTGTGACGCCGCTCGGCGCCCTGGCTGCGCTCGCCGGGCTCGACGTCGGGGTCCCCCTCGTGGCCATGACGTACTACAACGTCGTGTTCCGCAGCGGTCACCGCCGCTTCGCTCAGTCGCTGCGCGACAACGGGGTCGCCGGCGCCATCGTGCCCGACCTGTCCCTCGAGGAGCTGGGGGACTGGCGCCGCGCCGCCGAGGACGGTGGTGTGGAGACGGTGCTACTGGCCTCGCCTGTGACCCCGGACGACCGGTTGGCCCGGTTGTGCGAGCTGAGCCAGGGCTTCATCTACGGCGTGGGGATCATGGGGGTGACGGGGGAGCGCGACGAGGTGGCGGCTTCGTCGAAGATCATCGCCAAGCGGCTCAAGGCGATCACCGACAAGCCGGTGATCATCGGCTTCGGCGTCTCGACACCGGCGCACGCGGCCGACCTGGCCGAGCACGCCGACGGGGTGATCGTGGCCTCGGCCCTGATGCGCAGGCTGCTCGACGGAGCATCTCCCGAGGAGCTCGGCGAGCAGGTGGCGGCGCTGCGGGCCGCGCTCGACGGGGTCACGGCGTGACCGAGGCGACGAACGACGCTCCGCAGGACGGCAAGGTCGACGGGTGCGAGCTCTGCGAAGCGGCTCGCTTCACGCCCTGGTTCCACGAGGACGACGTGTGCTGGGTGGCCGAGTGCGAGGTGTGCGGCGTGCCCATGGTGGTCTGGAACCGCCACGGCACCGAGCCGCCCGAAGTCGAGCTGGCCCACATGCTGGGCCACCTGAACCGGGTGGCCACCGAGCAGTTCGGCGAGGGCGGCTACAGCATCGACCGGGTCATGCGCCAGATCCCCACCCACTTCCACGCCCACGCCCGTGATCCCGACTGGTGGAACCGGCGGTGGCGCGGCACCGGCCGCTGACCCGCCAACACTGCCGGTCCGACGTCGACGGCCGGACGATCAGTGGGTGTGGTAGCCAGACCACATGCGAGTCACTGCCGTCATCACCGATCTCCCGGTGGCCGACATCGCGGGTGCCCGCGACTTCTCCACCGACTACCTGGGGCTCAGTGTCGAGAGCTACAACCTGGGCTGGGTGGCCCGCTACGAGTCACCTGACGGCGGAGCGCGCCTCCAGCTGGTGACTGTCAGCCGGCGGCGATCAGCACCACGCCGAGCCCGGCGGCCCCGACCCCGGCGAGCTGTGTGCGGGACAGGCGCTCGCTGAGCACCAACCGGGCCAGCAGCACCGTGGCCGCCGGATAGAGCGAAGCCACCACCGAGACGAGGGACAGCAGCCCGCGCCGGGTGGCCACGACGAAGAGTGCGTTGGCGGTGATGTCGAGCACGCCGGCGCCGACGAGCAGCAGGCTGTCGCCGGCCGCGGGACGTAGAGGGATGCCCCGGGCCGCCATCACGACGCCGGCCAGCAGCAACGACGTGACACGGGCGGCGAGCAGGGGCCAGAAGCCGGCGTCGTCCCCGGTGCTGCCGAGGATGATGAACACGATGCCGAAGCCCACACCGGCGCCGATGGCACTGGCCAGCCAGTGCCGTCCCCGGGTGCTGGGCTCAGACGTTCCGCCGTGCGGCTCCGGCGTCGGCCGAGGAGCGCGGCTGACCAGCACGACCGACGCGAGGGCCACGACCGCCCCCACGGCGCTCCAGGCGGATGGCCGCTCACCCTGGAGCACGCCCCACAGCACCGGCAGCACCGCTGCGCCGACGGCCGTGATGGGCGCCACCACGCTCATGACGCCGGTCGAGAGCCCGTGGTACAGCAGAAGCAGCCCGGCCAGGCCGGCCACACCCACCGCGGCGCCGAGGCCGAGGTTGGTGGCGGTCGCCTCCCCGGAGGGGAAGGCCAGCATCACGGCCGCCAGCAGGCCCAGGCCGGCCACCTGGGAGATGACGACGACCACCGCGGTCGGAGATCGCTTGGCCCCCAGGCCGCCGAGGAAGTCCGCCGACCCGTACGCGCACGCCACCGCCAGGCCGAGCAGCAGCGCCATGCGTCAGTGTTGCAGTGGGCCGAGGGTCAGACCGGCACGGCGTCGAGGTGGCGACCCAAGGCGGCCAGGAAGGCGTCGGCGCTCTGGAGAAGGCAGGCGTGACCCCCGGGAAGGTCCAGCAGCACCGCTCCGGGGATGCTTCGCGCCACCAAGGCCGCGGTTGCCGCCAACCAGGACGAGGTCTCGGTGCCGCGCACCACGAGGGTCGGGCAGCGGATCGCGTGCAGCTCGTCGACATGGTGCTCGCCCCACGATGCGGGTCCACCCCAAGACAGGGCGTTGCGGAACGGGAGGCTGCCCGCCCATACCGGGAGCTGCTCCATGGTCGTTCGGTCCACACCCGCAGGGACGACACCCGCGCTGACGAGGAACGCGGCCAGGTCGTCCTCCGTGACATCCCGTCCGGCCAGCGCGTTCATGCCTTCCCAGAACGCCGCGAAGTCAGGAGTCTGGGTTCCAGCTGTTTCGAGCACCCACCGTGCGGCCGGCTCGATCAGGGTCAGGCTACGAATTCGGTCGGGGTGGGCCAGCGCGAGGTGAAGGGCGAGCTTGCCGCCATTCGACCAGCCGGCGACGTGGGGCCGGTCCAGTCCGAGCTCGTCAAGGGTGAGCAGGAGGCCCGCCAGCTCCACCTCGGCGTCGTAGTCGGGGCTGCCGACCATGCCATGCATGCCGCCCAGCTCGTTCTGCGTGGGCTGGACCCGCACGACTGTTCGGTCCCTGCTCAGTGGCTCGACATGGGGCAACCATGAGCTCCAGCCGGTCAGGCCACCGGGGATGAGGACCACCGGCGCTCCCGGTCCGGCGGTCGCATCGGCCAGGTATGGCCTCGGCTGCATGGCTGCGACCGTACTTCGGCCGCTCGAGAGGCGCTCTGCTCAGGTGCCGATGAAGCGGGGGTGGTCCATCTTGGGGCAGCGGTCCATCACCACGAGGAGCCCGGCCTCGCGAGCCCGGGCCGCAGCCTTCTCGTCCACCACGCCGAGCTGCATCCACACCGCCTTGGCGCCGATGGCGATGGCCTCGTCCACGTGAACGCCGGCCTGCTCGCTGCGGCGGAAGATGTCGACCACCTCGACGCCGTGCTCCTCCGGCACCGACGCCAGGTCGGGATAGCACCGCTGGCCGAGGATCTCGTCGGCCTGCGGGGTCACCGGGATGACGTTGTAGCCCTTGGTCTGCAAGAACGCGGCCACGTAGTGCCCGGCGCGGCTCGGGTCGGGTGAGCACCCGACGACGGCCCAGGTCTTGAAGTCGGTGAGGATCTTCTTCGCGGTCTCGGTGCTGCTCGCGTCGGCCATGCGCACCATTCTTCCCAGACGGTGCGATGGCTAGCCTCCCGCCCGATGCCGCGCACCTCCCACGTCGCGGCCTCGGCGGTGCTCGCGGCGCGCGACCCGGTGATGGCGAGCCTCCGGGCCGCGTTCGGGCCGTGCCGGCTCCGCCCCAGGTCGGCCACACCGTTCGAGGCGCTCGCCCGGGCCATCGTCTTCCAGCAGCTCTCGGGCCGGGCGGCCGGTGCGATCTACGGGCGGCTGCAAGAGGCGTTGGACGGCGGGCTGTCGCCGGAGGCCGTCCTGGCGTGCCCGGCGGAGACGCTGCGGGCGGCCGGCCTCTCCGCCGCCAAGACCGCCTCGATCATCGACCTGGCCGCGAAGGCACTCGACGGCACCGTGCCGCTCGACCGGCTCAATCGCCTGGGCGATGACGAGCTGATCGACCGCCTGGTGGTGGTGCGCGGCATCGGCCGGTGGACGGCCGAGATGTTCCTGCTCTTCCAGCTGCGCCGGCTCGACGTCTGGCCGGTCGACGACCTGGCGGTTCGCAAGGGCTACGCGCGGGCTTACAGGCTGGACCCTCCGCCGAGCGTCAAGGAGCTCGGCGCGTTGGGCGAGCCGTTCCGGCCCTACCGCAGCGTGGCGGCCTGGTACTTCTGGCGGGCGTCCGAGGTCGGCGCGCTGCCCGGATGACCCGGCGAGCAGCTACTTCCCGCTACGGCCGCTCTTCTGGTGAGCGGTCATTCGCTCACGGATGAGGCGCCGGCGGGCTTCGAGGTCTCGCATGGTGATGGCGGTCACGTCCGGCGGCAGCCCCATCGACGCCCGGATGTTCTCCAGGTCGACCTGCTGCTTCCGGGGGTCGATGCCCACGTCGGCGGCGATGCGCTCGCCGTGCTGCATGGCCATGTGGGTGGCCACGTCGGTGATCATGGCCAACAGGTCGAGGTCGGGGGCCAGCGTGGCGATCGCGCTGGAGCAGAAGAGCATGTCCTTCACGAAGAGCATGAGCTCCTTGGGCATGCGGGCGCCGTAGCCCAGGAGGGCCTTGGTGATCTCCCGGATCTCCGCCAGCAGCTCCTCGGGCGCCATCTGCGTCGGGTCCTTCACGGGCTGGTCGATGCCCAGCTCGCGGATGACCTCGTCCAGGTCGACGTCCGGCGGCAGTGCGCCGAGGTCGCGCAGGGCGCCGAGCTGGAGCTTGACGTCGTTGACGGAGCCACCCATCAGCAGCCGCAGGAAGGCGAGGCGCCGGTTCTCGTCGAGCCGCCCGGTGATGCCGTAGTCGAGCAGCGCCACCCGACCGTCGGTCTGCACCATGAGGTTGCCGCTGTGGAGGTCGCCGTGGAAGACGCCGAAGAGCATGGCGCCCTCGAGGAACGCGACCATGCCGGCCCGCACGACGGCCGAGGTGTCGATGCCGGCGGCCCGCATCCCCTCGACGTCGTCGAAGGAGAACCCGTCGAGGCGCTCCATGACGAGCACCCGCTTGGTGACGAGGTCGGGGTGCGGCCGCGGCACCACCATGGCCCGCTGGTCGGTCTCGGCCAGGATCCGTGCGATGTCGAGCATGTTCTCGGCCTCGAGCCGGAAGTCGAGCTCCTCCACGATGGTCTCGGCGAACAGCTCGACGAGCGCGGGCGGGTTCGCCAGCGCCGAGACCGGGATCCGGCCCACCAGCACGGGTGCGATCCAGCTCATCGCCGCCAGGTCCTGCCGGACGAGGCGCGCCACTGCGGGGCGCTGCACCTTCACCACCACCGTCTCGCCCGTGCGCAGCGTGGCGGCGTGGACCTGGGCGATGGAGGCGGCTGCGATCGGCGTGCGCTCGAAGTGGGAGAAGACGTCCTCCAGCTGCAGGCCGAGGTCGGCCTCCACCACCTCACGGACCTTCTCGAAGGGCTCCGCCGCCACCCGGTCGCGCAGGTGGCGGAACTGCTCGACCAGCTCGTCGGGGAAGATGCCCTCACCCGACGAGATGATCTGGCCGAGCTTGATGTAGGTGGGGCCCAGCCGCTCGAAGGCTCGGCGGAGCCGGCGGGAGAGCCCGGCCCTGGACGCATCCCTGCCTCGGCGCCGGTCGATGAGGTACCAGCCCCCGACCGCTCGACCCAGCGTGACTCCGACCCTCGCCACCCGCACCCCCGGGGGAAGGCTGCGCCGTCGGGTCAGGGCCGGAACCTCCTGCTGGGTGCGCACCCGCACCCGGTCGAGCCCGCGCCGCCAGCCGATCCGGTCGGGCTCCACCGTCCACGGCGCTTCGTCGCTGAAGCTACCGACGTCGAGATCGGTGGGAGCTCGGCTCATTCGTTCTCTTCGGCAGTAGCCGTGCCCTCCTTGGCCCATTTGAAGTGGGTTCTGCCGTGATCCGCGTTGGCCGCCATGATCCCGCCCACGGTGCCGTCGGCCCAGGGGGCGCCGGGGATCTTCGACCCGAGCTGCTCGTCGGTCAGCTCGCTGAGGAGCGCCAAGGTCTCGGCCCGCACGGCGAGGCCGATGCGCACCAGCTCGTCGAACGGCTTCCCCCGGTGCTGGTCGGCCCAGGCCTCGGTCCACTGGTGGATGCCGGCCATGACCTCCTCGCGGCTCTGGCGGGTGCCGTCTCGCTTGGTGCCGAGCGTCATGCCCTGGGTGCCGGCCAGGTGGCGCTTGAACATCTCGTTCCAGTTCCGCTCGATCAGCGTGGTGTGCACGAAGTGGTCGGCGAACGACCAGGTCTTCGCCGGGTCGTGCTCGCTCGGCGTGCGCGGCGCAGTGAGCTCGTCGGTGCTCATCTGCGACAGCGTCTCCAGCAACCAGGCCCGGTCGCGGTTCAGCTTGACCTCGATGTCGATGCGGTTCATGGGCTCGAACCTACGTCGGCGCGGACGGCTTGCTCAGCGTCGTTCCCCGGCGGCCCGTCGAAGCTGGTCGACCACGAGCAGGTCGGTGTCGAAGGCGAGCCCGACGTCGACGCCGATGCGGTCGAGATGGACGAAGCGCGCCTCGGCTGCGTCGTCGCCCGCCTGCAGCCGGCCTCCCACGCGTCGCCCCCGGAACCAGATGCCGACCGTCTGGCGCTCCGGCCGCCACATGTTCGAGTGGACGTCGAGCACGCCGTCCAGCTCGATGACGAGGCCGGTCTCCTCGGCCAGCTCTCGCACCGCCGCCTCCCGCACGTCCTCGCCCCACCCCACGTGCCCGCAGGGGATGCACCACTCGCCGGCCTTCATGCCGAACGCTCGGCGCACGAGAAGCAGCTCGTCGTCCTCCAGCACCACGACGGCCACGCCCACCGTGGGACGCCGCACCTGCACGTGGCCACAGGCGCAGGCCCACGCCGTCTCGCCGTGCCGCTCGGCTGCAGTCACCGGGGCGCCGCACTGGTTGCAGAACCTCGGCTCCCCGTAGTCGGTACGGGGCTGCTGGGGAGCTGAGGGGTCCACGTCGCCGACGGTACCGGTGCGATGCTGTCGCCGTGCCCAGGGACGTCGAGGCTGGGCCAGCCACCCTGCAGCCGCTCAGCGTCGAGGGGCCCCGCGCTGCCGTCCGCATTGCCGTGTACATCTTCCTCGCGGCCATCCTCGCCTGCGGCGTGCTCCAGATCGAGGTGTGGCCGTTCAGCGCCTTCCGGCTGTTCAGCACCGTGCGAACCGGAACGGCGGTGCGGTGGGACCTGGTGGCGGTGGACGATCGCGGTGTCGAGACGCCGGCTGATCTGGCCGCCATGGGCCGCGGCTACCGCCAGTCGGGGCATCTCCTGCCCGACGTGGTGGAGGCATCCGCCGACGAGCAGGACAGTGCGTGCCGGGCGTGGCTCGACGGCGACCGGGACGTACGGCTGCTCCGCGTCTACCGCAGCGTCTACGTCGCCGTGGCCCCCGGGGCGGAGTCGACGCTGCGGTCCCGCACGCTGCACCTCTCCTGTGATCGATCGTGATGGTCGTGCCCCGGCGGGTGGACGGCTGGCTCTTCGCCGAGGGCCAGGCCGGGCACCTGGCGGCGCTTCGGGCCGGGCTGGCCGGCATCCTCCTGTTGCGCATCGTCACGTGGCCGTTCGTCGAGCTGGCCAGGACGCCGGCCTCGCTGTTCCGACCGCCGCTCTTCCTGGGCTGGGCCCCCGGCATGCCGCCCGCGGCCGTGCTGGTCGGACTGCAGGTGCTCGGTGCGGTTGCGGCGGTCTTGGCCATCGCCGGGTCCCGCTACGGCCGGCGTCCGGCCGTGAGCGGGCTGCGCGTCGCGTGGTTGGTGCTCCTGGCGCTCGGCGGGTTGAAGACCAGCACCGGCAAGGTCCTCCACAACGACGTGCTGGTGCTGCTCGTCGCCTTCCCGGCCGTGCTGTCGAGCGCCCGGGCTCGCACCGGGTCCCGAGTGAGCGGCACTGCCTTCGGGTGGCCGCTCCGGGCCGGCCTGTCCGCCCTGGCGCTCGTGTACTTCCTCTGTGGCGTGCAGAAGCTGCGCCACTCGGGCCTGGCGTGGGTGTTCAGCGACAACATGCGCTGGATCCTCCACGACGCCGTCGCCAGCGAGATGGCGCCCACCACGGCGGTGGCCTCGGCCCTGATGAGCAGCGCGGCACTGTCTGTCGCGAGCGCGCTCGGCCTCCTCGCCATCGAGCTCTCCTTCCCCGTGGTGCTGGTACGGCGAGGTGCCAGGTGGCCCATGGCCGCCGCCGCCGTGGCTCTCCACTCACTGACCTGGGTCACGCTCGGGCTCGACTACTGGGCTTGGTCGCTGACTGCCGTGCTGGTGCTGGGGCTCACCGGCCTGCGGGCGCGATGCTGAGGCCGTGTCCGGGGACCTCGAGAGCGGGGAGAGCGCCCTCCAGCTGGCGGACGAGGCGTACCGCCGATTCGACGTCGACGCCGTCGTCGCGCACCTCTCCGCCGCCATCCGGTCCTTCACCTCGGCCGGGGACAGCTGTCGGGCCGCGCTCGCGTGCGTCCGCCTGGGCGACACCTTCGCCAACGGTCTGGGCAACCTCACCGCAGCTCGCGCCTGGTTCGCCCGAGCCCGGCGGCTGGTGGAGGACCAGCCGCCGTGCCTCGAGCAGGGCTGGGTCGCAGTCGCAGCCATGGGCTGTGACGTGGATGACCCGGCCGAGCTGTTGGCCTCGGCCGAGCTGGCGCTCGACCGGGCGCGGCGCTTCGGTGATCTGAACCTGGAGACCAAGGCACTGGCCGACGCCGGCCTGGCCCACGTACAGGCCGGCCGGGTGGCTCAAGGGATGGCACTGCTCGACGAAGCCATGGCCTTGGCGTGCGGCCCGGCGGACGACCCTGACTCCGCGGCCAAGTCGGTCTGCTCCTTCTTCACGGCCTGCCACTACGCCGCCGACTTCGCTCGGGCGGCCTCGTGGGCCGGAGTGCTGCGGCAGCACGGGCTCATCGGCCCGGCGCCGGGGCCCCCGGTGTTCCTGGCCAGTCACTGCGACAGCGTGCAGGCGACGCTGCTGATCGAGCTCGGGCGTTGGGGCGAGGCCGATGCCCTCCTCACGCGCGCGTCCGCCGACTTCGAGGCCGCCATGTCGATGCCGAGCTGGCACCCCGCCATCGCCCTGGCCGACCTGCGCACGCGCCAGGGTCGCTTCAGCGAGGCCGAGGTGCTCCTGCTGGGAAAGGAGCAGGCGCTTCAGGCGGTGCTGCCGGCCGCCCGCCTCCATCTCGCCCGGGGCGACAACGAGCTGGCTCGAGCAACGGCCAGGCGCGGCCTGCGGGTCGTCCGCGGCGACCGGCTTCGAGCCATCGAGCTGCTGGCCGTGCTGGTCGACGCAGAGCTGGCCTCGGGGGACCTGGCGGCGGCCAGGGCCTACGTGACGGAGATGGTCGGCCGAACCGGTGACCTCGACGTCCCGACGGCGCAGGCGCGCTGTGCGGGCGCGCGAGCCCGGGTGCTGGCCGCCGACGGCGACCTCGTCGGTGCCGTGGCCGCGATCGAAGACGGCCTCGACCGGCTGGAGCGAGCGCAGCTCCCGTGGCTTCGTGCCCTCCTCCTCGTGGACCTGGCTGAGCTGCGCGTGCGGACCGACGACCCGACCGGCGCCGCCCTCGACGCACACGAGGCGTCCGCGGTGCTCGCAGCCCTGGATGTCGTCGTTCCGGCGGAGGTCACAGCCTTGTTCGAGCGGCTGGGCGTGCGACCGACATCCGGCCCCGCCGACGTTGCGCCAATCGAGGTGCAGCTCACCCGGAACGGGAAGTGGTGGGTGGTCTCGTCTCCTGACAGCACCGTGCGGGTGCCCGATACGAAGGGCATGCGGTACCTCGCCGAGCTGGTTGCCGCACCGGGCGTCGAGCGGCACGCCCTGGATCTGGTGGATCGAATCGAGGGCGAAGCTGGAGACACCGCCAGCCGGCGGGCGCTGGGTGATGCGGGCGTCGCGGCGGACTTCGCGGCGCGGTCGGCGTACCGCCATCGGATCGAGGGGCTTCGCACCGAGATCGACGAGGCGCTCGAGCTCGGGAGGCTCGAAGCGGCCGAGGCCCTGCAGTCAGAGCTCGACGAGCTGGTTGGCCACCTGTCAGCGGCGTTCGGTATGGGGGGGCGGGAACGGCCGGCGGCCTCGGCTGCGGAGCGAGCCCGCCTGAACGTCACCCGCGCCCTGCGCACCGCCATCGGGCGAGTCGGGGAGCTGGTGCCCGAGGCGGGAGCGGTGCTCGACCGGCGCGTGCGCACGGGGATCTACTGCGCCTACGAGCCGCTCGCGGACGACGCCGTGCGCTGGCGGTGCACGAGGTAGCCACAACCGTTCAGTGGGCCCTGAACGGAACGGCCGCCGAATGAACGCCTACAGAGCATGGACACCCTGCAACCAGCTGTCGACGAGATCGCCGACGGCATCTACCGCATCTCGACGTTGGTCCCCGACGTCGGACCGAACGGCTTCTCCTTCAACCAGTTCCTCGTGGCGGGGGACGAACCGCTGCTGTTCCACACCGGCCCGAGGACGCTGTTCCCCCTCGTCGCCGAGGCGGTGGCCACGGTGCTACCGGTCGAGTCGATCCGCTGGATCACCTTCGGGCACGTGGAAGCCGACGAGTGCGGCTCGATGAACATGTGGCTCGCCGCGGCCCCCAACAGCCAGGTGGCCCACGGTGCGCTGGGCTGCGACGTCTCGCTCAACGACCTGTGTGACCGGCCGCCCCGGGCGTTGGCCGAAGGGGAGGTCATCGACATCGGCGGCAAGCGCCTGCGCCAGATCTCGACGCCGCACGTTCCCCACGGGTGGGAGGCGCAGGTGCTCTTCGAGGAGACCACTGCGACCTTGCTCTGCGGCGACCTGTTCAGTCAGACGGGGCCCGGGCCGGCCCTCACCGCCAACGACGTGCTGGAGCCGGCGATGCAGGCCGAGGCGATGTTCGGCGCCACGTGCCTCGCTCCGCACACCGGCCAGACGCTGCGGGCGCTGGGCGACCTCGAGCCGACCACCCTGGCGATCATGCACGGTTCCTCCTTCGAGGGAGACGGCCGCCAGGCGCTCCATGCGCTGGCCGGTGAGTACGAGGCGATGCTCGCCCGTTCCTGACGAGGGGCTGCTCCGGCGCGCTGCGCCCTCTGCGGCTCAGCGGCCGGCAGCGTCCAGTATCTCGGCCAGCTCGGCCGGTCGGCTGAACATGGGCCAGTGCCACGTCGGCAGCTCGGCGTAGCGCCACTGCTCGCCGTCCATGTGCCGGAAGGCGGGCACGACGGCGGCCATGCTCCGAGCCTGCTCCTCGGTGAAGCTGCAGAGGATGCCGAGGCGGGGGAGTGCCTCCCACGCGCCGGTGAGCCGGGCCGGTTGCGTTGCGGTGGCCCAGGGCTGCGCCACCGATCGCGCCGTGAGGGCTTCGATGGCGGCGTCGTCGACGTCGGGCACCGCGCCGGCCAGGTCGGCCCACGGCGGGGGAGGCAGCTGCCAGCCGTCCCCGTACGTCTCGACCAGCTCGGCGTTGGCGGCCTGCTGGTCGGGAGGGTCGAAGTCGTTCTGCGACATGCCGTCCGGAAGGGGACCGGTGTCCACGTACACGAGCCGGGCGATGCGCTCCGGGACGCGGTCGGCCGCACCGGTGATCACCAGACCGGCGTAGCTGTGTCCCACCAGCACCACGTCGTGCAGGTCGTGCGACAGCAGCTCCACGACCTCGTCGACGTGGGTCTCGAGATCCACGGCCGGGGTTGCTTCGCTTGCGCGTTCCCCCATACCCGCCAGCGTCACCGGGTGGACGGTGTGGCCCCGTCTGCTCAGCTCCTCGGTGACGGGGCCCCATGCCCAGCCGCCGAGCCAGAAGCCAGGGATCAGTACGTATGTGCTCATGGCCAGGACGGTACGGTGATTAGCGGACACTTCCCGCCCGGATTCATCGAAGTTTCTGGAGATCTTTTGACGCGGCCCACCGCCCGAGTGCTCGCCCTGCTGGAGCTGCTGCAGGGCGGGGGACAACGCACGGTCGGAGAGCTGGCCGAACGGCTGGGCGTGGACGAGCGCACCGTTCGCCGGTACGCGGAGCACCTGGCCGATCTCGGCATCCCGATCGAGGCGCAACGGGGCCGGTACGGCGGCTACTCGCTCGCACCGACCTTCAAGCTGCCGCCGCTGATGCTCACGGACGACGAGGCGGTGGCCGTGGCCCTCGGGCTCGACGCGGCCCGACGGGCCGGGCTCCTGACGACGGAGAACGCGGCGGTCGACAGTGCCATGGCCAAGGTCCGCAGGGTGCTGCCGCCCGTGCTCGCCGGCCGGCTCCAGGCCCTGATGGCCACGTCGCAGTTCACCGGTGCCACCCGGGAGGCCGCCGCCCCAGGGGCATCCGTGATGCTCGACCTGGCGGACGCCGCCAGCACGCGCCGAAGCGTCACGATCGACTACACGGCGTGGGACGGACGCACCGGGAGCCGCGTGATCGACGGGTACGGGCTGGTCTTTCACGGAGGCCGCTGGTACGTCACGGGCTACGACCACACCCGCCAGGCCCTGCGCACCTTCCGGCTTGATCGCATCAGCCGGGTGCTCCCGGCCGAGGGCCGCTACGAGGTGCCGGGGGACTTCGACCCGGTGGCGCAGGTGCTGGCGGGCATCGCGTCGGTCGGATGGGCGCACGAGGTCAGCGTGGTGCTGCACACGTCGCCCGAGGTGGCTCGAAGGCGTGTGTCCGTGGCGGTCGGGCGCTTGACCGAGGTGGCCGGGGGCGTGCGCCTGGAGACCCGAGCCGAGCGGCTCGACGGCATGGCACAGCTTCTCGCCGGCTTGGGGTGGCCGTTCACGATCGAGACGCCCGACGCGCTGCGCGACGAGGTGGCGGCCCTGGCCGAGCGCCTGCGGGCGGCCGCCTCGGCCACGCCGACGCCGGCCGGCTAGTCCAGGTCGAGGTCGACGGCGACCTTCTCGGCGCGGTCCTTGGTGTCCCCGACGTCCTCAGGGCGGAGGGCGCCGGTGGCTGCGAGGTCGTCCACCGCCGTGCGGAAGGCCTGGATGTAGGCCTCACGCGAGCGATAGAGCGGGCGCAGCTCTTCTTGCGTGAAGGGGCGGGCCCAGCCGTAGAGCGCCATCAGGCCGGTGGCGTCGTCCCGACCGTGGTACTCGGCGATGGGCGCGCCCATCTCCGGGAGGCGGATCCCGCCCACCGCGTTGCCGTACGAGTCCCGCACGATGGTCGAGTCGTCGGCGAACTCGATCCTGGGCTGGGACGGGGCCGGGGTGCCCTCGACCAACCACCGGTTCACCGCCGCGTACCCGGCGCTCAGCACCGGTCGGTAGGTGAGCGGGTTGTCGATGCGGCCGCCCTCGCGCGGCGTCTTGGCCGCCGCGACGGCCACCGCGTGCGGCGCGCCGGCGACCTCCCAGAACCGGAACGTGTCGTCGTCGTCCCGGCGGGCCGGGTACATGGCCAGCGCCTCGCACTCGCTGTTCACGATCAGCACGGGCTCGGTGATGTCGTCGCGAATCCGGGTGCGGGTCATGCGCCGGGACGGGTCTGTCGTAGGCGTGTTCGGGGGGATGTCGCCCAGCAGGCTGCCCGAGCCTCCCGTGATAGTCGGCACGAAGGCGTCGTACAGGCCCACGAGCGGGTGCACGGCGTTGACGTAGGTCGTCAGGCGGGCGCCGGACTGCGATGCACCGGTGGCGATCATCCGCTCGATCGGCAGCCCGCCGGTCAGCTGGCCGGACCGCACCGCTGCACCTGCCTGGGTGAAGATGTCGAACGAGTAGGGGTCGCCCGGGTGGACGAGGCTCGCGTAGCGCTCGAAGTCCCACACCTTCAGCGGCGGCATGGGGGCCTGCCGCCCGCCATAGGGGGGAGCCTCCGGCGGGAAGCCGTCGATGCCGACCTTCTGGGCCGAGACGCCGACCCACACGTAGCCCGACAGGAGCTCCTCGTCATCCGCGGTGCCGAGGTCGTAGCCGGCGGTGACGTTCAGCCACTGCACCACGGCGGTGCCGTTCGCAGCTGCACGGTCTGCCGGCCGCACCACGAGGAGGCGGGTGCGGAAGTCGGCGGTGCCGTCCGGCTCGGCGTCCCAGCGGCCGTCCGGGGACAGCGAGGCGTCGCCCTTGGCCCGGTAGCGGGTCGCCGTGCCTTCGAGGAAGAACTCCTCGGCCACGTAGCCGCGGCTCGCGAGGTCGGCTTGAGGGAGAGACCACGGACGGCCTTGGGCGCCGCCGGTGATGGGTCCGGAGATGGTCGTGCTCATGAGCGGAGTCTTCCGCACGAGCCGGCCCGGCGCTACGTTCCTGCGATGAGCACCTTCTGTCGCGCGACGCTGAACTTCGTGCCGGGAGCGCCGGCGCCGGGTGCCGCACGCCCGCAGCGTGAGGTGGAGATCCTCGACGGACGGCTGGCGGAGCTGCCGGGATGGCAGGAGTGCGGGTTCCAGCTGGTGCAGCACGCGTCGGCCGTCGCCGACTGGGACGACGAGGCCCAGCTGTCGACGACCCACCATCCCGAGATGGAGGAGCTGGCCCGCGAGATGACAGGAGCCGACGTCGCGCTCGTGTCGGGTCACATCAAGCGCAGCCCGGACACGGCGCAGCGACACTCGCAGCTGTCGCCGATCACGTTCGTCCACTCCGACTTCGCCGATACCCACGTCGACATCATCCGGAGCTCGTACCGCAACGCTCGCCCCGGATCGGCCGAGACGCTGGCCCGGCAAGGGTTGACGGCGGACGCTGTCGAGCAGGCGCGCCGCATCGTGATCCTGCAGTTCTGGCGCAACATCGGGCCGGCCAAGATGGACTACCCGCTGGCCTTCTGCGACGCCCGCACGGTCCGGCGGGAACAGAGTCGGGCGTTCCACGTCACCAACTACGCCGGCACCGGCGCCAGCTTCGACGCATTGGGCATCCTGGCGCCCGACGATGCCAGCGACAACGCCTGGTACGCGTTCCCCGAGCTGTCGCCCGACGAGGTCGTGGCCTTTCGCACGTACGACACGGACATCGTCCGTGAGGGTGGGACGTACTTCACGCCGCACTCAGCGTTCCGCGACCCCGAGGTCCCGGTGGGGCAGCCGGCTCGGCGGAGCATCGAGCTGCGCGCCACCTGTCTCTTCGTCTGAGTCCCCCGCGGTCAGGTGGGGCCTCGTCGAAGGACGGAGGCTCACACCGTCTCGTCGTCGACGACCTCGGCTTCGAGGGGCCGCGCCGAGGCGGCTGCGACCCCACCGACGACAAGACCGATCAGCACCAGGAAGAGGCTCTCCCGGATGCCGATCGCATCGGCGAGGAACCCGACGAGCGGTGGCCCGGCGAGGAACGCGATGTACGCGATCGAGCTGACGACCGAAACGTGCAGGGCGGCGTGATCGGTGTTGTCCGCCGCCGCGCTCATCCCTGTCGGGAAGCCGAGGGCGGTGCCACCGCCCCAGGCCAGTGCGCCGGTGAGGACCCACGGCAGGCCCGGTCCGAACATCACCAGCGTGACGCCGCCGGCGGCGATGACGGCGGAGGCGCGGAGCAGCACCACCCGGCCGTACCGGTCGACGAGCTGGACGCCGAACGTCCGCGACGCGGTCATGGCCGCGACGAAGAAGCTGAAGCCGATGGCTCCGGCCGTCTCCGTGCCGCCCAGGCCGTCGGTGATCACAACCGCTGTCCAGCTGTTGGCCACGCCCTCGGAGAAGGCAAAGGCGAGCACCATGATTCCGATCACCAGAGTGCGCGGCGTCCTCCACGCGCCGAGCATCGAGGCTCGCGACCGGCCGCGGGGCTGCTCTGGAGTCGTGTCGTCGTGCGACGGGAACCTCAAGGAGGCGAGCGGACCGATGATCAGCACGGGCACCGCGACGGCGGCGATCTGCAGCGGCGCACTGACACCGGCGGCTGCCGCCGCGGTGCCCAGGGCGGCCCCGACCATGGTGCCGAGGCTCCACGCGGCGTGGAAGCGGGCCATGATCGACCGGCCCAGCCGGCGCTCGGCGTCGGCGCCCTGGACGTTCATCGAGACGTCCCAGACGCTGTCGCCCACCCCGGCCACGAACAGGCCGAGGGCGGTGACCCAGGTCGTTCCCATCGCCAGCGCCGATGCGACGACGAGGAAGCCGCTTCCCTGGAGCAGGGCGCCGCCCAGCACGCCCCGGGCGCCGCCTATCCGGTCGACGAGAGGTCCGCTGAGCGGGAGCGAGATCACCGACCCGATGGACAGGCACATCAACAGGAGGCCGAGCCCCGAGGCGTCGAGGCCGAGGGCGTCCTTGATGGCCGGTGTCCTCGACGCCCACGCCGCAAAGGCGAGCCCGTTGAGCGCGAAGACGACGGCGACGGCCCGCCGCCCGCGCTCGGCCACCTGGTCGACCTCGGGCATCCCGACAGTTTCGCCCGGTCGAGCCAGTCTGTGGGGGCGACCACGATGGTGGCCGTCCTCTACGGCGACGACGCCGCGACCCGGCTCGGGTGGACGCCGGTCGGCCTGGCGGCCGGCGCCGGCCGCCGGCACTCCAC
The DNA here is from genome assembly GCA_902805655.1 of uncultured Acidimicrobiales bacterium. Lineage (GTDB taxonomy): Bacteria > Actinomycetota > Acidimicrobiia > Acidimicrobiales > CADCTF01 > CADCTF01. The sequence continues at coordinate 23,370 of CADCTF010000034.1, forward strand.
GGTCGCGGCCATCACTGCTCTGGCCGAGGCCGGGGACGACGTCGCCTCGCTGACCCGCCGCCGTTGGTCGCCCGTCACCGTGGGCCGCTGACGCAGCGAATCATCCGTCGGCGAGCGCCGCCAGCACCTCGTCGGTGTGCTCCCCGAGGGTCGGCGCCGGTCGCCGTAGCGCAGGACGGATGCCGTCGAAGCGGAACCGTGGTGACGTCTGCGCGTGCCGGCCGACGTAGCGGCGCTCGAGCGTCTGGAAGAAGCCGGTGGCCGACAGCTGAGGATCCCGGCCGAGCGCGTGGGCGGGCTGCACGGCCACGGCCGGCACGGCGAAGCGGCGCAGCTCGACCGCCGCCTCCTCGGCCGTGCGCCCGGCCGCCCAGGCGGCGATCACGCCTTCCAGCTGGTCGGCCGACCGGTTGCGACCGGCCATGGTCGACAGCTCGGGGTCACCGGCCCACTCCTCTTCGGCGAACGCCGAGCACAGGCCCCGCCATGCCAGCTCGGTGTCGACCACGACGGCGAGCCACGTGTCCGCCTCCGAAGCGGGCACCACGCAGCACGGGGCGGCCGAGCTGCGACGGTTTCCGGTGCGGGACAGCGGTGCGCCCGATGCCTGCTCGCGGATGATGGCGTCGGCGGTCAGCTGGAACAAGCACTCGACCTGCGCCAGGTCGATCTCCGCTCCGCCGAGTCTCGGTCGAGCCGCCAGCGCGGCCAGCAGGACGGCGCCCCCGAACATCCCCCCGATCGGGTCACCGAAGGCCACGTGCTGCAACGCCGGAGGCCACTCCTCGCGGCCGTTGACGAACGGCATGCCCGACGCCTGCTCGACGGTCGACCCGTACGCCCGGATCTGCACCAAGGGGCCGCCCAGACCGAATGCGGGCATGGCCAGCGTGATCACGCCGGGGCGCAGCTCGCGCTGCACCTCGGGCCCGAGGCCGAGCTTGTCGAGCACCCCGGCCGAGGGTGGTGAGCTCGAGGGCGATGCTCCGCTTGTTGCGGCTCATGGCGTTGAAGGCGTGCTGCGCAGCTGGCAGCCCTCGCACGCGCCAGGAGAGCACGGTCTCCTGCGCGACAGCGCCATGTACTCGGTGACCTCCGGGGAGTGGCCCGCCGTGTGCGCTCGGCTGCGGACGCGATTCGGTGCAGCGGCGGGGTAGGGAAGGCGACGGATCCGACCCCGGGAGGCCGTGCATGCCAGCCGTCACCATCGAGGACACGAGCGGTCTGCCGCGCCTCCCCGTCGTCCCCACTGACGCCCGTCAGCGGTCCATCCGGTCGGTGACCACCGCGCCCGGAGGGTTCGAGGGCGAGGGGTTCCCCGTTCGACGCGCGTTCGCCGGGGTCGACCTGGCCGCGCTCGATCCGTTCGTGCACCTCGACCAGATCGGTGAGGTCGACTACGCGCCGGGAGACCCCAAGGGCACTCCCTGGCACCCGCACAGGGGCTTCGAGACGGTGACGTACATGATGGACGGCGTGCTGCAGCATGCCGACTCGATCGGCGGCGGTGGCGTCATCCGCGACGGCGGCACCCAGTGGATGACCGCCGGCAAGGGCATCCTCCACATCGAGACGCCGCCCTCGGACGTGGTGGCGGCGGGTGGCTGGTTCCACGGGCTGCAGCTGTGGGTGAACCTGCCCCGGGAGAGGAAGTGGGTCGACCCCCGCTATCAGGACCTCGACGGGGATCTCGTGGGGTTGGTCACCACGCCGGCCGCCGATTCACTGCTGCGGTTGATCGCGGGGGAGCTGGGCGGGCATCGCGGCCCTGGCTCCACCAATTCGCCGATGTCCATGGTGCACGCCAGCCTGGCTCCGGGTGCACAGGCGGTCGTACCGTGGCCCGCCGAGTTCAACTGCCTCGCCTACGTCCTCGGCGGCAGCGCCAGGATCGGGCGGGAGCGGCGGCCGGTGAGCACCGGCCAGCTGACCGTGTTCGGGCCAGGCGAGGCGTTCACCCTGGAGGCCGATGCCCGGCAGGACACCCGCACCGGCACCCTCGAGATGCTGTTCCTGGGCGGGCTCCCGATCCGAGAGCCCGTCGCCTGGTACGGCCCCTTCGTGATGAACACCAAGGCTGAGATCCAGCAGGCCTTCGACGACTTCGAGGCCGGCAAGCTCGGCACGGTGCCGCGCCAGCACCCGCTCGCGCCGACCGACGAAGTCGCCGTCGAAACCGACTCCCCGCTCGACTAGAGCCCGTCAGCCGGGCGGGCTCCAGTCGATCTTGATCCCGGCCGCCACGTCGGGCTGGTCCTTCAGCCACTTGCCGGCATAAGGGCACCACGGCACCACCGTCTCGCCACTCGACTTGGCCCGGTCGGCCACGGCCTGCACCAGACGGCCGGCGATGCCCCGGCCGCGAAAAGCTTCGGGCACCTGGGTGTGGAGGACGATCAGTCGGTCGCCCTCGAGCTGGTACACGAGCTCGGCATCGACGCCGCCCTCGGTGAAGTGGAAGCGGTGATTGGCCGCATCATCGACGACGGGGGCTTCTTCGGGCTGCACCAGCGAATCTCCTCGACTCGGGCTCTGGCCTGGCACTACCCCGCTTCCGGCCGAGGGAACGGCGGCTCGACGCCCGGCGGCACGGAGACGGCGAAGGCGTTGAGCGTCATGGAGACGAAGGTGTAGTAGCCGATGGTCGCGATGATCTCCACCAGCCCCTCCTCGCCGACCTCGGCGACCGCCGCGTCGTAGACCTCCCTGGGTAGCTCGTGCGTCTCGTGCAGCGCTCGGGCCACGTCGTGGGCCACCAGCTCGGCCGGCAGAGCGCCGTCGGGCCGGCGCTGCTCGAAGATGGCCTCGATGGTGGCGTCGTCGACGCCGCTCTCCCGAGCCAGCCGGGCGTGGGCCCACCACTCGAAGTCGCTCCTCCAGAAGCGACCCGTGACGAGGATGGCCACCTCCACCGGCCGGCGGCCGAGGGTGGCCCGCTGCCGGAGGAAGCCGCCGATGGAGAGCATCCGCCGGGCGATCTCGGGGCTCCGGATCCAGACATCGAACGGCCCTCCGAACTGGCCGTTCTCGTCGACTGGTCGGGTTTCGGCCAGCGCTTCGTGCTGCTCGCGCTGGTCCGGCCGGAGCTCTTCCGGTCGGAGCGGTGGCAGGCGGCTCACGTCAGAAGATCTCGAAGAGACCGGCTGCGCCCATGCCGCCGCCGACGCACATGGTCACGACGCCGTAGCGGGCACCACGCCGCTTGCCCTCGATGAGCACGTGGCCCGTGGCCCGGGCACCGGTCATGCCGTAGGGGTGGCCGATGGAGATGGCGCCGCCGGAGACGTTGAGCCGGTCGTTGGGGATGCCCAGCTCGTCGCGGCAGTAGAGCACCTGGCTGGCGAAGGCCTCGTTGAGCTCCCAGATGCCGATGTCGTCGACGGTGAGGCCGGCCTGCTTCAGCAGCTTGGGCACCGCGAAGACGGGGCCGATGCCCATCTCCTCCGGGTTGCAGCCGGCCACAGCCATGCCTCGGTAGGCCCCGAGGGGGGTGAGGCCGCGCTGCTCGGCCAGCTTGGCCTCCATCATCACAACAGCAGACGCGCCGTCCGACAGCTGCGACGCGTTGCCGGCGGTGACGTACTTGCCCTCCTTCACGAAGGAGCCGGTCTTCCAGACCGGAGACAGCTTCTCGAGGTCGGCCAGGGTCGTCTGCGGGCGGTTGCCCTCGTCCATCGAGATGGTGATCTCCCGGTCGGAGACCTCGCCGGTGGCCTTGTCGGTGACCTTCATGGTCGTCGTCATGGGTGCGATCTCCGCGTCCATCCGGCCCTCCGCCTGCGCGGCCGCGGTGCGCTGCTGTGACTGCAGGCCGTACGCGTCCTGGTCTTCGCGTGAGATGCCGTACCGCTCGGCCACGAGCTCGGCCGTCTCGATCATGGGGATGTAGAGCCCGGGCGTCGAGCCCAGCAGGCCCGGGTCGCCGGTGCGGTGGCTGTTCATGTGCTTGTTCTGCACGAGCGAGATCGACTCGACGCCGCCGCCGATGGTGACCTCCATGCCGTCGACCATGATCTGCTTGGCCGCGATGGCGATGGCCATGAGGCCCGACGAGCACTGCCGGTCGATGGTCTGTGCCGCCACCGATGTGGGGAGGCCCGCCTTGAGGGCGGCCTGGCGAGCCGTGTTGAAGCCGCTCGAGCCCTGCTGCAGGGCGCAGCCCAGCACGACGTCGTCCACCTCGGCCGGGTCGATGCCGGCCCGCTCGACGGCGGCCGCCACGGCGTGGGCTCCCAGGGCCTGGGTCTGGGTGTCGTTGAACGCGCCGCGGAAGGCGCGTCCGATCGGCGTGCGGGCGGTGGAGACGATGACTGCTTCGCGCATGGTGCGGGCTCCTCGAGGCCAGGCCGGCCAGCCGCCGGCGCAATGCCGCTCACCCTACCGATGCCCACCGACAGAGGGCTCCTGCGCGGCTCGCTCGGGGTACGACCGACGGCATGGACCAGGTCGCCAAGGTGGCTCGGGAGGCCCAGTTGGCGCGCACCCAGCTGCGCCGTGCAGCCGGTGACGAGCGCGCGCTGGTGACCGCCATGCGGCGGTACGACGGGGTGCTCGCCCGCTTGGCCGAGCTGGTCGAGGTCGAGCGCCCACCGCTCGTCGACAAGACCCCGAGCGGCCGCAACCGACGGCGCGCCGAGATGGAACGGCGACTGGCCGACGCAGGCATCGACCTGCGGGGGTAGCCGCGCCGTCAGCTGACGGGCTTGACCGGCTGGCGCAGCACCGTCCGCATCTTCTCCGGCGCGACCCGGCGGGGATCGCTCAGATAGATCTCGTGGTGCCGGCCGTTCCAGGTGAGGCCCCGCGCAGGCATCACCTCGTCGTGGAGGCGGGCGAGCGTGGCTGCCTCGGAGTCGTAGGGGCCGATGTGCAGGATCTGCAGCGACCTGCCCTCGTGCAGCTCGATGGCGATCAGGCCGGCGATGGCGAGATCGGGCTTCTTCCTGGAGGCGTTGGCGAGGCCGTCGGCGATGTCATCGCGGGTCACCGGGTCCGGGAGCGGGATCATCATGGTCCAGTCCCAGTCATCCTTCTTGCGCTCGACGAAGACCGACGGATCAGCGCTGGACCACAGGCCTTCCAGGGGCCCGACCACGAAGTCCTCACCGCTTCGGGCCTTGAGGGCGAACTTGATCGCGTACGCGCCGGCGTAGAGGGCTCCGACCGCCGCCGTGTAGTCGGGTGAGGTGTTGGGGTCACCATGTCCATCGATGGCGAGGTAGGTCATGGCGGGCACGTCGACCTCGGTGAAGTCCTTGGACCCCGGCTGGTAGAGGTCCTTGCGGTCCTTCTTGAGATCGATCTTCGTCACTGCGTGTCAGGACGGCAGAGCGGTGGAGGGCCGGGTGAGCACCTCGCATCCGTCGGTGGTGACCACGAGGGTGTGCTCGAACTGTGCCGTGCGCCGGTGGTCCACCGTCACCGCGGTCCAGCCGTCGTCCCACATCCGGTGCCGGTGGTCGCCCATGGTGATCATCGGCTCGATCGTGAACGTCATCCCCTCCTCGATCGGACGGGTGAGTCGCGGCTCGTAGTAGTGGGGGATCTGCAGGTCGGTGTGGAACTGCTCGCCGATCCCGTGGCCGATGAACGTGCGGACGACGCCGTAGCCGTTGCCCTCGGCGTGCTGCTGGATCGTCTGGCCGATGGCGTTCAGCGGCACCCCCGGCCGAACGACGGCGATGGCACGATCCAGGCACTCCCGCGTCACCTCGACGAGGCGTCGGGACGGCTCGTCGACATCACCGACGAGAAAGGTGGCGTTGGTGTCGCCGTGCACGCCGTCGACGTACGTCGTGACATCGAGGTTGACGATGTCGCCGTCGATCAGTCGCCGGTCGTCGGGGATGCCATGGCAGATGACCTCGTTGACGCTCGTGCAGATCGCCTTCGGGTAGCCGTGGTAGTTGAGCGGGCTGGGGTACGCGCCACGCTCGATGCACGCCTCGTGGGCCAGCACGTCGAGCTCCTCGGTGCTGACGCCAGGGCGCACGGCGGCACCGACCAGCTGGAGGACGTCGGCGGCGATGCGGCCGGCGGTGCGCATCCGCTCGATCACGTCCGGTGTCTGAATGCCCGTTCCCGGCTTACGGACGACCTGACCGGTGTCGGCGTACGGCGGGCGGCCGATGTGCGGCGGCACGGCCCGCATGGGGGTCACCCGACCGGGCTTGATGCGGCCCGCCTCCGCCTCGTTGCGGTGGCACCGCTTGAACTTCCGACCGCTGCCGCACCAGCACGGATCGTTCGACTTCAGGGTCGCAGTGGGTGAGGTCATGGCCCCTCCACGGTACCGAGCAGCCACCGCTGTCTCGGCGGGGTCGGCTCAACGGGTCGGCGGCGCCGGGCATGTAGACCTTTGCCATGGCCGAAGCGCGAGTCGAGCTGTCGGTGTCCACGTGGCAACAGCCCTTGCCGCCGCCCGCCAGCCCAGAGCGTTCCCGGGTGCTCGACCTGGTGGTCAGCCTCATCGAGGACATCGGGCCCCAGCGGCTGCGCGTCGTGGTGGACGGGCTCACCGCCGCGGGCAAGACGAGCCTGGGGCATGAGCTCGCCGTCGGGCTCGCAGCTCGAGGCCGTCCGACGTTCCGGGCTTCGATGGACGACTTCAAGCGGCCGTGGCGGGACGCCCACCTCTACGACCGCAAGTCGGGTGAGGGCTACTACCGGAATGCCTTCGACCTGGCGGGAGCGAGGCGCCTGCTCCTGGAGCCGGCGGCTGCTGCGGGCGACGGCGTGGTGGCTCTGTGCAGCATCGATCCGCTCACCCAGGTCGACCACGCAGGGGTGAAGGTGGAGATGCCCGAAGACGGTGTCCTCGTGGTGGACGGCGTGTTCGGCTGCCGGCCGGAGATCAACGACTGCTGGGACCTTCGGGTGTGGGTCGAGGTCGCCGTCGAGCTGTCGGTGCTCCGGGGTACTCGCCGGGACGCCGACCGGGAGGGTGCGGCCGAGGCCGAACGGCTCCACCGAGACCGCTACCTCGCGGCCGAGCTGATCTATCTCGAGGAGGTCGACCCGCTCTCGTTCGTCGAGGTGGTCCTCGACAACAGCGACTTCCACCGGCCCGCGCTCATCCGCCCGCGGGGATGACTGCAGGCGAGGCGCCGACCGCACTAGGGCTCGGCGTACCTGGCGTACTCCTCCGAGGGCGCCCACCGGCTGTAGGTCGGCGACTGCGGCCAGCCCTCGGGCACGTCCTGCCACTCCTCCTGGCGGCCGTACGGAAGCAGGTCGATGAGCGGGAAGGTGTGGCTGACCTGCTCCGTGCCGCGACCTTGCGTGTTGTAGGTGCGGTAGACGTCGTCGCCGTCACGGAGGAAGACGTTGAGCTGGAAGCCACCGTCGAGCGGCGCCCCGACATCGTCACCGAACGGGCTCTCCGCCGTCGAGTACCACGTCATCTTGTTGCCGACACGCGCCTTGTACTCGAGGACCTCGTCCATCGGCCCCTGGGTGACGATGACGAAGCGGGCGTCCCACCCTTCGAGGAACTCGAGCCGGGCGAACTGGCTCGTGAAGCCGGTGCAGCCGGGGCACTGCCAGGTCTGGCCCGCGAACCACATGTGGTTGTAGACGATGAGCTGGCGCCTGCCCTCGAACACGTCGACGAGCCGGACGGGCTCCCGGTCCTCCCCCACGAGCGTGTAGTCGGGCAGCGCCACCATGGGCAGGCGCCGTCGCTTCGCCGCGATCGCGTCGAGCTCCCGGGTGGCCGCCTTCTCCCGGCGGCGGAGCTCGGCGAGCGCGGCCTCCCATGTGGCCTGATCGACGATGGGCGGAAGTGCGTTGGTCGTCATGACGGTTGAGACGTGGTGGAGCCCACCGACTCATCGCCACTGGAGTCGTCCGCGAGGACGCACTCGCCGCGATCGCACGCTCGCATGACCTTGGTGACCTCGCGGGCGCACCAGTCGTAGCCCGGTGATCTTGGCGTCGATCCGTTCCACGGCCGCTTCTCGGCTGCTGGTCTCGGTGAACCACGCCGGGAAATGCGGCTCGTCGTCGCCGAACAGCAGCGTCCATCCATGGCGACGTCGTCCATCTGCCTCCCGCATCCGCAGTTGGAAAACGACGAGCGTGCGAACACGTGTTCGTGTACGATGGCTCTGTGCTCGACCGACTTCGACAGCTGCAAGGTGATGTCGCCGAACTGATGGCGGCGTTCGACCCAGCACTAGTGGAGGGCTCGGCGGCCAAGACGGCGGTGGAGCTGTCGGCTTCGGTGGTGAAGATGCTGGTCGCCTTCCAGGCTCTGGCCGCCGCCCGGGTGGAGGAGTGCTCGGCGTTCGGCGGGTCGGACCGGACGGC
>CADCTF010000035.1 GCA_902805655.1 uncultured Acidimicrobiales bacterium
GCCCGTGACCGTGAGCAGGATGAACAAGAAGAAGCTGAGGCCGCCGAGGCACAGCGTGTAGCTCACCTTCACGGCGTGGCGCTTCACCTTCACCGGGTGCAGGTGGTAGAGCACCGAGTTCATGATCACGTACGACCGGTTCCTCGGGCTGTCCGTGTAGCCCTTCCGGAAGATGGAGCCGGGCCGGAAGATCGAGTTCCAGGCCTGGGATCCCTGCACCGACTCGCCGAGCTTGCTGACGCGCTCGGCCAGGCCGGCGCCTCGCCCCTTGTCTCCGATGGTTCTCGCCATGTGCGCTGGGTGCTTCCGTTCGGTCGATCGGGTGGGGTGCTGCTGGCCGGTCCCCGGCCCCGTGCTGGCGGTCCCGAACCTACCGAGCGGTCCGGGGCAACGAGAAGTCGCTCGGCGGCGAGGGGGCGCTAGAAGCGCATCCCGTAGGAGTAGCCGTGGTTCTGGTCGCGCTGGTGCTGGTCGCCGTCCTTGGCGGCCACGCCGGTCTTGCCCATGATGATGACGCCGGTCGGGCACCGGTCGACGCACAGGCTGCAGCGGGTGCACACGTCCTCGTCGACCACGAAGATGACGTGGTCGTCGGGGTCCATCCCGGGGGCCGCCGTGTTGGCGCCCTCGGTGATGGCGTCCGTCGACAGCATGTGGATGCACTTCCACGGGCAGATGTCGACGCAGCCCTCGCACATGATGCACTCGGACTGGTCGATGTGGAGGAACTGCTTCGGCTTGACCGTCTTGGCCAGGGCGTCGGGCGCGATCTCCTGGAGGACGTAGTCGCCGGTGAACAGCGGCATGGGCGGGTTGGCGTCGGTCCTGGCCATCGCCGCTACGTCCGCTTCACGAGGGGTCGACCGAAGGAGGAGGTCGGCAGCTCCCGCTGCCTCACCCTGCCCCGGCCCTGCCAGACGGCCCACAGGGCGACCTGGCCGCCGAGGAAGACGATGTAGATGCCGGCGGCGATCACGTCGCGGATCACCTGGTAGGTGATCGTGAACGGGATGTTGGTGAGCACGTCGCCGGGCCCGTAGACGATCTTGTCCGAGCGCCAGCCCAGCTCGTTGTCGGCGAAGGTCAGCCACTGGTGGGGCACGATGCCGTAGGCGAGGCCCATCAGGAGGTACACGAACACCGCCGCCACCATGGCCTCGCCCCACGTGAGGGTGGCGCCGGGCGGGCGGCGGCGGGCGTAGGCCACGACGGCCACGGTGCCGGCGACCAGCATGATCGTTGACATCACCAGTGCGACCACCCAGCACCTCCTCCGTCGTGCTGCACGACGCACGTCGCGCACCTGCAGGTGGGGCCCGTCCCGCCGGGTCGGGCTCCTCGTGAAACTTCTCACATCGTAGGGCACGGCGGACGTGCTCCCACATCTCGGACGGGCGCTGGTCTACCACGGGCCCTCCCGGGGCCACACATCCCCACCAGCGGCGCGAGTTGCCCGACGTCGTGGCGCCCCCTCTAGTGTGAGCCGCCTGTCGCAGCCGCTCCCGACACCGCCGTCGGGGCAGCCCGGACCGCCTGGAGCCCGCCCGTGACCGAGATCCCCGAGCACCTGCTTCGCCGCTCCAAGGAGCGGCGCGACGCCCTCGGTCTCGGGGGGAGCGGCGGGGGCGAC
>CADCTF010000036.1 GCA_902805655.1 uncultured Acidimicrobiales bacterium
CTCCAGCTCGCCGACGATGCGCAGCGGGTGCCGGGTCCGGTACGACTGCGTCGGGTTGCCGGGGAGCCGCTTGTTGGTCACGTTGGGGTCGTCCTCGAACGGGCCAAGCGGCTCGACGATGTAGATGCGTCCCCGCTCGGTGCTCCCGGCCAGCGCGGTCGCCAGCTCCGCTCCCCACACGGCCGGCTCGACGAGGGCGCTGAAGTAGACGTTGCTCAGGGTTCGGTCCTGGTAGTTGGAGCGGTAGCCCGGCACCAGCTCCTCACCGATCTCCAAGGCGACCTTCGTCCCATGGAAGAACGGCCCCGTCACGTGCATGCAGTGCTCGTAGGTCACCGGCACGTGTTCGTTGCTCTCGCTCATCCAGCCTCTCTCCCGTTTCCCGCACGACGCCTCTCATCTTCGCCCGCCGGGCACTGGTCGGAGGAGCTCCGGGCCGGGATTCGCTCCACGTGGCGGGAGGGGTCGCAACCATGCCCCACGGGTACGAACGTTTCTGGAGCGCCGGGAAGCCTGGTCGGCACACTCTCGTGAGCGAGAGGTCACGGTCGGCACGGAGTGGCGTGTCGTGACGCTGTAGACGGCTGGCGCCTCGATCGACCAGGACGACCTCGGGTTGTTCCGGCGGATCCAGCAGGTACTCGCCGACCCCAACCTCGCCTACCTGTTCCTGTCGATCGGCACGCTCGGTCTGATCTACGAGCTGGCCAGCCCCGGCGTGGGCGCGGGTGGCGTGGTCGGCGTCACCTTGATCCTCCTGTCCCTGGTCGGCGTGTCCGTGCTCCCGGTGAACGTCGTCGGCCTGCTCCTCCTCGGCGTAGCTGCGGCGCTCTTCGTGGCGGAGCTCTTCGCGCCCGGGATAGGCGCCGCCGCCGCCGGTGGCACCATCGCCCTGGCCCTCAGCGGCGTCCTCCTGTTTCGCGACGCCCGTGGCTCGAGGTGACCGCGGCGATGACCGCACCGGTGGCCATGGTCGCCGGCGTCGCAGCCGTGATCGCCGGTCGCGTCGCCACGAGGACCCGCGGCGCCCCGTCGACGACGACCGGGCGGGATCTGTTCGTCGGCCAGGTCCTCACCGTCGCCCGCACGGATGAGCAGGGCGGGCAGGCCATGGCCGAAGGTGCGTGGTGGAACCTCCGCCACCCGGCCGGGCCGCTCGAGCAAGGCATGCGGGTGCGAGTCGTCGATGTCGACGGCCTTCATCTCGTGGTCAGCACCGACTTCGCGTCAACAGACCCTCAACCTCAAGGAGCTTCATGAGCACAGCACTGCTGTACGGAATCGCAGGAGCACTCGTCCTGCTGGTCCTCATCGTCGTCTCGGCGGTCCGCATCGTCGCCGATCCGGCCGAGCTGCATGCCGCATGAGGTCTCGCCGCTCCTCCGCCCCCGCCGCCACGGCGGTCGCCGCGCATCGCCCAAGACGACCAGGTGAGCTACGGCGTCGATCGCTGTCCCGGCCGACCATGTGTGGAGCAACAATGTCGGCGTGGAGGACGACGAGAACCAGGACGGCTTGTGGCTCGTGGTGGTCAGTGGGTGGACCGGCGCCGGCAAGTCCACGATGGCGGACCTGATCGCTCGGGAGGTGAACGCCACTGTGGCCAGCTTCGACTGGCTCATGTCGGGACTGCGGGCCGACCCGGAGGCGTGGTCGGCCGTCGAGCTGCCCGTGGAACGGCAACGTCGGGTGGGGTGGAACCTGCTGTCCCGGGTGGCCGAGCAGCAGCTTCGTCGTGGGTCATCGTGCGTCCTCGACCTCGTGGCCCGAGACGAGCCACGCCGCGAGTGGGAGGCGTTGGCCGAGCGTTACCACGCACGATTCGGCGTCGTCGAGTGCGTCTGCTCAGACGTGGATGTGCATCGCTCCCGGGTGGACGGACGCCGGCGGGACATCCCCGGTTGGTACGAGCTGCAGTGGGACTCCGTCGCTCGCGGACGCAAGCTCTACCAGCCGCTCGCTGAGCCCAAGCTCGTGCTCGATGCGGTGCTGCCTGCGACCGACAACCTCGACACCGTGAGGCGGGCGCTGCTCCAGTAGCCCGCAGGGCCGCCTCACGGGGCGCTGAGGCGAGCGGGGTCATTCCTCCGAAGGCGCAGCATGTGCTTCACCCGCCAGAGTCGGCCCACGACCACGGTGGCGGTGAGCCACAGCAGCCATGCCAACGGCGTCCATGCCCCTCCGACCCACGTGGCTTCACCGTTGACGAAGGTGTATCGGACGGTGTCCTGCAGGTAGGCGATGCCGGCCCACTCGAATGTCCCGGTGGCGTCGGGCGTCGCCGTGGTGATCCCCGCCGCAAAGGCCGCAGCCGCGTCGGTCAACAGCGAGGTCAGGACCAGCTGGCCGGTGAAGAGGAAGACTCCCGCCGCGAACCAGTGCGGCCGTCCTTCGTCGCCCAGCTCCGCGCTCAGGTACTCGGCCGCCAGCTGGCGGCTGTTGCCCAGCCGCTGCAAGGCGGCCGCCGTGCCGATGTCGTGCGACGCGCTGATCAAGCTCTCCCTGACCTCGCGGCGCTTGGCTATTCGCGAGCTTCGAGGCAGGTCGTAGAGGCGTTGGTCCAGGGCCCAGACGGCACGCTCGATGCGGAGGCGGTCGGTCCAGCGAAGTGCAGTAGCCACGTTCAGGATCCTTTGGTTGGTTCCGGGGGGACGGGTGCGCTCAGGACCTGGCTGACGATGCCGGCGAGGGCGGTCCAGTCGCTCGTCCCTCTGGAGAGGGTGTCGTAGCCCTCGGCGGTCGGTCGGTAGTACTTGCGTGCCGGGCCCGCGTTCGACGAGACGAGCCGGGAGCGAACTCGCCCCTCGCGCTCGAGCCGGGCGAGCGCGGGATAGACGGTGCCTTCCAGGATGTCGTCGAGGCCCAGCTCGTGGAGACGCTGCACCACCTCGTATCCGTAGGACTCCTGGACGGCAAGGAGGTGCAGGAGGAGCAGCGACAGGACGCCTTTGAGCAGCTGCGGATCGTGGCTCGGGGACACGGTTGTAGGTTATGACGGGTACTAGAGATAGTCAAGTAATGCCGCTCCTCGGGAGCTCCTTGCGGTCGTCCGGAGCCCTCCCGTAGGGTCGCCACGCCGCAGTTCGGCATCCGCCCCCTGGTGAAAAGGCAGAGACCTGAGACGCAGTGTCGCTCAGGGGAGGAGGTGGCTATCGGCCGCTGCGCTGTGCGCGGTGATGTCGATGGTCCCGCTCGTCTCCCTCACGCATGTCCGAGACGCGGCTCCTGGCCTCGAGCTCTCGGCTGGCGCCGCGGAGCCGGAGCGAGGTGAAGGGACTCGGTCGAGCCGCTCGGAGCCGCCGACGGCACCTAGGTCGAGCTCCACCTCCACAGTGCCGACGCCCACCAGCGAGCTGCCGACCACGACCCAGTCGGCTCCGACCATGACGACCAAGCCGCCCCCGCCCGCGGCCTCGCGCCAGGAGGGCGAAGCGTCCTACTTCGCCGACGCGCCGGCGGGAACGTGCGCCCATCGCACCCTGGCCATGGGCACCGAGGTGAAGGTGACCAACCTCACCAACGGCCGTTCGACCACCTGCCGCATCACGACTCGCGGCCCGTACGTCGAAGGGCGCATCCTCGACCTGTCGACGGCCGGCTTCACCGAGATCGCCTCGGTGTCGGCCGGGGTGGTGCGCGTTCGCCTCGAGTGGTGACCACGGGATGACCCACTCCGGGCGCGACATCAGCGGACTGCTCTCCGCCCACGGCCTCCACCCCAGCCGGGCGCTCGGCCAGAACTTCGTGGCCGACCCGAACACCGTGCGGCGCATCGCCCGCCTCGCAGGCGTGGGCCCGGGCGACCGGGTCGTCGAGATCGGGGCCGGGCTCGGCTCGCTCACGCTCGCTCTGGTCGAGACGGGCGCATCGGTCACCGCGGTCGAGCTCGATCGGCACCTCGTTCCGGTGCTGCGGTCGGTGGCCGAGCCTGTCGGCGCCACGGTGGTCGAGGCGGACGCGATGACCCTCGACTGGTCGGCCCTGCTCGAGAGCGAGCCGGGAGAGAACGGGTGGGTGCTGGTGGCGAACCTGCCCTACAACGTGGCCACGCCGCTGATCGCCGACCTCCTCGACGGTGTGCCGGCCATCCGCCGCATGCTGGTGATGGTGCAGAAGGAGGTGGGGGAGCGCCTCGCGGCCAAGGCAGGTGACTCCGCCTATGGCGCGGTGTCGGTGAAGGTCGGATACTGGGCCACGGCGAAGGTGGCCGGCAAGGTCCCCCGGTCGGTCTTCATCCCCCAACCGAACGTCGACTCGGTGCTCGTGGCCATCGAGCGCCGGCCGACCCCCGCTGTGCCCGAGACTGACGTCTCGCCCGAGCAGTTGTTCGCGGTGGTGCGCCAAGCGTTCGGGCAGCGCCGGAAGATGCTCCGACGCTCCCTCGCCGGGGCGGTGAGCGAGGCCTGCTTCGAAGCGGCCGGAGTACCGCCGACGGCGAGAGCCGAAGAGCTCGACGTCGCCGCGTGGGGCAGGCTGGCCGCATGCGCCTCCGAGCCCTGGCCAAGCTGACCCTCACCCTTCGGGTCACCGGCGTGCGAGATGACGGGTTCCACTTGCTGGACAGCGAGATGGTGACGCTCGACCTGGCCGACGAGCTGACGTTCACCGCCGACGGTACCAACGAGCTCCCGCCCGACAACCTGGTGTCCAAGGCACTGTCCGCGGTGGGCCGCGATGCGCACGTGTCGCTGGTCAAGCGGATCCCCATCGGGGGTGGTCTGGGCGGCGGGTCGGCCGATGCGGCGGCCGTCCTCCGTTGGGCGGGATGCACCGACCTTGCCCTGGCCGCAGCCCTCGGGTCGGACGTGCCCTTCTGCTTGGTAGGGGGCCGAGCCCGGGTCACCGGCGTCGGCGAGGTGCTCACGCCGCTCGACTACGAGGAGGTGCGGGGGCGGGCGTTCACCCTGCTGACGCCACCGTTCGGCGTGTCGACGCCGGACGTGTACCGGGCGTGGGACGACCTCGGGGGTCCGACGGCGGACGGGCCCAACGACCTCGAGCCCGCGGCCCTGGTGGTGGAGCCCCGACTGCAGGAGTGGCGCGACCGGTTGGGCGAGGCCACCGGAGAGCAGCCGGTGCTGGCCGGGAGCGGCAGCACCTGGTTCGTGCCAGGGGCGCACGAAGAGGTCGAGGGCGGGGTGGTGACGCGAATCGACCGCCCCTGAGGGCGGTCGATGGAGTGGCTCGGTGCCTTACTTGCCGGCCCTGCGCTGCCAGCGCGTGGCCTTCAGCATCTTCTTGTGCTTCTTCTTGCGCATGCGCTTGCGGCGCTTCTTGATCAGGGATCCCATGACGGGCGGTCACCCTAGCGGTGCACGGCGGCGACGGGCCAGCCGAGCCCGGCCAGGTGCCGAAGATACGATGGCTCCGCCGTTCCGGGATGGTGTAGCGGTAGCACAACTGGTTTTGGTCCAGTGAGCCGGGGTTCGAACCCTCGTCCCGGAGCCTCGAACCTGCCGAGCAAGAGCCCGACCAGCGGCTCGGCAGCGGATAGAACAGAACCATGAGCGAGCGCCCGCTGTCGGCCGTGATCCTCGCCGCCGGGGAGGGGACCCGGATGCGATCCTCCCGGCCGAAGCCGCTGCACCTCCTCTGCGGCCGGCCGATGGTGCTGCACATCCTGGACGCCGTCGCCCAGCTCCGCCCCGCCCGGGCCGTCGTGGTGGTCGGCCACGGTGCTGACCAGGTCACCAAGACCGTGTCCGAGGCGGCGCCACCGGGCCTGGCCATGGAGTTCGTCGACCAGCACGAGCAGCGCGGCACGGGAGACGCAGTGTCCGCCGCGCTCACCGCGTTCGACGATGATGCCGACGAGGCGGACCTTCTCGTCCTGCCGGGCGACACGCCGCTGCTGCGGCCGGCCACCCTCGTCGCCCTGGTCGAGGCCCATCGGCGGTCGGCGGCCGCGGCGACCGTGCTGACCGCCGTCGTGGCCGACCCCACCGGCTACGGCCGCGTCGTCCGAAGCAAGGACGGACGCGTGGCTCGAATCGTCGAGCACCGCGACGCCACCGAGGACGAGCGGGTGATCGACGAGGTCAACACGTCGATCTACTGCTTCCGCAAGAGCGTGCTGGCCCCCTCGCTCCGCCGGCTCAGCCCCGAGAACGCCGACGGCGAGTACTACCTGACCGACGTGGTCTCGGTGCTCCACGACGCGGGCTACAACGTCGTGTCACTGGTGGCCGCTGACCCGATCGAGACGGCGGGGGTCAACGATCGGGCCCAGCTGGCGGCCGCCGAGGCCGAGGTTCGCGACCGCATCAACGACCGTCTCATGGTCCTCGGCGTGAACATGGTCGATCCCGAGCGCACCTACGTGGACGCCTCGGTCGCCATCGCTCCGGACGTCACCATCTTCCCCGGCACCGTGCTGCAGGGCGCCACCGTGATCGCCGAGGGAGCAGTGGTCGGCCCGAGCTCACACCTGGTGGATACGCGCGTGGGCGCAGGCGCTTCGTTGCGCCAGACGGTGTCGCACTCGGCCGAGATCGGGGCCGGCGCGCAGGTGGGGCCCTTCGCCGTGCTGGAACCCGGAGACCGGGTGGCGGACGGCGTGGTCACGGGTCCATTCTTCAGAGGCAGCAGGGACGACGACGACGAAGGCGGAACCTGACCCATGGAGCTCACGACCAAGAAGCGGCTCGAGCTCTACACCGGCCGGTGCCACCCGTCCTTGGCCCAGGAGATCGCCGACCACCTCGGCATGGAGCTGCGTGAGCCGAACCTGCGCGAGTTCAGCAACGGCGAGATCCACTGTCGCTACGGCGAGTCGATCCGGGGGGCGGACGTCTTCCTGATCCAGACCCACGGCGGTCACGTCAACGACTCGATCATGGAGCTCTGCATCATGATCGACGCCGCCAAGCGGGCGTCGGCCAAGCGGATCACTGCGGTGTGCCCGTACTTCGGCTACTCGCGACAGGACCGCAAGGCCGAGGGTCGCGAGCCGATCACCGCCAAGCTCGTCATCGACATGCTCACCGCGGCAGGCGCGGATCGCATCGTCAGCATCGACCTGCACTCGGGCCAGATCCAGGGCTTCTTCGACGGCCCGGTCGACCACCTCATGGCCATGCCGTTGCTCGAGACGTACCTACGCGACCAGGTGGGCGGCGATGTCGTCGTCGTCGCCCCGGACGCCGGTCGGGTGAAGGTGGCCGAGCGACTGGCCCAGCACCTCGATGCCGACCTGGCGTCGGTCTACAAGAAGCGAGCTCGCGGCCAGGTGGAGGCCCGCGGCGTGATGGGTGAGGTCGCCGGACGTCAGTGCGTCCTCATCGACGACATGATCGACACCGCCGGCACCATCGTCGCCGCCAGCGACATCCTCATGGATCACGGCGCCACCGGGGTGTGGGCCATGGCCACCCACGGCGTGCTCTCCGGCCCCGCCGTCGACCGGCTCAAGAACTCCCGCATCTCCAGGGTGGTGGTGACGAACACGCTGCCCATACCGAGCGAGAAGCAGCTCGACATGCTCGAGGTGCTGTCCGTCGCGCCGATCGTGGCCGACTCGATCCGGGCCGTCTTCTCCGATTCGTCGGTGAGCGAGATCTTCGGCGGGGAGAACCAGTCCTAGGGCACCTGGCCCGGGCCGGTGCGGCGGGACTACCATGGACCGTTCTTCCGGGGAACCACCCCCGCACCCTTCTGTAGGAGCGCGTCACCATGGCTGAGATCACCCTTGTCGCCGAGACCGGCCGCGTCAGCGGTTCGTCGGCCTCCCGGCGCCTGCGGGCGTCCGGCAAGATCCCGGGCGTCGTCTACGGCCACGGCACCGACCCCATCTCGGTCTCCGTCGACGCCCGTGAGCTGCGCAACGCGCTCAACACCGAGGCCGGCGTCAACGCCCTGCTGACCCTCAAGCTGGCGGACACCGATCACCTCACGATGGCCCGTGTGCTGCAGCGCCACCCGGTGCGCCACACCGTCACCCACGTCGACTTCCAGATCGTGCGCCGCGACGAGATCATCAGCGCCGACGTCGCCTTCCACCTCGTCGGTGAGGCCAGAGAGCTCGCCAACCAGGACGGCGTGGTCGACCAGCAGATGTTCTCCCTCACCGTCAACGCCACGCCCGGCAAGGTGCCGCAGAACATCGAGATCGACATCAGCGAGCTGGCCATCGGTGACGCCATCCGCGTCGGCGACCTGGAGCTCCCCGCCGGCGTCACCACCGACGTCGACCCCGACGACCCGATCGTGGTCGCCCAGGGCGCCATGTCGGTGGAGGACCTCGAGGCGGCCGAGGCTGACGCAGTGGAGACGGGCGAGGGCGCTTCGGACACTGCCGCCGATGCCGAGGGGTCGGCCGGCGAGGCCGGCGACGACGACGGTGCTTCGGGCTCGGCGGACGCTTCCGGCGAGTGACGTCGTCGACCTGCTCGCCGTAGGTCTCGGCAACCCCGGCGCCGAGTACGCCGGCACGCGACACAACGTGGGCGCCGATGTGGTGGCGCTCCTGGCCCATCGCCACGGCGGACGGCTCAAGGCGGCCCGGCGTGAGCGCGCCCTGGTGGACGTGGTCACCGTCGGGGGGCGGCGCCTGGCGCTTGCCTTCCCGCAGACCTACATGAACGAGTCGGGCCAGTCGGTGGCACCCCTGGTGCGCCGGTACGAGGTCGACGACCTGGCCCGTCTGGTGATCGTGCACGACGAGCTCGACCTGCCCCCCGGCCGCGTGCGCGTGAAGGAGGGGGGCGGCCTGGCCGGCAACAACGGGCTGCGGTCGATCAAGGCCCACCTGCACGACGACGCCTTCCTGCGGGTGCGCATCGGCATCGGCAAGCCCCCGGGCCGCAAGGAGGGGGCCGACCACGTGCTGGCCCGGCCGTCGAAGGCCGAGCGCGACGCGCTTGCCGTAGCGATCGAGCTGGCGGCGGACGCGGTGGAGACGATCCTGGCCGACGGCGTCGCCGTGGCCATGAACCGTTGCAACAGCCTCTGACCGCGCTCGCGTGGCCCTCGGGATACCCGAGTCGCCACCGGTAGCCTGAGCACCCCCGTGCCGCTCCGCCCGCTGCCTCCACTTCTTCGCGACGATCCCACGCTGGGCCGCCTGGCCGGCCGCAACGCGGCCACATTGGTGGTGCCGGATGCGGCTCGCGCCTTCACCATCGCCGGGCTGGCCCACGCCACGGCCCGGCACCCGATCGTGGTGGCTCTCCCCACATCGACCGACGGCGAGCGCCTGGCCCACGACATCCGGGCCTATCTGGGTGACGACGCGGTGGACGTCTTCCCGGCCTGGGAGACGTTGCCCTTCGAGCGCGTCAGCCCGAGCGTGGAGACGATGGGCCGCCGCCTCAGGGTCATGTGGCGCCTCCGCGATCCCGAGCGCATGCCGCGCGTGCTGGTCGCGCCTGTGCGGGCGCTGGTGCAGCGGCTCGGGCCCCACGTGGAAGACGTCGAACCCGTCACCATCTCGGCGGGTGACCAGCTCGACCCGACCGAGCTGCTCGAGCGGCTGGTCGCGGCGGGCTACCGGCGGGAGTACCAGGTCGAGCACCGAGGCGAGGTGGCGGCCCGCGGCTCCATCGTCGACGTCTTTCCGTCCACGGCCGACGTGCCCGTTCGCATCGACCTCTGGGGTGACGAAGTCGATCGACTCACGGAGTTCACCGTCGCCGACCAGCGGGCCACCGTGGCCATCGACCACGTCGAGCTCTTCGGGTGCCGCGAGGTGCTGCCCACGGCCGAGGTGCGCGAGCGCGCCGCCCGGCTCGTGGGCACCGAGCCCTGGGGCCGAGAGCAGTGGGACCGGCTGGCCGAGGGCACGACGTTCGATGGCATGGAGTCGTGGCTGCCGTGGCTCACCGACGCCGAGCACGTGCTGCTCGACCTGGTCGGCCCCGACGCCCAGGTGCTGCTGCTCGAGCCCCGCCGCATGCGCGACCGGGCAACCGAGCTGCTCGACGAGGAGGCCTCTCTCGCCTCGGCGCTGGCCCAGACGTGGGGTGTCGACGCGGACCGCGAGCTGCCGCGCCTGCACCTGCCGTTCGACCGGCTGCTCACCCACACCTCGGTTCCGGCGTGGACGGTCACCAGCGTCCCCGAGGGACCGGACACCCCGACGCTGACGGCCCGGGGCTGGAACCCGATCCACGGCGACGGCGCTCAGCTGACCAAGCAGCTGGCCGAGATGGTGGGGGACGGGTACCGGGTGGTGGTCTGTGCCGACGGCAAGGGCACCGCCACCCGCATGCTGGCCTCGCTCACCGACGAGGGTCTGTCGGCCACGATCGACGAGACCGGCGCCGGCGACCTCACCCGACCCGGCATCCGGGTCGTCGTGCAGCCGCTCGACCGTGGCTTCGTGCTGCCGTCCATCAAGCTGGCCGTGCTGGCCGAGGGCGACGTCACCGGCCGCCGCCGGGCCCACCGGGCCGCTCGCACCCGGCCGCGTGACAGCGCCGGGTTCTTCGAAGACCTGAAGCCGGGTGACTACGTCGTCCACCACCAACACGGGGTGGGCCGCTACGGCGGCATGGTGAGCCGTGCCATCGGCGGTGCCGAGCGCGACTACCTCCTGCTCGAGTACCGGGGGGGCGACAAGCTGTACGTGCCCTCCGACCAGATCGACGCGGTGCGCCACTACACGGGCGGCGAGTCGCCGTCGCTCCACAAGCTGGGCGGCTCGGACTGGCAGAAGACGAAGTCGCGCGTGCGGGCCGAGGTGCGCAAGATCGCCCAGGAGCTGGTGGTCCTGTACCGGCGCCGGGTCACCACCGCAGGCCACGCCTTCGGGCAGGACACGCCCTGGCAGCACGAGCTGGAGGAAGGCTTCCCGTACCGGGAGACGCCCGACCAGCTGCAGGCCATCGAGGACGTGAAGGCCGACATGGAGGCCGAGTCGCCGATGGACCGGCTGGTGTGCGGCGACGTGGGGTTCGGCAAGACCGAGGTGGCGATCCGCGCCGTGTTCAAGGCTGTGCAGGACGGCAAGCAGGCGGCGGTGCTCGTGCCCACCACCCTGCTGGCCCAACAGCACTACCAGACGTTCTCCGACCGGTTCTCCGCCTATCCCGTGCGCGTCGAGGTCATCTCGCGGTTCCTCACCCCCGCTCAGGCCCGCAAGGTGGTGAAGGGCGTCACCGACGGGTCGGTGGACGTGGTGATCGGCACCCATCGGCTGCTGTCGTCCGACGTGCGCTTCAAGGACCTCGGGCTGCTGGTCGTCGACGAGGAGCAGCGCTTCGGCGTGACCCACAAGGAGTCGATCAAGCAGCTGCGCAACAACGTCGACGTGCTGACGCTCACAGCTACGCCCATCCCGAGGACGCTCGAGATGAGCCTCACCGGCATCCGCGACCTCACCCTGCTCAACACGCCGCCGGCCGAGCGCCAGCCCATCCTCACCTACGTCGGCGAGTACGACGAGCGGGCCGTCGGCGAGGCCATCCGGCGGGAGCTGCTGCGCGAGGGCCAGGTGTTCTTCGTGCACAACCGGGTGATGGACATCGAGCAGACGGCGCAACGGCTGAAGGAGCTGGTGCCCGAGGCGCGCGTCGCCGTGGCCCATGGCCAGATGGACGAGGGCACCCTCGAGAAGGTGGTGCTCGACTTCTGGGAGGGCGAGTTCGACGTGCTGGTCTGCACGACGATCATCGAGTCGGGCATCGACATGCCGACCGTGAACACGCTCGTCGTGGACCGGGCCGATCTGCTCGGGCTGGGTCAGCTCCACCAGCTCCGGGGCCGGGTCGGTCGGGCCGGGCAGCGGGCCTACGCCTACCTCTTCTTCCCGCCCGAGCGCTCGCTGTCGGAAGAGGCCTACGAGCGGCTCAAGACCATCGGCGAGCACACCGAGCTCGGGTCCGGGTTCAAGATCGCCATGCGCGACCTCGAGATCCGCGGCGCCGGCAACCTGCTGGCCGAGAACCAGAGCGGCCACATCGCCGCCGTCGGCTACGACCTCTACGTCCAGATGGTCGGCGAGGCCGTCGCCGAGCTCAAGGGCGAGGAGCCGCGGGAACCGGCTGAGATCAAGCTCGACCTGCCCATGAGGGCCCACCTCCCGTCGGACTACGTGGAGAAGGAGGAGCTGCGCCTCGAGGCCTACCGTCGCCTCGCAGTGGTCACCTCCTCCGCCGAGGTGGACGACATCCGCGACGAGTGGCTCGATCGGTACGGGCCGATGCCCGATGAGGCCGCCGCGTTGCTGGAGGTGGCCCTGCTGCGCGCCGAGTGCTCCCGCACCGGAGTACGGGAGGTCGCCGTGGCCCGGGACACCGCCCGCATCTCCCCGGTCAGCTTGAAGATGAGCGCCCAGATGCGGCTGCAGCGCCGTCACCCGAAGGCGGTGTACAAGGACGACCTCGGCCAGCTCGTGGTGCCGCTCCCGAGAGGTGCCGCCCCTGCCACCTTCCTGCGCGAGCTCCTGGCCGAGGCGATCCCCGAAGGCCTGGCATCTGTAGCATCCTCGACTCCGTGAGAAAGCACTTGTTGCACCTTTTCCTTGTCGCGCTCGCTCTGGTCGTGACCGCCTGCGGGTCGACCGAGCCCTTCGCCGCCACCGTCGACGGCGCGAAGATCCCCCGTTCGGCGCTGGAGGACGAGCTCGACGCCATCAAGGGGAACAAGGCCTACCTCGAGCAGCTCCAGTCGCAGGGCACGGTGCTGACGCCGGAAGGCGCCTTCGACCAGTCCTTCGTCGCCCGGGTGCTCACCCGGCAGGTGCTGCTGCAGCTCGTGCACAACGAGGTCGTCAAGCGCAAGGTCGAGCCCACTTCCGCCGAGGTGGACGAGGCCCGCAAGGGCCTGGCCGAGAGCTTCGGCGATCGTGCCGTGTTCGAGGCCTTTCCCGACTCCTACGAACGGCTGATGGCCAGGCGCGAGCTCGAGGTCGAGAAGCTCGGCAACGCGCTGGGCGGCGCCCAGCCGGTCGACGATGCGGCCGTGAAGAGGTTCTACGACGAGAACCCGACGCTCTTCGCCGAGACGTGCGCCAGCCACGTGCTCTTCGGTGTCGCAGGCGCCAACGGGCAGCTGGATGCCGCCGCCACCACGGCCGACAACGCCGCCCTGACCGCCCAGGCGGCGCAGGCCCGCACCCAGATCGAGTCCGGCGCGTTGACCTTCGAAGCTGCTGCCAGCCAGTTCTCCAAGGATCCGTCCAAGGCCAACGGCGGCAGCCTCGACTGCAACCCGGCCGGCACGTTCGTCGCCCCGTTCGAGACGGCGATGAACGCGCTGCAACCCGGGCAGATCAGTGCGCCGGTGACCACCCAGTTCGGTGTGCACCTCATCAAGGTCCTCGAGCGCCGGACGCAACCTCTGGCCGAGGCGTCCGACGCCATCCGCCAGCAGCTGCAGGGCGGCTCGGCCGACGCGCTCGACGAGTTCCTCCAGGACGCGATCGCCACCGCCAACGTCGAGGTGAACCCTCGGTACGGCAGCTTCGTGAAGGACGGCAACACTCCGGGCGTGGTGCCGCCGAACGCTCCCCCCACAGGCTCGGCGCCGACTCCCACACCGTGACCGGGCGGGTCGTGATCGTCGGGCTCGGCCCGGCCGGCCCCGATCTGTTGCCTCCGATGGTGCTGGCCGCCATCGACCGCATCCCCCATCGCTTCCTCCGCACCGAGCGCCACCCTGCGGCGGCCGTCATGACCAGCGCAGGGTGCGCCTCGTTCGACGCGCTGTACGAGCAGGCGGCGTCGATCGACCAGGTGTACGCCGGTATCGTCGATGCGCTGGCGGCGGCCGCGGCCGAGCACGGTGAGGTGCTCTACGCCGTCCCCGGATCGCCCGCGGTGGCGGAGCGCACGGTCGAGCTGCTGCGGGCTGATCCGCGGGTCGAGGTCGACGTCCTCCCCGCCATGTCGTTCCTGGACCTGGCGTGGATCCGGCTCGGCGTGGACCCTTTGGCCGAGGGTGTCCGCATCGTCGACGGTCACCGGTTCGCCACCGATGCGGCGGGCGAGCGCGGCCCCATGCTGGTGGCGCAGTGCGACACGCGCACGGTGCTGTCCGACATCAAGCTGGCCCTCGACCCGGCGCCCACGGCCCGGCCCATCGTCGTGCAGCGGCTGGGACTGCCCGACGAGGCGGTCTTCGAGGTGGCCTGGGAAGACCTCGATCGAGCGGTCGTGCCGGATCACCTCACGGCCGTCTACCTCCCAGCCGTGGCCGTGCCCGTCGGGGCCGAGCTCGTTCGGTTCTGGGAGCTGATGCGAACGCTCCGCGAGGCGTGCCCGTGGGATCGCGAGCAGACACATGCCAGCCTCACCCGTTACCTGGTGGAGGAGACCTACGAGGTGATCGAGGCCATCGAGCAACTGGAGAGCGAGGGGTACGACCACCTGGAGGAGGAGCTGGGGGACCTGCTGTTGCAGGTCTACTTCCACGCCACCATCGCGGCCGAGGCGGGGGCCTTCACGCTCGCCGACGTGGCCCGGGGCATCCACGACAAGATGGTCGACCGGCACCCACACGTGTTCGCCGCCGACGAGCCGGACGGTGCCGAGGGCCTGGAGCAGAGCTGGGAGGCGCGCAAGCGCCGGGAGAAGGGGCGGGAGGGGGCCATGGAAGGCATCCCCGGCGGGCTGCCGGCGCTGCTGCACGCGGCGAAGGCGGGCAAGCGGGCGGCGGCCGTGGGCTTCGACTGGCCGGAGATCCAGCCGGTCTACGCCAAGGTCACCGAGGAGCTGGGAGAGCTCCGTGACGACCCGTCGGCCGACGAGCTGGGCGACCTGCTCTTCGCAGTCGTGAACGTCGCCCGCCACCTCGATCTCGACCCGGAGGCGGCGCTGCGACAGGCGACCGCCAAGTTCAAGGCCCGCTTCGCGCTGGTGGAGCGGGCGGCTGCGGCCCAGGGGCTCGATCTGCGGTCGGCACCACCCGCTCAGGTCGACGTGCTGTGGGAGCACGCCAAGGCGGAGCTCGCCGACGGGCTCGTGGTGAACGGTGGGCTCCCCGAGGCGCGGAGTCGTGTCTTGTAGGTTTCGCCCCAACTGCAACGGGAGCAATGGCTACGCAATGAGCGCAATCGACCACATCACCGGCCGCGAAGTCCTGGACTCACGGGGCAACCCCACCATCGAGGTCGAGGTCTTCCTTGCCTCTGGCGCGAAGGGACGGGCGATCGTGCCCTCCGGCGCGTCGACCGGCCAGTTCGAAGCGGTCGAGCTGCGCGACGGTGACGAGCGCTTCGGCGGCAAGGGCGTGCTGCAGGCCGTCGAGAACGTGAACGGTGAGATCCTCGATGCCCTGCTCGGACTCGAGGCCCTCGACCAGCGCGGGATCGACCAGGAGATGCTCGCTCTCGACGGCACCGACAACAAGGCGCGCCTTGGGGCTAACGCGCTGCTGGGCACCTCGCTGGCGGTGGCCAAGGCGGCGGCCGACGAGCTCGATCTGCCCGTCTACCGCTATGTCGGCGGCGCCAACGCCCACGTCCTGCCGGTGCCGATGATGAACGTCATCAATGGGGGCATGCACGCCGACAACACCATCGACATGCAGGAGTTCATGGTCATGCCGGTGGGGGCGGCGTCGTTCAGCGAGGGCCTCCGGTGGGGCGTGGAGATCTACCACGTGCTCAAGAAGCTGCTGCACGACCGGGGTCTGGCCACCGGCGTGGGTGACGAGGGCGGCTTCGCCCCGAACCTGGCCAACAACGAGGACGCTGTGCGGGTGCTCGTGGAGGCCATCGAGGCGGCCGGCTACGCCCCCGGCGAAGACGTCGCCATCGCCCTCGACCCGGCCATGACCGAGCTGTTCGAGAACGGCCGCTACGAGCTGGCTGGTGAGGGCCGCTCGCTCACCTCCGACGAGATGGTCGCCTACTGGGTCGATCTCTGCGATCGGTACCCGATCGTTTCCGTGGAGGACGGGATGAGCGAGGAGGACTGGGACGGCTGGACCTCTCTCACCGGCGCCCTGGGCAGCCGCATCCAGCTGGTGGGCGACGACCTCTTCGTCACCAACAGCGAGCGGCTCGAGCGAGGCATCCAGGCGGGGGCGGCCAACGCCGTGCTGGTGAAGGTCAACCAGATCGGCACCCTCACCGAGACCCTCGACACGGTGAGCCTGGCCACCCGCTCGGGCTACGCCAGCGTGATGTCGCACCGGTCGGGTGAGACGGAGGACACCACCATCGCCGACCTGGCCGTGGCCACCAACTGCGGGCAGATCAAGACCGGCGCTCCGGCGCGGTCGGATCGCGTGGCCAAGTACAACCAGCTCCTGCGCATCGAGGACGATCTCGGCGAGTCCGCCGCGTTCTGGGGCCGGGCCGCCCTCGCACCCCGCGGCCGTCGCGGGAGCTGATCGCCGGTGCGCCGGGCGCTGTGGCCCCTCATCGCGACCATCGCCCTGGCCATCGTGCTCGCCGTCGGCGTGTTCCCCACCCGCACGTGGCTCGAGCAGCGCGAGGCGATCCAGACCGAGCGCGAGCGCATCGCCGTGCTCGATCGGGAGAACACCCGCCTGGCCGCCCGGGTCGCCGAGCTGCAGACCGACGGCGAGATCGAGCGCCTGGCCCGTGAGCAGTACAACCTGGTGAAGCCGGGGGAAGAGGCCTACGCCATCCTGCCCGGCCCGAACGAGGTGCAGCCCCCGCCCAGCTCGGGCTTCCCGACCCCTGCGCCTTCGTCCGACGGCTGGTGGGACGGCCTCAAGTCCCGCCTCGGCGAAATCTTCTGACCGCCTGAGCTGAGCCTCGAGCTCGGAGCAGCAGCCCGTCGGACTCTCGCAGGGTTCAGATGTCGGGCAGCGAGCCGGTCAGCTCGGCGCGCTGCGAGAGCTCGAGCCAGTCTCCGTCGGGCGAGCGGACGAAGGCGATGGCCGCGGTATCGCCGAGCCGGGTGGGGGCGGATGGCGCGTCGGAGCCGGCCGCCACCATTCGGGCGTGCTCCTCGACCACGTCATGCACCTGGGCGGTGAGGTAGCGGAAGCCCTTGGCGCGCAGGCCTCCGGTCGGGGTGCGACCCCGCTCGGCGACGAAGTCGATCACCGTGGTGCCCAACGAGACGCGACCGTCGCCCTGGAGCTCTGTGGCGCCCACGGCATCGGTCCACCACCGACGGGTCGCCTCCGGGTCGGACGCGGCAATCTCCACGGCCAGGCCGGTGACGCCCTCCAGCCCCGCCGGCACCAGCCGCACGGCGATGCCCTCGGGTGCAACGAGATCCACAGGGCTGGTGACCCGGTCGCTCGCCACCAGCAACCGGCGCAGCCCCGTCGGTGCCTCGGAGAGCGGGTTGCGGGAGTGGTTCACCTTGATCACCGAGCCGTGGATTCCGTAGCGGTGCTGGCGCACGCCGCTGCCGAGCTTCTGGAAGCCCTCGTCGACCGTGCCAACGTCACCTTCCCAGAACCGGCGATGGGCGTCGAGGTCCTCGGTGTAGAGGCCGATGTCGAGGCTGGGCTTGGCGAGTCGCACGGCACCATCCTTCCGCGAAGGCCACATGCCAGACTGCGCGCATGATCGAGCGGCAGGTCGAGGTCACCACCCCCGACGGCGAGATGACCACGTTCATCTTCCATCCGGAGCACGACGGGCCCCACCCGGTGGTGCTCTACCTGATGGATGCCCCGAGCATCCGTCCGGCGCTGAAGGACATGGCGTCGCGGCTGGCGACCGCGGGCTACTACGTGATGCTGCCGTACCTCTTCTACCGGGGCGGGCCGTACCGGGAGTTCGGCAAGAGCGACGAGGACATGCACGCCCGCCGGGACCTGATGGCCACCGTGACGCCGACCAACATCGTCGGCGACGCGCAAGCGCTCCTGGCGATCGCCGCCGACGACCCAGCGGCTCGCGACGGCGACATCGGGGCAGTGGGGTTCTGCATGAGCGGCGGGCTGGTGGTGGCGCTGGCACGCGAGCTCCCCGATCGCGTCGCCGCGGTCGCCTCGATCCACGGTGCCTGGCTCGTGCGCGACAGCGAGGACTCGCCCCACCTCGAGGTCGACCGGGCGCGGGCCGAGGTCTACTTCGCCTGGGTGGACGGTGACCCGACCGCCCCGCCCGAGACCGTCCCGGTGATGCGCGACGCGCTCGACGCCGCCGGCATCCGCTACGAGATCGACCTCATCACCACCGCCCAGCACGGCTTCGCCCCCCAGGGTGAGCGCTACGACCGGGCGGCGTCCGAGCTGCACTGGGAGCGCGTGCACTCGCTGCTCCGCCGCAACCTCTGAGCGTCGCAGGACGGGTCCAGGCGGCTCCTGAGCTTTCGCCGTGGGCCTAGAGTCCAGAGCCATGTCCATCCTCGGCAACCGGGTGCTCCGCAAGGAGGACCCGAAGTTCCTCACCGTCGGGGGCAGCTACGTCGACGACCTGAAGCTCGAGGGTGCCGCCCACGTCACCTACGTGCGCTCCACCATGGCCCACGCCCGCATCCTGTCGATCGACGTGGACGAGGCGCGCTCGGCTCCTGGTGTGCTGGCCGTGCTGACCGCCGCCGACATCGACCTGGCGCCCATCGCCCCCAACGGGATGATGAACTCGGCGATGGTGCAGCAGTGGCTCGCCTCCGACATCACCCGCTTCGTCGGCGAGGCGGTGGCCATCGTCATCACCGAGGAGCGCTACCAGGGCACCGACGCGGCCGAGCTCGTCTTCGTCGACTACGAGCCGCTGCCCGTGCTGATCGACCAGGAGGCGGCGGTCGGCAGCGAGGTCCAGCTGTTCCCCGAGGCCGGCACGAACGTCAGCATGAAGATCGACTTCGGCGAAGACCCGGACTTCTTCGCCGGGTGCGACGTGGTGGTGCGCCAGCGCATCGTCAACCAGCGGGTGGCGCCTTGCCCCCTCGAGGTTCGCGCCGCCGCCTGCCGGTGGAGTGACGACGGTCGGGTCACCCAATGGGCCAGCACGCAGGGTGCCCACAGCGTCAAGGGCGACATCGCCAAGTACCTGGGCATAGAGCCCGAGGACATCCGGGTCATCGCCGGGCCCGACGTGGGCGGCGGTTTCGGGGCGAAGATCGGCGTCTACACCGAGGAGCTGCTGCTGCCCTGGCTGTCGAAGCGCGTGGGTCGCCCGCTGAAGTGGGTCGAGACGCGCTCGGAGAGCATGGTCAACCTGGGCCACGGCAGGGGCCAGGTGCAGCATGCGGAGATCGGCGGCACGCGTGACGGCCGGGTGCTCGCCTACCGCCTCGACGTGGTGCAGGACGGCGGCGCGTACCCGAAGATGGGGTCGATCCTGCCGTTCATGACCCGCACGATGCTCGGCGGCGTCTACGACATCCCGAAGATGGAGTTCCACTCCCGCTCGGTCGTCACCAACACGACGCCCACGGTGGCCTACCGCGGCGCCGGCCGGCCAGAGGCCACGGCGGCCATCGAGCGGGCCATGGATCTCTACGCCGCCGAGATCGGCATGGACCCGGTGGAGGTTCGCCGGAAGAACCTCATCGCCAAGGACGCCTTCCCGTTCACCACGCCCGTCGGGACCACCTACGACATCGGCGACTACGACCGTGCCCTCGACCTCGTGCTCGAGGCGGCCGGCTACACCGACCTGCGGGCCGAGCAGCAGCGGCGCCGGGAGTCGGGCGACCGTCGCCTGCTGGGCATCGGCCTGTCCGTCTACGTCGAGATCACCGCCGGGCCCGGCTCTCCACGAGAGTTCGGAGCGGTGGAGGTGAAGCCCGATGGCAAGGTGATCGTGCGCACCGGTTCCTCGTCGCACGGCCAGGGCCACGCCACCGCGTTCTCGATGCTGGTGGCCGACCGCCTCGGCGTCGAGCTCGACGACGTAGAAGTGATCCACGGCGACACCGACATCGTGCCGAGGGGCCAGGGCACCATGGGCTCCCGCTCCCTGCAGGCAGGTGGCACCGCCATCGTCCGCGCCGCCGACCAGGTGGTGAACATGGCCAAGTCGGTCGCGGCCGATCTGTTGGAGGCCAGCGCGGAGGACATCGTCTTCGACCCGGCGGATCGCCAGTTCCACGTGGCCGGCACGCCCGCCGTGGCCAAGACGTGGGACGAGGTGGCGACGGTCGCCCACCAAGGGGAAGGCCTGGCTGCGGAGATCGACTACAAGGGCGCCGGGGCGACGTTCCCCTTCGGCGCCCACCTGGTCGTGGTCGAGGTCGACCGCGACACCGGCAAGGTCGAGGTGAAGCGCATCGTGGCCGTGGACGACGCCGGCCGCATCCTCAACCCGCTGCTGGCCGACGGGCAGGTGCACGGCGGGCTGGCCCAGGGCGTGGCCCAGGCGCTGCTGGAGGAGGTGCTCTACGACGAGGACGGCAACCCGGTCACGTCGAACCTGGCCGACTACGCCTTCATCAGCGCGGCCGAGCTGCCCAGCTTCGAGCGCACGCAGATGGAGACGCCCACTCCGCTGAACGACCTCGGGGCCAAGGGCATCGGCGAGTCGGGCACCATCGGTTCGACGCCGGCGGTGCACAACGCGGTGATCGATGCCGTGGCCCACCTGGGCGTGCGCCACATCGACATGCCGTGCACGGCCGAGAAGGTCTGGCGCGCCATCGGTGACGCCACGACGTGAGTACGAACACATCTAGAGGGGAGCGGTGCCCGTGAGGGTGTCCATGACGGTGAACGGCTCGCAGCAGGAGCACGAGGTCGAGCCGAGGCTGCTGCTGGTGCACTACATCCGAGAGGTCGTCGGACTGACCGGCACCAACATCGGCTGCGACACGTCATCGTGCGGCGCGTGCACGGTGCACATCGACGGCGAGTCGGTGAAGTCGTGCACGGTGCTGGCCGTGCAGGCCGACGGCTCTTCGATCAAGACGATCGAGGGCCTGGCCGACCCGGACGGCACCATGCACCCGATGCAGGAGGCCTTCCGTGAGAACCACGGCCTCCAGTGCGGCTACTGCACCCCCGGCATGGTCATGGCTGCGGTCTCCCTGCTGGAGGAGCAGCCCCACCCGACCGAGGCCGAGGTGCGTGAGGGCCTCGAGGGCAACCTCTGCCGCTGCACCGGCTACCACAACATCGTCAAGGCCGTCCTGGCCGCCGCCGGCTCCGCCGCTCCTTCCGGGGGCGCGTCATGATCCCGGCCTCGTTCGACTACAAGCGGGCCGAGTCGGTGGACGAGGCCATCGCCCTGCTCGGCGAGCACGGTGACGAGGCCAAGCTGCTCGCCGGTGGTCACTCGCTGCTGCCGCTGATGAAGCTCCGGCTGGCCACGCCGTCGTTCCTCATCGACGTCGGCCGCCTGAAGGACCTGTCCTACATCCGTGACGCCGGGGATCACATCGCCATCGGCGCCCTCACCCGGCACCGCGACGTCGAGATCTCCGACCTGCTCGCGGCCGAGGTGCCCTTGCTGGCGAGGGCTGCCTCTACCGTGGGCGACCCGCAGGTGCGCCACCGGGGCACGCTGGGCGGCACCCTGGCCCATGCCGATCCGGCGTCCGACCTGCCGGCCGTCATCTTGGCCCTGGGCGGCACGCTGGTGGCCCAAGGTCCGGGCGGTTCGCGGGAGATCGCCGCCACCGACTTCTTCCAGGGCTTCCTCGAGACGGCTCTCGCCGAGGACGAGATGATCACCGAGGTGCGGGTCCCCAAGTTCGGCGGGAAGGGCTGGTCGTTCCAGAAGTTCACCCGTCGCTCGCAGGACTGGGCCATCGTCGGCGTCGCGGCCGTGGTGGCCAACGGGTCGACCGGCATCGCGCTGGTGAACATGGCCTCGACGCCGGTGCGGGCCTCTGGTGTGGAATCCGCTCTGGCGGGCGGAGCATCCGCCACTGACGCCGCCGCACAGGCGGCCGACGGCCTGGAGCCCGGTGCCGACCTCAACGCCAGCACCGAGTACCGCCAGCACCTCGCCCGCGTGCTGGTGCGGCGTGCGCTCGAAGAGGCCGGGGTCTGAGCTCCGGCCACCCACCCGCCTCGGTCGAGGACGTCACGGCCGGTCTGGCCGCGCACGACTACCTGGCCGACGAGGGCCTGTCCGTCGCCATCTTCCTGGCCCTCGCCCTGCGTCGACCGCTGCTGCTCGAGGGCGAGGCGGGGGTGGGCAAGACCGAGGTGGCCAAGGTGCTGTCCCGCTGGACGGGCGGCGAGCTCGTGCGCCTGCAGTGCTACGAGGGCCTCGATCTCAGCCAGGCCGCCTACGAGTGGGACTACTCGCGCCAGCTCCTGCACCTCCGCGCCGCCGAGGCCCGGGGCAACGTGTCGGAGGCGGTGGAGGACGAGCTGTACACCGAGCCGTTCCTCGTGCGGCGCGCCCTGCTGCGGGCCATCGACCACCGTGAGGGCCCGCCACCGGTGCTGCTCGTCGACGAGGTCGACCGGGCCGACGACGAGTTCGAGGCCTTCCTGCTCGAGATCCTCAGCGACTACGCCGTCACCGTTCCCGAGCTCGGCACCTTCCGGGCCGAGGTGCCGCCCATCGTGGTGCTCACCTCGAACCGCACCCGGGACGTCCACGACGCCCTGAAGCGCCGTTGCCTTTACCACTGGGTCGAGCACCCCGGCTTCGAGCGGGAGGTGGCCATCATCCGCCTGCGGGCGCCCGAGGTGCTCGAGCCGCTGGCCCGCCAGGTCGCCGCCGCGGTCGAGCGCATGCGCGGCCTCGAGCTGTTCAAACCGCCAGGTGTGGCGGAGGTCATCGACTGGGCGCAAGCGCTGGCCGCCCTGGGCCGCACGTCGCTCGACGCCCGGTGGGCGGACGCCACCCTCGGCTCGGTGCTCAAGTACCGCGAGGACCAGGAGCGCGTGCGCAACGCCGGCATCGACGACCTGGTGAGCGCGGCGGCCCAGCGCAGTGGTTGAGCGTGTTTTGCGAGCCGGCGGCCCGATCACGTCGGCCGACCGCATGGCCGTCGGCTTCGCCACCGCGCTGCGGTCAGAGGGCATCGCCGTGCCCGTCGGCAGCGTGGCCACCTTCTTGCAGGCCCTGGGCACCCTTGGCGTCGAGCGACGCAGCTCGGTCTACTGGGCCGGCCGGGCCACGCTCGTGCGCCGCCCAGAGGAGCTGGCCAGGTTCGAGCGGGCCTTCGCCGCCTTCTGGCTCCAGCGGGAGATGATGTGGGAGGCGGCGCCCGAGCCGGATCTGGTGGCGCTCGGCGTCGAGGAGGACGACGACGACGACGAGCCCGACCCGGTCGAGGACGAGGGTGCAGGCGGCGACGAGCAGCTGGTGGTGCGCTACAGCGCCACCGAGGTGCTGCGGAACAAGGACTTCGCCGCTTACTCGGCCGCCGAGCACGCCGAGGCCCGCCGCCTCATGGCCGGGCTGCGCTTCGGGGGCGCCCAGCGTCGGTCGCGTCGGCGCCGACCGACCCGGAGCGGACGCCTCGACCTGCGGGGCACGGTGCGAGGCGCCCTGCGCCACGAGGGCGAGCCGATCCAGCGGGCGTTCACCCGGCCGGTGTCGCGCCCACGCCCGGTCATCCTGCTCTGCGACGTCAGCGGGTCGATGGAGCAGTACAGCAGGGCCTTGCTGCGCTTCATGCAGGCCGCCGTGGTGGGACGCGGTCGAGTAGAGGCGTTCGCCCTCGGCACCCGGCTGACCCGGCTCACCCGAGAGCTGTCGTCCCACGATCCCGATGTGGCGCTGGCGTCCGCCGCCCGATCGGTGCAGGACTGGAGCGGTGGCACCCGCCTGGGAGAAGCGATCCAGGCCTTCAACACCCAGTGGGGCGTGCGGGGCATGGCGAGAGGCGCGGTGGTCGTCGTCCTCTCCGACGGTTGGGATCGCGGTGACCCGGGCGAGCTGGCCGATGCCATGGCCCGCCTCCGCCGAGTGGCCTTTCGAGTGGTCTGGGTGAACCCGCTCAAGGCCTCTCCGGGGTATGCGCCTCTCGCCCGTGGGATGGCAGCAGCCCTGCCGCACGTTGACGCCTTCATCGAGGGCCACTCGCTCTCGGCCCTCGAGCACCTGGCCGAGGTCGTGGCCCGGCCATGAAGGAGGCAGCGGTGGAGCAGGTGCAGCGATGAAGGAAGTGCTGCGTGACATCGACGGCTGGAGGCGGGCCGGCAAGCGGGTGGCGATCGCGCGCGTCATCGGCATCGAGGGGTCGGGGCCCCGAGATCCCGGCGCCACCATGGCCGTGAGCAGCGACGGCGAGGTGGCCGGCTCCGTGTCAGGAGGCTGTGTCGAAGGAGCCGTCGTCACCGAAGCGCTCGAGGTGCTCAACGGCGACGGGTCCCCACGGCTCGTCACCTTCGGCTACTCCGACGACGAGGCGTTCGCGGTGGGGCTCACCTGCGGCGGCACGGTGCACCTCCTGATCGAGTCGGTCGACCGGTGGTGATGTACGAGGCCCTCCGCGACGCGCTGCGGGCGGAGGAGCCGGTGGCGCTGGCCACCATCGTCGGCGGTGAGCCGCTCGGCGCCAAGCTGCTGGTCGGGCCCCAGCGGGCGCCGCTCGGCACGCTCGGTCATCCCGAGCTCGACCGGGTGGTCGGGCGGGATGCCCTCGGCGAGCTCGAAGCC
This sequence comes from uncultured Acidimicrobiales bacterium, assembly GCA_902805655.1. Classification (GTDB taxonomy): domain Bacteria; phylum Actinomycetota; class Acidimicrobiia; order Acidimicrobiales; family CADCTF01; genus CADCTF01. The sequence continues at coordinate 24,383 of CADCTF010000036.1, forward strand.
GGGCTCAGCTCCACCCGGCACTACGGGCCGCAGGGGCAGGCCCGGCAGGACGACGTGTCGGTGTTCATCGAGTCCTTCGCCCCGCCGCCGCAGATGATCATCTTCGGAGCCGTCGACTTCACCGCCGCCCTCACCCGGGTGGCCAAGGTGCTCGGCTACCGGGTCACCGTGTGCGACGCCCGCCCGGTGTTCGCCACCGCCGCGCGCTTCCCGATGGCCGACGAGGTGGTCGTCGACTGGCCCAACCGGTTCCTGGCCGGGGCCGGGCCGGCGCTCGGCGCCCGCGATGCGGTGTGCGTCCTGACCCACGACCACAAGTTCGACGTGCCGGCCATCGTCGAGGCGCTGAAGACCCGGGTCGGCTACCTCGGCGCCATGGGCTCGCGCCGCACCCATGCCGAGCGGGTGGTGCGGCTTCGGGAGGCGGGCGTGGACGACGCCGGCCTGTCCCGGATCATGGGGCCCATCGGGCTCGACATCGGGGCCCGCACACCCGAGGAGACGGCGGTCTCGATCTGCGCCGAGATCATCGCCCTCCGCACCGGTCGTCGGGCGCCAAGCCTTCGGAGCACCGAGGGCCCCATCCACGCCGGCAGTCGTTGACGGTCGCCGCCGTGGTGCTGGCCGCCGGCGGTGGAACCCGCTTCGCGGGCGAGCACCACAAGCTGCTGGTGCCGTTCCGCGGCAAGCCGCTCGTCCGGTGGGCGGTCGAGCACGCGCTCGGTGCCGGTCTCGACGAGACGATCGTGGTGCACGGTGCGGTCGACCTCGCCCATGCGCTCGAAGGCCTCGACGTCCGCTTCCTGGAGAACCCGGCGTGGGCCTCCGGCCAGGCCACCTCGCTGGGGGTGGCGATCGACGAGGCGGCACGTGCCAGGCTCGGCGCGGTGGTGGTCGGCCTGGGTGACCAGCCGCTGGTGACCTCAGAAGCCTGGAGCGCGGTGGCGGGTGGGACGACTCCCATCTCCGTGGCGACCTACGAGGGCCGTCGGCGCAACCCGGTGCGTCTGGCCGCCGAGGTGTGGCCGCTGCTCAGCTTCGACGGCGACGAGGGGGCGCGCGCCCTGATGCGCAGTCGGCCGGATCTGGTGGGAGAAGTAGCGTGCACCGGCACCGCCGTCGACATCGACACCTTGGAGGACCTGGCCCAGTGGAGCTGACCAACGAATTCCGCGTGAGCGTCCCGATCGACGAGGCGTGGGCCGTCCTCACCGATGTGGAGCGCATCGCCCCGTGCCTGCCGGGCGCGCAGCTGCAAGAGGTCGAGGGTGACGAGTACCGCGGCATCGTGAAGGTGAAGGTCGGTCCCATCACCGCCCAGTACAAGGGCAAGGCGACGTTCCTCGAGAAGGACGATGCCGGCCACAAGGCGGTGCTGAAGGCCGATGCCCGCGACAGTCGCGGCCAGGGCAACGCGAACGCCATCATCACCGCCACGCTCAGGCCCGACGGCAGCGGCACGTCGGTCACGGTGGTCACCGACCTCACCGTCACCGGCAAGGTGGCCCAGTTCGGCCGTGGCACCCTGGCCGAGGTCTCGGCCAAGCTGCTCACCCAGTTCGTCGACTGCCTGGAGACCGACCTGCTGACCGCACCGGCCGCCTCCGAGGCACCGGCCGACTCTGACGTCATCGTGGCCGAGGGACCGGCTGCCGAAGCCATCGCCATGTACGACCCCACCGCCGAACCGGTGGCTCCTGCGGTTCCGGCGTCGGCTGCCGCGACCGCCACCTCGACGGCCACGGGAACCGACACGCTTCCGCCCATCTCCGACGACGGGTTGGCCGAGACCCTCGGCGAGCCGGCCCCGGCGGCGGCGATCGTGTCCGGCCGGGTGCACGGTGAGGAGCCGATGGCATCGGCCGCCTCGGGCCCACGGAAGATCGAGTCGGTCGAGCGTGAGGCCGTCGACCTGCTGGAGGCGGCTGGCATCCCGGCCGCCAAGCGAGCCGTGCCCCTGGTGGCCGGCGTCCTCGTGATCCTGTGGTTCCTCCGGCGCCGCCGTCAGCACCGCTGAGCACCGCATCCGACGACGACGCAGCCCGGCACGAGCGTGACTCGGCGGAGGTGGCGGCGTTGCTCGGTCGCCCGCCCCAAGGTCGATTCCAGATCGTCGTCCGCAACCCCTCGGGCACGCCGCTCGTGATCCGCAACGACCCGTTGCTGGATGACGGCACCCCCATGCCCACCCGCTACTGGCTGCTCGACGGAGACGTGGCGCTGGCGGTGAGCAGGCTCGAGGCGGGGGGCGGCGTGCGCCGGGCCGAGGCCGCCGTGGACCCCGACGAGCTGCAGAGGGCCCACGACCGGTACCGGGCCGAGCGCGACGCGGCCCTGCCGGACGGCTGGACCGGTCACAAGCCGAGCGCGGGGGTCGGTGGCACGAGGCGTGGTGTGAAGTGCCTGCACGCCCACTACGCATGGTTTCTGGCCGGCGGCCCGGACCCCATCGGGCGCTGGGTCCACGAGCGGGTCCGTCCGTGACGCCGGTGACCCCCGTCGCCGCCATCGACTGCGGCACCAACTCGACGCGGCTCCTCGTGCACGATGGCTCCCGACCGCTCGAGCGGCTGATGACCATCACCCGGCTCGGCGCCGGCGTCGACGCCACGGGCCGGCTCGCGCCCGAGGCCATCGCCCGCACGGTGGAGGTGCTCGGCCGCTACCGCGAGGTGATGGACGTGCACGGCGTCGGCCGGGTGCGCATCACGGCCACGTCGGCCGCCCGCGACGCCGCCAACCGCGACGAGCTCTTCGATGCCGCCGAGGCGGTCGTCGGCACCCGACCCGAGCTGTTGTCGGGGGACGAAGAGGGCCGCTTGTCCTTCGCCGGCGCAACGTCCGAGCTCGATGCGGACGACGGACCGTTCCTGGTGGCCGACATCGGCGGCGGGTCGACCGAGATCGTGGTGGGCACGACGGAGCCGGTCGGCGGCCTGTCGATCGACGTCGGCTGCGTGCGCGTGACCGAGCGCTTCCTGCACGGCGACCCGCCGTCCGCCGGCGAGCTGAGCGACGCGCTGTCCATCGTCCGGGGGCACCTGGAGGACGTGGCGCGCGTCGTGCCGGCATCGCGCGACGCCCGGACCTTCGTCGGGCTGGCCGGAACGGTGTCGACCGTCGCGTCGGTCGAGCAGGGTCTGCACGAGTACGACCGGGACCGCGTCCACCACTTCCGTCTCACGCGCGCCGCCGCCGAGGACGTGTTCCGCACCTTGGCCATGGAGCCCCGGGCGGATCGGGTCTTCAACCCGGGCCTGGAGGCCGCACGGGCCGACATCATCGTCGGCGGGGCCCTGATCCTCGTGGCCCTCTTCCGCTACTTCGACTTCGACGAGTGCCTCGTGTCGGAGTCCGACATCCTCGACGGCATGGTCATGGACCTGCTGCGGGGAGAGCGACGTCCGCAGTAGCGCCATCCGGGCGGGGCCCCGATCGTCCGTCCTAGAGTGCCGACGTGCCCTCTGTGCTCGTCCAGCCGGTGTCGTCGCATGTCGACTGAGCGGCCGCTGAGCGACCGGGTCCTCATGGGGCCGGGACCCTGCAACCCGTACCCCGAGGCCGTCGCAGCCCTCGGTCGGCCGATGCTGGGGCACCTCGACCCTGAGTTCGTCCAGATCCTCGACGAGACCTGCGATCGGCTGCGGACGGTGTTCCGCACCACCAACCCCCGCACCGTCCCCATCAGCGGCACGGGATCAGCCGGCATGGAAGCGGCGTTCGTCAACCTGGTCGGCCCGGGTGACGTGGTCGTCGTCGGGGTGAACGGGCTGTTCGGGGAGCGGATGTGCGACGTGGCGACCCGGTGCGGCGCCGATGTGGTGCGGGTCGACGCTCCGTGGGGTCAGTCGCTCGACCCGGCCGCGCTGCTGGCCGCGCACCCGTCGCCCAAGGTCATCGCCGTCGTGCACGCGGAGACGTCGACGGGGGTGCGCAACGACGTCGAGGAGCTGGGGGCGGGCAAGGGCGACGCCCTCCTGCTGGTGGATGCGGTGACCTCACTCGGCGGCATCCCGCTCGAGATCGATGCATGGGGCGTCGACGTCGCGTACAGCGGCACCCAGAAGTGCCTCGGCGTGGCACCTGGGCTCGCACCCCTGACCCTGAACGACCGGGCCTGGGCCCGGCGGGTGGAGAAGCCGCAGTCGTGGTACCTCGACCTCGGGATGATCGGCGAGTACGCCGGCACCAGCGGCGCCCGCAAGTACCACCACACCGCCCCCATCTCGATGGTGTTCTCCCTTCACGCTGGGCTCGGCGCGCTGCTCGCCGAGGGGCTCGAGGCAGCGTGGCAGCGGCACGAGAGCTGTGGCCGGGCGTTGCACGAGGGCCTCGAGCGCCTGGGGCTCGAGCTCTTCGCCGAGAAGGGGCATCGTCTGCCCGAGCTCACCACGGTGGTGATCCCCGACGGGGTGGACGACGTGGCCGTGCGCCGCACCCTGCTCGAGCGCCACGGCATAGAGATCGGCGGCGGGGTCGGGCCGCTCGCCGGCAAGGTGTGGCGCATCGGCTGCATGGGTCACACGGCTCGTCCCCGCAACGTCACGCTGCTGCTGGCGGCGCTGGGGGAGGTGATCGGGTGATGCTGCGTGCGACCCCGCTCGAGCTGAAGGGCAAGCGCGTCACCCTGCGGCCGCTCACCGGAGCGGACTGGGACCAGTGGCGGGAGGTCCGGTACCGCAGCCGTGACTGGTTGGTGAAGTGGGAGTCACGTCCGGCGCCGGGCCATCCGGATCCGGCGGACGACCGGCGGGCGTTCCTCGCCCGGTGCGGCGCGCGAGACCGCGAGCGCGAGCTCGGGGCCGGCTTCGGCTTCGGCATCTTCACGGACGGGCAGCTGGCCGGCGAGATCAACCTCAACAGCATCCAGCGCGGCTCGTTCCAGAACGCCTACGTCGGCTACTGGATCGACCATCACCACGCCGGGCGGGGGCTGATGCCCGAGTCGCTGGTGACCCTCATGCGCTTCGCGTTCGAGGACCTCGGCCTGCACCGGGTGCAGGTGTCGATCATCCCCCGCAACGGCCCCAGCCGCCGGGTGGTCGAAAAGGTCGGGCTCCGGCACGAGGGCGTCGCCGAGCGCTACCTGGAGATCAACGGCGTGTGGGAGGACCACATGCGCTTCGCGTTGACCGCCGAGGAGTGGCAGGCTCGCCGGGACGATCTGCTCCGCGCCTGGGTGCGTCCCGAACCCGGCGGCTGACAAGATCCGCATCGACTCGAGCCCGAAGGGGACCCCATGCCTGCCAACCCGCTGAACCTCGACGACTTCGGGGGCGAGCTCTACAACCTCGGCATGTCCGAGGGCGCCCGCCCGCTCCTGGAGGCGGTCAAGACCTTCATCTCGGAGGAGGTCGACCCGATCACCGAGGAGTTCTACCGCCTGGGCGCCGACCGGGAGGACCGGTGGAGCTACGCCCCGGGTCAGCTCGAGCTGCTCGACGGCGTGAAGGCCAAGGCCAAGGCCAACGGCCTCTGGAACTTCTTCCTGCCCGACTCGGAGACCGGCAAGGGGCTGAAGAACCTCGACTACGCCTACATCGCCGTCGAGCTCGGCAAGAACCGCCTGGCCTCCGAGTGCCTCAACTGCTCGGCACCCGACACCGGCAACATGGAGGTGCTCGAGCGCGTCGGCACCCCTGAGCAGAAGAAGCAGTGGCTCGAGCCCCTGCTGAACGGCGAGATCCGTTCGTGCTTCGGCATGACCGAGCCCGACCACGCGTCCTCCGACGCCCGCAACATCGCCACGTCGGCCGTGCTCGACGGCGACGAGTGGATCATCAACGGCGAGAAGTACTACATCTCCGGGGCCGGCGATCCGCGCTGCAAGATCATGATCTGCATGGTCAAGACGAGCCCCGCCGCCGAGCCCCACCGCCAGCAGTCCCAGATCCTTGTCCCGCTGGACACCCCGGGGCTGGAGATCCTCGAACCGATGCAGGTCTTCGGGCGCGACGACGCCCCCCACGGCCACATGCACATCCGTCTCACCGGCGTCCGGGTGCCGAAGGAGAACATCTTGCTGGGGGAGGGGCGTGGTTTCGAGATCTCGCAGGCGAGGCTCGGGCCGGGGCGCATCCACCACTGCATGCGCGCTATCGGCGAAGCCGAGAAGGCGCTCGATCTGATGTGCAGGCGGGGCCTCAGCCGGGACGCCTTCGGGCGCCCCCTGATCCAGCTCGGCAAGAACCTGGAGCTCGTCTCCCGCTCGCGCATCGAGATCGAGGCCATGCGCCTCATGGTCCTGCGGGCGGCCCGCGCGATGGACGTCCTCGGCAACAAGGAGGCGCGGATCTGGGTCCACGCGGTGAAGGCCATGGTGCCGGAACTCTGCTGCCAGATCATCGACCGGGCCATCCAGCTCCATGGCGCCGCGGGGCTGTCGCAGTGGACCCCGCTCGCGGGGATGTACATGGGTATGCGCACGCTGCGCATCGTCGACGGCCCGGACGAGGTCCATCACCTGGTCGTCGGCCGCCACGAACTGAAGAAATACCAAGATGTCCCGAGCGCCCCGGTGGAGTCGCGCCCGTCGCTGACCGCCGCCGAGTGAGGCCGGCATGAGCGTGCTGAGCGAGGACCACGACGACGGCGTGGCCGTTCTGACCATGAACCGGCCCGAGCGCCGCAACGCCATGGACCGGGAGATGGTGGAGGGTCTGCTCGAGGCGCTGCCGCGCTTGGCCGTGGACGAGACCGTGGGATGCGTCGTGCTGACGGGCGCGGGAACGGCCTTCTGCGCCGGCGGCGACGTCAAGGCCATGTCGGAGCTGGAGGGCGCCGCGGGCGCCGCCGGCCCCGGCACCTTCGAGCAGGCGAACAGGCTGTTGAGGGCGGGCATGGAGTGCTCGCGCTGGCTGCATCAGATGCCGAAGCCGACGCTCGCGTCGCTGCCGGGCGCCGCCGCCGGGGCCGGCCTCTGCATGGCGCTAGCCTGCGATCTCCGTATCGCCGCCGAGGGCGCCAAGCTGACCACCTCGTTCGCCAAGGTGGGGCTCTCGGGCGACTTCGGGGGGAGCTACTTCCTCTCGCGCCTGGTCGGGACCGGGAAGGCGCGTGAACTCTACTCCGTC
>CADCTF010000037.1 GCA_902805655.1 uncultured Acidimicrobiales bacterium
TGCCGCCGCTGGTGCGGCTGGACCGCCCGTCGCGGTCGAGGTCCTGGTCGACGGTGAGTGGTGGCCAGGCATGGCGTCGGCGTACCGGAGGTTGTCCCGAGTTCCGTGGAACTTCGGTGGCGGCCCGTTGTCGATCAGGCGACGTCAGCAGCGTAGTTGTCGGTTGTGGCGCCCTTGGTGATGTGAGCGTCGAGGGCGCGGCGGAGGGTGGGGAGGTGGAGGTGGCCGTTGACGCGTCGGAACTGTTTCGCGGCTTCGGCCATGCCGGCGGCGCACCAGCGCAGTGCCATGGTGCCGTCCCGCCAGCGCTTCACGTTCGTTGAACGGTCGCGACAGATCTCGATCATCGACTCGATCGCGTTCGTGGAGCGCAGCGTGCGGGCGAGGGTGGGCGGCACGCCGAGCCGAAGGATCGTGACCGTCTCGGCCAGGCCTTCGCGCAGGCTGCCCGCGGCGCCGGGGTGGGTCTTGGCGAGCTCGGCGGCGAGGGCCTCGAGCTGGGTCTCCGCCTGAAGAGCGCTCTCTGCGTGGTAGGCGGCCCGCATCCGCTTGGCCACGGTCGAACCGAGCCGGTCCGGGAGCCGGTCGGTGACGTTGCGGACCTTGTGGAGCTGGCAGCGTTGGATGACGGGGTGGTCGAACACCGCCCGCACCCCAGCGGCGAGGGCCTTGGCCCCGTCGATCACGACGAGGACCGGGCGGGTGGTGTCCAGGCCCCGGTCCCGCAGCCCGCTGAGCAGGTCAGTGACGGTGGTGGTGTTCTCCGTGGACCCTTCGACGACACCGAGGGGCACCTTGGTCCCCTCGGCGGTGATGCCCAGGGCGACGATGCACGTGTGCTCGGCGAACCGGACCCCGTCGACCATCAACGCGACCAGGTCCAGCCCGGACAGGTCGGCGGACATCAGCTCTGCGAGCGCTGTCTCCGTGGCGGTGACGAAGCGGCGGGAGACCGACGACTTCGACGTCGAGGACGCCACGGCGTCGACCTGGGAGCCGACCGGTTCGAGGCCGAGTGGGTAGCGGCGGGTGGACAACTTGCCCAGCATCTTCTCCATGGCCATGCGGCCCAACAGCTCCGTCGAGGCGAACAGCTCGTAGGCGGGCACCGCCACCTCCGCCCCGCCATCCGCGGTGCGGACCCTCGGCCGGCGCACCGGCACCCGCCGCCCGCCCAGGGTCACCGAGCCCGCCTCGCTGCCGTGGCGCACCGCCGCCCGGGCCGGGTCGTGGCGGCCCTTCGGGCCGCACAAGGCGGTCACGTCCTCCTCCATCAGCGCCGCCATCACCTGCAACCCGGTGCCCACGGCAAGGGCGAGCAGGCCCTCCCGCAGCGTCTCCGCCAGGTCGGCCATGGCCACGGTCACGCTGTCCGGCACAGTGCCGGCTGGTTCGTGCACCGACCGCGCAGGCCGGGTCTGGTAGTCCTTCTTCACGGTGGTGGTCCCTCGCTGTCGGAGTTCTTGGCGGAACGCCCGACACCTACCAGCTGGCAGGTCTCGAGCGGGGGACCGCCACCTCAACTTCCACGACTACCGGGACAACCTCCGTGATCACGCCGAGGTCGGCCTGTGGGTGCGGGACCACGACCTGGTGTGGGAGCTGGCTCGGTGGG
>CADCTF010000038.1 GCA_902805655.1 uncultured Acidimicrobiales bacterium
GCCGCGACGGCGGCGGTTCGGTTCATGGGCATCCGCGATGGACTGCAGCTCGTCCAGCACGAACTGCGGGATCAGCAGGGCCCCTCGCAGGAACCCGGCGCGGGCGACGGCCAGGAGCCGGCCGTCGATGATGGCGCTGGTGTCGACGAGGTAGCCCCCGTCGTAGGAACGTTCGTAGGCGGTGGCCCGCACGAGCGGTCGGGTGGAGAGGCCGGCCATGGCCAGCAGGTCCTCGTAGCGGCCGGCGGCCAGCCGGTAGCCGGCGTAGACGCCGATCCATACGACCAGCCCGAGCACTGGCCAGCCCCACAAGCCGGGCAGCAGCACGACCGCCGGCACGCCGATGAGCGCGGACAGACCGCCGAGGAAGGCCGAGCCGAGGGCACCGGCGAGCATGCGACCCGTCGGCGCCCGCTCCACCCGCTCCTCGACCGCGCCCATGACATGGCCGAGCAGCCGCCCGAAGAAGCCGCCGCCCACGTAGCCCACGCAGGCCCCGAGCGTGGCACCGACGATGGCACCGGTGTCCGACGTCAGCGTCGTCCCGCCCGCGCCGAGCTCGTGGCCGGCGGCCGTGGCGAGGAACACGATGAACAGACGGACGATCTCGACGAACACGGCACTCCCGCAGAGGCGCGCTGAACAGCGCGCCTACGTGCCCTTCATCGGCGCGAACGCCGAGGGGCTGAAGCTAGGGGAGCACCTCGTCCAGCTTCTTCTCGGCCTCGGCCTCGTCGACGCCGATGGCGAAGGTCAGCTCCGACACCAGGATCTGGCGGGCCCGGGACAGCATGCGCTTCTCGCCGGCCGAGAGGCCCTTGTCCTTGTCGCGGATCGAGAGGTTCCTCACGACTTCTGCGACCTGGTAGATGTCACCCGACTTCAGCTTCTCCACGTGGTTCTTGTAGCGCCGGGACCAGTTGGTCGGCATGCGCGCCTCCTTCTTGCGGAGGACGGCGAACACCTCCTCGACCTCTTCGTCGTTGATGACCTCACGGAGGCCGACCTCGTCGGTCTTGTCGGTCGGCACCATCAGCGTCAGATCGCTGTACGCGACCCTGAGGACCAGGTACTCGGCCGTCTCGCCAAAGGCCTCCTTGGTCTCCTTGCGCTCGATGACCGCAGCACCGTGGTGCGGGTAGACGACCTTGTCACCGACGTCGAACGGCATAGTTCTCCCAACCAAGAAACCGAGAAGCGATGTCTGCAGGGTAAGGGGCGCGCCCCGCTTTGACCAATCCCCTTCACGCCGAAACTGGCTGTTCAGAGGGGCCTCCCGCTGTTCACCGATAGCATCCGGCCGGTGGACGTACGGGCGCTGCTGGCGGGGTCGGAGCTGTTCAACGGGTTTCCGACAGCGGATCTCGACGGCATCACCGCCAGCGGCGAGGTACGTCGTCTCCGCCGCAACGACCTGGTCTTCGACGAAGGCCAGGAAGCCGTGGAGCTCTATGTGGTCAAGACCGGCCGCGTGGCCATCGTGAACAGCTCGCCTGACGGGCGGGAGTCCGTGATCGCCCTCATGGAGGCCGGTGACATGTTCGGGGAGATGCCGCTGTTCGACGGCAACGGCCGCTCGGCCCAGGCCCGGGCCCTCGAGCCGTCGGTGCTCGCCGTCGTGCCCTACGCGCCCGTGCGGGCGACGCTCGAGCGCTCGCCGCAGCTGCTGTGGCACGTGGTGCGCATCCTCGCCGCCCGGCTTCGCAACACCAACGCGGATCTGGCCGACTCCGTCTTCCTCGACGTCACCGGGCGCACGGCGAAGCGGCTCCTCGAGCTGGCGGGGGACCACGACGAGTTCATCCTGCCCGTCACCCAGGAAGAGCTGGCCGGCATGGTGGGCGCCTCTCGCGAGCGGGTCAACAAGGCCCTGGCCGCCTTCATCAGGCTCGGGTGGCTCGAGCAGGGTGACCGCCGGTACCGCATCACCGACCGAGAGCAGCTGGCCCGGCGCTCGCGCTGAACCCCGCCGGGACCTAGGCGAGGAAGTCGACCGCCCATCTCCAGGCGTCAGCGGCGTCGTGGGGGCGGTGGGCCGGCCGCGACGGGTCATGGACGAAGCCGTGATCCGCGTCGGGGTACTCGTGCACGGTGACCGAGGAGCTGAGGCTCCGCAGCGCCTGGATGTCGCCGGCAGGCGTCCACCGGTCCTGCCCGCCGCAGATGGCGAGGGTGGGGCAGGCGTCGGGCGAGGCCAGGGCGTCGAGCGGGTCGTTGCCCGGCTCGGACCACTGAGCCGGCGGCCGGATCATCCCGTAGAAGGAGACGGCGCGATCGAACCGGCCGGTGCCGGCGGCCCGGTACGCCAGCATCCCGCCCATGCAGAACCCGAGCACGGCCACCCGCTCCACGTCGGCCCTGGTGGTCAGCTCGTCGGCCGCGGACCGCAGGTCGGCGGCCAGGCGGGCGTGGTCGAGCGGCCCGGCCAACCTGGCCTCGAGGCCGAGGTCTCCCTGGCCGGGATAGGGCTCGACCGCGCAGACGGCCCAGGTGTTCTCTCGGCTGAGGCGCTCGACCAGGTCGGTGAACAGCGGCCGGAGCCCTCCCACGTCGGGCGCGATCACCAGGCCGCGCAGGGCGGAAGCCGGGGGCACGGCCAGCTCGGCCTGGGTGCCGGAAGGGAGCTCGATCTGCATCCCGCCAGTGTGCCCCGAGCGCTCAGCTGTAGCGGTCGAGGATGCTGGTCTCGGCCAGGCGGGACAATCCGTCCCGGATCGCCCGGGCCCGCACGTCGCCCACACCTTCCACGTCGTCCAGGTCGGAGATGGTGGCCCGCAGGATCTTCTGGAGGTTCCCGAAGCGGTCGATGATGCGCTCGACGAGGCTGTCCGGCAGACGAGGCACCTTCGACAGCAGGCGGTACCCGCGAGGCTGGATGTTCACGTCGAGGGCCGCGGTGCCGGGCAGGTGCAGCACGTCGACCACCATCTTCAGGTCGAGCAGATCCTCGGTCGAGTACTCGGCAAGGGTGTCCATGGCCCGCTCCAGCTGGAAGTGGCTGTCGTCGCGGAAGTAGTCCTGAATGACCAGACGGCGATCGTCCTCCACGCCTCCCATGAGCTCCTCCAGCTGCAGCCGCACCAGGCGGCCGTCCTCACCCAGCTCGACGATGTAGCTGTCGATCTCCTCGGCGATGCGGCGCACCATCTCGGCCCGCTGCAGCACGGTGACCACATCGCGCACCGTCACCAGGTCCTCCACCTCGAGGGCCGAGAGCGAGCCGCTCACGTTGTCGAGGCGGGCCTTGTAGCGCTCGAGGGTCTGCAGCGCCTGGTTGGCCCGGGCCAGCAGCCGCGGGATCGCCTCCAGCGGGTGCTTCACCGCCCCCCGGTAGACCGCGATCAGTGACAGCTCCTCGGAGACGGAGATCACCGGAACGTCGATCGACCGCGCCACCCGCTCGGCTGTGCGGTGGCGGGTGCCCGTCTCGGACGTCGGCACGTTGGGGTTGGGCACCAGGTGCACGTTGGCCCGGGCGATGCGGCTGGCGTCCGGCGCCAGGATGATCGCCCCGTCCATCTTGGCCAGCTCGGACAGGCGCTGCGGCGAGAACTCGGCGTCGAGCAGGAAGCCGCCCGAGCAGATGGCGAGGACGTCGGGGCCGTCGTCGACGACGATCAGCGCCCCCATGTTGGCCTGCAGGATGCGGTCGATGCCCTCCCGGAGCGCCCGACCGGGTGCAACCGCGGCGAGAGCCTCGATGAGCGTCGCGCTTCGCCTGGCCAGCATCGCGGGAATGGTATCGGGCGGTCCGTTTTGTCGCGGTCCACGGGGTGGGCACGGGGCGGCGGTGTCGGATAGTACTGACAGCGTGCTGCCCCACTCCGCCCCTGATCGCATCTCCGCTAGCTCCGTCCGGCGGGGGTGGCTCGTCGGCCTGCTCGGCTTGGTGGCCACCGTCGCGCTGGTGGCCTGCGGCTCCGACAGCGGCGGTGGGTCACCGGCCGAGGTGACCGCCACCGACGTGCCGCCCGGCGCGGTCGTGGTGGACGTGGTGACCTCCGCCCGCAGCGTCGGCGAGTACCTGCCGAAGGAGGCGTCGGTGCCCGTGGGCGCCACGGTGGCGTGGCCCAACAAGTCGAACGCCTCGCACAACGTGGTCTTCAAGGACGGGTCGCTGCCCAGCTCGAAGCTCTACGGCGAAGGCAGGGTGTTCAGCGCTACCTTCGACAAGGCGGGCCGCTTTCCCTACCGCTGCACCATCCACCCCGGAATGGACGGCACGCTCGTCGTCGGGTGACCGGTCGGCTCACTCGCGGCGGCGGGTGCCGATGCCCACCGCGGCGATGGCTTCGGCGAGGGAGCCGACCCGGTGCAACCGCATGCCGCCCGGGCACTCGGGCGCCGAGAGCGGAACGACCGCCTCGGTGAAGCCCAGGCGCGCCGCCTCGGCGAGTCGACGAGCGGTCTGGCCGACCTGGCGGATCTCACCGGCCAGACCGACTTCACCGCACGCCACCAGGCCGTCGGGCACGGCGTCACCTGTGAGCGCGGAGGCGAGCGCCAGGGCAAGGGCGAGGTCGGCGCCCGGCTCCACGACCTTCACACCACCCACGGCCGAGGCGTAGACCTCGCGCTCGTTGAAGGGCAGGCCGACCCTGCGCTCGAGCACGGCCAGCAGCAGGGCGAGCCGGCCGCCGTCGAGCCCCTGGGCCGACCGACGGGGCATCACCATCGAGGTCTTCACGACGAGGGCCTGCAGCTCGACCAGCAGCGGCCGGTGCCCTTCGAGGGCCGGTACCACCACCGAGCCGGCCACTCCCGGCCTGCGGTCACCGAGGAAGAGGCCGCTCGGGTCGGGCACGTCGTTGAGCCCGGCCTCTGCCATCTCGAACAGGCCCAGCTCCTCCGTCGAACCGAAGCGGTGCTTCGCCGCCCTCAGGAGGCGAAGGGCATGATGACGGTCACCTTCGAACGAGAGCACCGTGTCCACGATGTGCTCGAGCACCCGCGGCCCGGCCAGCCCGCCGTCCTTGGTGACGTGGCCGACCAGCAGCGTGGCCAGGTTGCGCTCCTTGGCCACGTGCACGAGGGCAGCGGCGCACTCCCGCACCTGTGACACCGAACCCGGCGCAGCACCGATGTCGGGGTGGAACACGGTCTGGATCGAGTCGACCACGAGGTAGTCGGGCGCAACCTCGTCGATCGCCGCGAGGATGCCAGGGATGCTGGTCTCGGACACCAGCCACAGCCGGCCGTCGAGCGCTCCCAGGCGCTCGGCCCGCAACCGCACCTGGTGCTTGCTCTCCTCGGCCGAGACCAGCAGGCACCGCGCCCCGGAGCGGGCGAGCGAGGCCATGGCCTGGAGGAGCAGCGTGGACTTGCCGATGCCGGGCTCGCCCCCGACCAAGGTGACCGACCCTGGCACCAGACCCCCTCCGAGCACCCGGTCGAGCTCGGCGATGCCGGTCGGGCGGGGCGAGAACTCAGCGCTGTCGACCTCGGTGACGGGCACCGGACGGTCGGCTGCGGGCGACCGACCGGACCGGGCTACAGGTCGCGGCTCGTCCACCTCCTCGACCAGCGAGTTCCACGCGCCGCAGCCCGAGCACTTCCCGGCCCACTGCGGCGACGCAGCCCCGCAGTCCGTGCAGCGGTGCACCGTCCTCAGCTTGGCCATGGCTGCACCCTACGGAGGTGGTGTGTCAGCGACGGCCACGGCGCCGGACTATCGCCAGCCCCGAGGTGCTCAGGAAGCCGAGCGCAGCCACTGCGGCGACGACCAGGAAGGCGATGTTGGTGCGGTTGGAGGTGGTGGAGACGGCCTCGATGGCTACCTCCTGGCCGAGGCGCACGGGCCACACGGCGTCGTCGTCGGTGACGGTGGGCGTGTTGGCCGTGACGTCCCCGGGCATGGAGACGGCCACCTGCAGGCCGAAGATCTGGTCGAGCGGCGCCAGTGCTTCCCGCTCGAGCTGCGGGGCCGTCAGGCCGAGTGGAACCCCGCCCAGCTTGGCCTGGAGGTCGGCATCGGTGAAGGCCTCGATGCCGGCGGTCAGGTCGACCACCCCGCGGAGCGTGGTCTCCGTGGAGAAGTAGGACCGCTTCGAGGTCAGCGTGAAGCCGCGCACCGGCCCGTTGGCACCGGTGATCGTCTGCAGGATCCGCTCCGCTTCAGCCGGGTCGCGAAACGGCCTGGTGGCCACCAGCTGCACGCCTCCCTGGGCCACGGGCTTCGGCGGGTCCACGTCCCACCCGGCGGCGACGAGATCGCCGGTCCGCAGCTGGGTGCTCAGGTCCCCCGCCCGTTGCACCGCCGCCCGGTCGAGCTGGGCCGTCACCGTGACCCGGCCGGCTCCCGAACGGTCGGCTTCGATGCCGACGGCCACGTCGACCTTGCACCCCCCGCCGACCACCATCGCCACCACGGCCAGGCCCAACCGCACCCGGACGCGACGAGGTGCACGCACCGGGCGTGCACCTCGTTTCGACTCTGGACCGGTCGACAGCTCCAGCTCAGTCGGCTGTTGCTGCAGCTCGGTCAGCGGAGCCGGTTCATTCAGCCGAGCCGGTTCCGGCGAGCTCCATGGGGGGCGGCTCGAAGCCGTCGAGGGTCCGGAAGACGATCTCGCCATCCTCCGCATCCACGATGATCGTCTCGCCGGCCCGGAACTCCTTGTAGAGGATGCGCTCCGAGAGCGGGTCCTCGATGTTGCGCTGGATGGCACGGCGCAGCGGACGGGCTCCGTACTGCGGGTCGTAGCCCTTGTCGGCCAGCACGAGCTTGGCCTCGTTGGTGAGCTCGAGACCGAGGCCCTGCGCCTCCAGCTGGCTGCGCACCCGCTTGATCTGCAGGTCGACGATCTGGGTGATCTCGGCCTTGGTCAGCTCGTGGAACACGATCACGTCGTCGATCCGGTTCAGGAACTCCGGGCGGAAGTGAGCCTTCAGCGCCTCGTTGACCTTCTCCTTCATGCGCTCGTAGCTGACCGCCTCGTCGCTGCGGGCGAAGCCGAGCGAAGCCCGTCGGAGATCGGCGGTGCCGAGGTTCGACGTCATGATCAGCACCGTGTTCTTGAAGTCGACGGCCCGGCCCTGGCTGTCGGTCAGGCGACCGTCCTCCAGGATCTGCAGCAGCGAGTTGAAGATGTCCGGGTGGGCCTTCTCGACCTCGTCGAACAGGACCACGGAGAACGGCTTGCGACGCACCTTCTCGGTGAGCTGGCCGCCCTCCTCGTACCCCACGTAGCCGGGGGGCGAGCCGAACAGCCGCGAGACGGTGTGCTTCTCGCTGAACTCGCTCATGTCGAGCTGGATGAGCGAGTCCTCCTCGCCGAACAGGAACTCCGCGAGCGACTTGGCGAGCTCGGTCTTCCCGACGCCGGTGGGGCCGGCGAAGATGAACGAGCCGCCCGGGCGCTTGGGGTCCTTGAGGCCGGCGCGGGTGCGACGGATCGCCTGGGAGACGGCCTTGATGGCCTCCTCCTGGCCGATGACGCGCTTGTGCAGCTCGTCCTCCATGTGGAGCAGCCGCTGGGACTCCTCCTCGGTCAGCTTGAAGACCGGGATGCCCGTGGCGATGGCGAGGACCTCGGCGATCAGCTCCTCGTCCACCTCGGCGACGACGTCCATGTCACCGGACTTCCACTGCTTCTCGCGCTCGGCCTTCTGGCCCAGCAGGCGCTTCCCGTCGTCCCGCAGCGAGGCGGCCTTCTCGAAGTCCTGGGCGTCGATCGCCGACTCCTTCTCGCGGCGGACGTCGGCGATCTTCTCGTCGAACTCGCGCAGGTCCGGCGGGGCGGTCATCCGGCGGATGCGCAGGCGCGCGCCCGCCTCGTCGACCAGGTCGATCGCCTTGTCCGGCAGGAACCGGTCGTTGATGTAGCGGTCGGCCAGGTTCGCCGCCGCCACCAGGGCGCCGTCGGTGATGGAGACGCGGTGGTGCGCCTCGTACCGGTCGCGCAGGCCCTTGAGGATCTCGATCGTGTGGGCCAGGGACGGCTCACCGACCTGGATCGGCTGGAAGCGGCGCTCGAGCGCGGCGTCCTTCTCGAGGTGCTTGCGGTACTCGTCGAGCGTC
>CADCTF010000039.1 GCA_902805655.1 uncultured Acidimicrobiales bacterium
GGTCAGGAGCGACCCGGTAACGTTGCCGACGATGTTGGCGAACAGCAACAGCCCGGTGCGCCGGCCGAGCGTGTCCACCCGGCGAGCCACGAGAGCTTGGACGAACGGGAAGGAGGCCCCGCCGAGCACGACGGGCAGGCCCATGATCATCAGGGGCGCGATGACGTTGGCGAAGACGATGACGCCGACGTTGTGGTTCTCGCCCCGGAACCCGGTGGCGAAGCCGTCTCCGAGGAAGTACGCCTCCAGCCGGCTGCCGAGCGCGAAGGGGTCGAAGCCCTTGAGCGGGGCCAGCAGCGCGAGCACACCCGCCAGGGCGGACACCCCGGCCGCCCCTTGCAGGCCGAGGAACCAGCGCTCGGGGCGCCTCGCCCGGCGCACCAGGAGAGACCCGAGGCCGGCCCCGATGCCGAACAGCGCCAGGTAGAGGCTCAGGACGTGGCCGAAGCTGTAGGAGTTCGACCGCATCACGGTGTCGATGAGCCGGAAGAAGACGATCTCCAGACCCAGGGCGACGGCGCCGGTGAGCGCGTAGACGACGAACCACGGCCACGCCAGGCCACCGGCGGACGCTCCGCCTACCGAGGTGGCGCCGACGGAAGAGGAGGCAGCCGTCGCTTCGGACTCGTCCGCTGACCTGCTGACCGCCCTCAGGAGGGTGAAGACGAGGAGCGCGGCGGTCAGGTTGATGGCGGCGGCGATGCGAACGACGTTGGTGAAGCCGAAGGTGCCGAGGAGGTACCACCCGGACACCGCCGCACCGAGCGCCGCACCCAAGGTGTTCACCGCGTAGAGGCGACCCACAAGGGGGCCGATGTCGCCGACGGAGGCCACCAGGCCCCTTGCCAGGAGGGGCAGCGACAAGCCCATCAACGTGGTCGGCACGATGAGCAGGGCGGCGTTGAAGGCGAACGAGGCCAACAGGCCGTCGAGGGACGGGGCCACCGCCCGGTAGAGGTCGTAGAACAGCACGATGCTCACCAGGGCGAACAGCGCGATGCCGGCGTTGGCGGCGGCGAACGCCATCACCGAGCGCCGAGCCCCCAGGCGGTCGGCCAGCGCGCCGCCGGCCAGGCTGCCGATGCCCAGCCCGCCTAGGAAGGCCGCGACCACCGTCGTGGTGGAGAACAGGTCGACGCCGCCGTGCATCGAGATCACCCGTTGCCAGACGACCTGCAACATGAGGGCCGAGAAGCCGGTGCCGGCGAAGATGGCGAACAGGACGGCACGACGGAGGCCGTTCACGGGTGGAGCAGGCTACCGGCCCTACGCGGTCCCCTCGCGCCATCCCGGGGGGCGCGGGAGCCGGCGCGACCGAGGGAGGTAGGTACCATCCGGGGCATCCCCATGGACCTCGACCGCCTCCGCAACATCAGCATCATCGCCCACATCGACCACGGCAAGAGCACGCTCGCCGACCGGATACTGGGGCTCACGGGGGCCGTGAGCGCCCGCGACATGCGTGAGCAGTACCTCGACTCGATGGACATCGAGCGCGAGCGCGGCATCACCATCAAGGCCCAGAACGCCCGGGTGACGTGGAACGGTGTGGTCATCCAGCTGATCGACACCCCGGGCCACGTCGACTTCGGGTACGAGGTCAGCCGCAGCTTGGCGGCCTGCGAGGGCGTCGTGCTGGTGGTCGACGCCTCCCAGGGCATCGAGGCCCAGACCCTGGCCAACTGCTTCCTGGCCCTCGAGCACGACCTCGAGATCGTCGCCTGCCTCAACAAGATCGACCTTCCCGCGGCCGACCCCGACCGCTATGCCGGCGAGATCGAGAAGGTGCTCGGCATCCCGGCGGACGAGATCCTCCGCATCTCGGCCAAGACCGGCGAGGGCGTGCCCGAGCTGCTCGACGCCGTGGTGCAGCGCATCCCGCCGCCCCGGGGCGACCAGGCCGCGCCGCTGCAGGGCCTCATCTTCGACTCCTACTACGACCAGTACCGCGGGGTGATCAGCGCGGTGCGGGTCATGAACGGGACGCTCCGCTCCGGCTCCCGCCTGCGGTTCCTGCAGGCCGGAGCGGTGCACGACGCCGAGGAGGTCGGCATCCGCACCCCGGTGCCCGTGCCGGTGAAGGAGCTAGGGCCGGGCGAGGTCGGCTACCTCATCGCCGGCATCAAGGACGTCGGCGAGGCTCGGTCGGGCGAGACGATCACCGATGCGGCCCGGCCGACCACGGAGGCGCTGCCCGGCTACCTCGAGCCCAAGCCGATGGTGTTCTGTGGGCTGTACCCGGTGGAGGGCGACGACTTCGCCAGCCTCCGCGAGGCCCTCGAGAAGCTGCGCCTGAACGACAGCTCGTACACCTACAGCCCGGAGACGTCCACGGCGCTCGGCTTCGGGTTCCGGTGCGGCTTCCTCGGCCTGCTCCACATGGAGATCGTCCGCGAGCGGCTCGAGCGGGAGTTCGGCCTCGCCCTCATCGCCACCGCCCCGTCGGTGGAGTACCGGGTCACGGTCGAGAACGGCACCTCGATGGTGATCGACAACCCATCCGACATGCCCGATGCCCACCAGATCGACTTCGTGGAAGAGCCGTACTTCCGGGTCACGATCCTCACTCCGGCCGAGTACACGGGCACGGTGATGGACCTCTGCCAGACGCGCCGCGGGGACATGGAGAAGATGGAGTACCTGTCCACCGAGCGGATCGAGCTGATCTACCGGATCCCGCTCGCCGAGGTGGTGATCGACTTCTTCGATCAGCTCAAGAGCCGCACCAAGGGCTACGCGTCGCTCGACTACGAGCCGGCCGGGTACGACCGCTCGAACCTCGTGAAGATCGACATCATGCTCAACGGCGTGCCGGTCGACGCCTTCTCCACGATCCTCGACCGGTCGAAGGCCGACGAGTACGGCAAGAAGATGACTGCGAAGCTCCGCGAGCTGATCCCCCGGCAGATGTTCGACGTACCGATCCAGGCCGCCATCGGCGGGCGCATCATCAGTCGGGAGACGGTGAAGGCCAAGCGCAAGGACGTGCTGGCCAAGTGCTACGGCGGTGACATCAGCCGGAAGCGGAAGCTGCTCGACAAGCAGAAGGAGGGCAAGAAGCGGATGAAGAACATCGGCCGCGTCGAGGTGCCCCAGGAAGCGTTCATCTCCGCTCTGAAGCTGGACGACTGAGTCGCCCCTCGACCGGTGTTCGGTGCGAGCGGTTAGCACTCGGTACACTCGAGTGCTAAGCCGACCATGCTCGATGACCGCAAAGCCTCCATACTCCGCGCCGTAGTCGAGGAGTACATCGAAACCGCCCAGCCCGTGGGCTCGGCGCGCATCGCGCAGGTCAAAGAGGTGAACGTCTCGTCGGCGACGGTGCGCAACGAGCTGTCGGTGCTCGAGCGTGAGGGCTACCTCGTCCAGCCGCACACCAGCGCGGGGCGCATCCCCACCGACAAGGGATACCGCTTCTTCGTCGACCACCTCACCCCGAACGGCGGGCTGCAGGCCAACCAGCGTCAGCGGATCCGTGACTTCTTCGACACCACCCATGGTGCGCTCGAGCAGATGCTGCACGACACGAGCCGTCTGCTCTCGGGCCTCACCGACTACGCCGCCGTGGTGGTCGGGCCGCCCCACGAGGCGGCCACCGTTCGGTCCGTGCAGCTGGTCGTGCTGGCCCCTCGCGTCGCGCTGGCCGTCGCCATCCTCTCCAACGGGGTCGTCGAGAAGCGATCCGTCGACCTGGGCTCCGAGCCGGCCGGTGACGACCGGGTGGCGGCGGCCTCGGCACACGTCGCTGCGCAGCTCGTCGGCCGCTCCCTGGCCGATCCGGGTCGGCTGACCCCTACCGGCGACCCGGTCACCGACGACATCGCCGCCAAGGTGGTGGCCGGCCTCACCAGTGGCCACGACGACGAGGAGAACGTCTTCGTCGGTGGCGCATCGCGCATGGCGGCGTCGTTCGACGCAGTCGAGACGGTCCGGGGCGTTCTCACCATCCTCGAGCAGCAGTATGTGGTGGTGACCCTGCTGAAGGATGTGCTCGACCGTGGGCTGTCCGTCGCCATCGGCGCCGAGGTCGGCCTCGAGTCCCTCGCCGAGTGCTCCGTCGTCGTCGCCCCCTACGAGGTCGAAGGTGAGGCCGTCGGCACGGTCGGCATCGTCGGGCCCACCCGGATGAAGTATCCCCAAGCCCTTGCGGCCGTCGCGCTGGTGAGCCAGCGCCTCGGTCGCCACCTCAGCGAGAGCTGACCGTGGCCTCCACCGACTTCTACGAGCTGCTGGGCGTGTCCCGGTCGGCCACCGACGACGAGATCAAGAAGGCGTACCGCCGCCTCGCCCGGGAGCTGCACCCCGACGCCAAGCCCGGTGACAAGGCGGCCGAGGAGCGCTTCAAGGAGGTCAGCCTGGCCTACGAGGTGCTTCGCGACCCGGAGCGCCGACAGCGCTACGACACCTATGGCGTCGACGGCCTCCGGGGCACCGGTCCCCCGGGCGGCGGTGACCCGTTCGGAGGCTTCGGCGCGGGCGGTGGTCTGGGAGACCTCTTCGACGCCTTCTTCGGTGGCGCGGCAGGCGCCGGTGGCGGCGGCCGGCGGGGCGGGCCGGCCCGAGGCGCCGACCTCGAGTGGGTGATCGAGCTCACGCTGGAAGAGGCGGTGTTCGGCATCCAGCGGGAGATCGCGCTGCGCGCGCCGGTGCCCTGCGGCACGTGTGAGGGCAGCGGGGCCAGGCCAGGCACCTACCCGGCCACCTGCACCGGCTGCCAGGGCGCAGGTGAGGTCCGGCGGGTGCGCAACTCGATCCTCGGTCAGATCGTCACGGCCAGCCCGTGCCCTCGATGCGGCGGCACCGGCCAGGAGATCTCGGACCCGTGCCCGGACTGCAGGGGGGAGGGGCGCCGCACCGAGGAGAAGACCTACGTCGTCGACGTCCCCGCCGGGGTGGACGACGGTTCGCAGCTCCGTCTCACCGGGCGGGGCGGTGCCGGGCCCCGGGGCGGCCCACCGGGTGACCTCTACGTCCACGTGCGCGTCGCCCCGCACGACCGGTTCCAGCGCGAAGGCCACAACCTGGTGGCCACGCTGCACGTGCCGATGACTCAGGCGGCCCTCGGGGCCCACCTCGTGTTCTCGACGTTGGACGGCGAGGAAGACCTGGCGCTGCCGCCCGGCACCCAGACCGGCCGGGTCTTCGAGCTGCGAGGTCGTGGGGTGCCGGTGGTGCGCGGCCGCGGCCGGGGCAACCTGTTCGTGCAGATCGTGGTGGACACCCCCACTGACCTCACCCGTGTGCAGGAAGACCTGCTGCGGCAGCTGGCTCGTGACCGCGACGAGGAGGTCGCGCCGAGCGACACCGGCTTCCTGTCGCGCATCCGCAGCGCCTTCAAGTAGTCGGCGTGGGTGCTGCAGCTGCGGCGCACGCCTTCGTCGTCGATCTCGACCGCCCGGTGCTGTCGGAGGAGGACCGCCACCACCTCCTCCGCGTGCTGCGCCTGCGGGCCGGCGAGGGAGTCTCCGTGTCCGACGGCGCCGGCCGCCTTCGGTACTGCCGCATCGGCGAGAGCGGTCAGCTCGAACCGACGGGCGAGATCGAGGCATCCCCGCCGGCTGAGCCGACGCTCACGGTGGCACTTGCGGTGGTCAAGGGGGACCGCCCGGAGTGGGCGGTGCAGAAGCTGACCGAGGCCGGCGTCGACCGCATCGTGCCCTTGGTGACCGAGCGCACCGTGGTGCGCTGGTCCGGGGACAAGGCGGCGCGGGCCACGACGCGCCTCCGGAAGGTGGCTCGGGAAGCAGCGATGCAGTCGCGTCGCACCCGGCTGCCCGAGGTGGCCGACGTCATGTCGCTGGAGTCCGCGCTGGGTGCACTCGGGGCGTCGTCAGCGCTGGCCACCCCGGGTGGGGCTCCTCCCACGCTCCTGCGCCCCAGCGTGCTCATAGGTCCTGAAGGCGGTTGGGCACCTCGAGAGCTCGAGATGGCTCCGGCCACCGTGGGGCTCGGGCTCAACGTGCTGCGCACCGAGACCGCCGCGGTGGCGGCCGGGGTGCTCCTGACCGCTCTCCGCGCCGGGCTCGTTGGGGATGTTCGCGCCCCGGGCGTGTACGGTGCGCGGTCGGATCCGTGCGGATGAGCACGGAAGGTGACGTGATTTGTCCGTAGACGGACTACTTTAAGAGAGAAGGGAGGCGCTCATGGTGACCAACGGCATGACGACGAGCTATGCCAACCGGGTGGGCGAGCGACTGCGCCTCATCCGGAAGCAGAAGGGTCTGTCGCTCCAAGAGGTCGAGGCCACCTCGACCCAGGAGTTCAAGGCGTCGGTGCTCGGGGCCTACGAACGAGGCGAGCGAGCCATCAGCGTCCCGCGATTGCAGCGGTTGGCCCAGTTCTACAACGTGCCGGTCGACCAGCTGCTCCCGCAGGACGTGTCCGAGTTCGCGGCACGTGAAGACGACCTCATCGACCTCACGGCGAGCGCCGACGAGCTCACGCCGCTGCCCCGACGGGGCCGTGACGAGGAGTTTCGTGTCTCGATCGACCTGGGTCGGCTGCAGGCCAGCACCGGCCAGGAGCGGGAGATGATCACGCGCTACCTGGGCATGATCCAGGTCCAGCGCCAGGACTTCAACGGCAAGATCCTGACCATCCGCTCGGAAGACCTGCGTGCCATCGCCTGCCTGTTCGAGACGACCACGGACGGCATGCGCCGGCGTCTCGATGAGCTCGGCCTCCGCCGCTAGCGCCCTCGGCGTTCCCCCGTTCGGGGTCTACGTCCACATCCCCTTCTGTGCCCGGCGATGCGACTACTGCGCATTCGCCACCTGGACCGACCGCTCGCATCTCATGGAGCGCTACGCGTCGGCCTGCCGCCGGGAGCTCGCATCCGCCGACCTGGGCCCGGCCACGAGCGTCTTCTTCGGCGGTGGCACCCCGTCACTCCTGCCGGCCCACCTGCTGGTCTCGATCCTTCGGTCGATCGACACCGCTCCCGGGGCCGAGGTAACGGTGGAGTGCAATCCCGAGACGGTCGATGCGGCGCTGCTCGATGCGTACGTGGGAGCCGGCGTGACCAGGGTGTCCTTCGGGGTGCAGTCGATGGCCGCGCACGTCCTCGTGGCCCTCGGTCGGGAGCATGACCGGGAGAGCGTGGTGCGCGCGGCGGGCCTGGCTGCTGCCGCCGGGTTTCAGTCGTGGAGCGTCGACCTCATCTACGGGGCGGCGGGGGAGAGCCTCGACGACTGGCGAGCCACCCTCGAGGCCGTCCTGGTCCTGGAGCCCCCGCACGTCAGCGCGTACGCCCTGACGGTCGAGCCGGGCACACCGCTCGCGTCAGATCGTGCTCGCCATCCCGACGACGACGACCAGGCCGACAAGTACCTGCTGGCCGAGGAGCTGCTGGGTCGAGCGGGGCTCGAGTGGTACGAGATCTCGAACTGGTCGCGTCCGGGGCACCAGTGCCGTCACAACCAGCTGTACTGGCGCCAAGGCGACTACCAGGGCATCGGTTGTGCGGCTCACTCCCACGACCGCGGCCGCCGTTGGTGGAACGTGCGCACTCCCGAGCGCTACATGGCCGCCGTGGAGGCCGGAGCACCGCCGCTCGGAGGGGAGGAGCACCTGACGCCCGAGGAGTCGCATCTGGAGGGGCTCCAGCTCTCGTTGCGCACGCCGGCCGGGGTCGACGCCGCGGCCTTGCGCGAAGCCGAGCAGCTGGAGGGCCTCGTCGAGGAGGCGGACGAGGGGCGCCTCCGCCTCACCCCTCGTGGACGGCTCCTCGCCAACGTGGTGGCCGGCCACCTGCGTTAGCCGGGCCTACGAACCGGCGACGCCGGCGTCGTAACGTGTCCGGCATGGACGGCTGCCTCTTCTGTCGCATCCTCGCCGGTGAGATCCCCGCCAAGGAGGTGGCGTCGTCGGAGCGGACGTTCGCGTTCCGTGACATCAACCCCGGCGCTCCCACCCACGTGCTCGTGATCCCCCGGGAGCACATCGAGAACGCCGGCACGGTGGAGGCCTCACACGGCGACGTGCTGGCCGAGATGATCACCACGGCGCAGCAGGTCGCGCAGCTCGAGGGGCTCGCTGATCGGGGCTACCGCCTGGTGTTCAACGTCGGCGAGGACTCGGGAAACACCGTTCCTCACCTGCACCTGCACGTGATCGGTGGGCGGATCATGGGATGGCCGCCCGGCTAGGGGGTAGCATCTCTCGAACTTGCCCGTGTCGAACAGCCCCAGCACCACGCCCGCCCAGATCAAGCTCTACCCCCCCAACGAGCTCATGGCATCGCTGCTCGGCCAGCAAGACGAGCTGCTGCGGGTCGTGGAGTCGGCGTTAGGCAACGCCCGGATACTCGTGCGAGGCAACGAGATCACCATCGACGGCGAGGACATGGCCGTCGTCGAGCGGGTCTTCCGCGAGCTGCAGCTGCTGCTGCAGCACGGACAGATGCTCGACCCGGCCAACATCTCTCGGGCCATCGACATGGTGAAGGCCAACGAGAGCCCTTCCGAGGTGCTGACGTCGGACATCCTCCGGTCGGCGCGTGGGCGCAACGTCCGCCCCAAGACGAGCGGCCAGAAGCGCTACGTCGACGCCATCGCCGAGAACACCGTCACCTTCGGCATCGGTCCGGCCGGCACGGGGAAGTCGTATCTCGCAGTGGCTCTGGCCGTGCAGGCTCTGCAGTCGAAGCAGGTCGAACGGATCATCCTCACCCGCCCGGCCGTCGAGGCGGGGGAGCGGTTGGGGTTCCTCCCGGGCGATCTCATGGCCAAGGTCGACCCCTACCTGCGGCCGCTCTATGACGCCCTGTTCGACTTTCTCGGCACCGACGCCGTGCCCCGCCTCATGGAGAAGGGTGCCATCGAGGTTGCGCCGCTGGCCTTCATGCGTGGCCGCACGCTGAACGGCAGCTTCATCATCCTGGACGAGGCGCAGAACACGACACCTGAGCAGATGAAGATGTTCCTCACCCGCATCGGGTTCGGGTCGAAGGCGGTCGTGACCGGTGACGTCACCCAGATCGACCTGGACGGCGGGAAGTCCGGTCTCATCAACATCGAGAACGTGCTCAATGCGGTCGACAACCTGGCCTTCGTCCGACTCGACGGGCGTGACGTAGTCCGTCACAAGATCGTCCAGGACATCGTCGAGGCCTACGACATCGCGCGCTCCCAGGGCATCAAGCTGTGAAACCTCCACGAGAACCGCAGTCCGCATCGAACGTCGAGGTCTTCGTCGCTGACGAGCAGACCGAGCGCCCGGTCGACGTCGAGCGCTGGAGCCGGTTGGCCGAGCAGGTGCTCGACGCGGAAGGAGCGCAGGGTGAGGCGGAGCTGTCGATGCTCTTCGTCGACGAGGCCACCATGGCGGGCCTCAACTCGAAGTTCCATGGCCAGGAGGGCCCCACGGACGTCCTGGCCTTCCCGATCGACGACGAGCCCGTGGAGGGCGGCCGCTCTCCCGACTCCGGCGGCAGCGGCCCGGGCTACACGCCGGGGGAGCCGGGCGAGCTGCCGGTGCTGATCGGTGATGTGGTGATCTGCCCGCTGGTGGCCGACCGCAACGCCCCGGAGCACGCCGGCACCTACGAGGACGAGCTGGCGCTGCTCGTGGTCCACGGGATCCTGCACCTCCTCGGGATGGACCACATGGAGGATGACGAGGCCGAGGCGATGGAGAAGCGGGAGCAGGAGCTGCTCGATCGCTTCCACCGAACGTCATGACGACCACCGATGGGCTTCTGCTCGGCGGGATCGTCGCCACCCTCATCATCGCCGTGATCCTCGCGGTGGCCGAGACCAGCCTCACCCGGATCAGCCGGGTCAAGGCCATGGGCCTGGCCGACGAGGGAAGGCGGGGGGCGGGCGTGCTGCTCACGCTCGTCGAGCAGCCCGAGCGCTTCCTCAACACCATCCTGCTGGTCGTGCTGATCGTGCAGACGATCCAGACGTCGCTGGCCACCCTTGCCGGGGTCAGCCTGTTCGGGCCGACCCTCGGCCCCATCGTGGCCGTGGCGTTCAACGTCGGCATCACCTTCGTGCTCGCCGAGGCCGCACCCAAGACGTGGGCGCTGCAGCACACGGAGCGGGCTGCCCTCGCCTCGGCCCCGTTCGTGCGGGTGCTCCTGGTGTTCCCTCCGCTCAGCCTGCTGGCCAGGCTGTTGATCGGCCTCTCGAACATCCTCCTACCGGGCAAGGGCCTGAAGGAGGGCCCGTTCGTCTCGGAGGAGGAGCTTCTCGCCACCGTCGACATCGCCCACGAGGACGAGATCATCGAGAAGGAGGAGCGGGCGCTCATCCACTCGATCATCGAGTTCGGCGACACGGTGACGCGGGAGGTGATGGTGCCGAGGCCCGACATGGTGGCCGTCGAGGGTCGGGACAAGGTGGTCGACGTGATGGAGGTAGCCATCGCCGCCGGGTACAGCCGGATCCCCGTCTACGACCAGGGCATCGACGACATCGCCGGCATCGTCTTCACCAAGGACATGATCCGCGCCGTGCAGGACGACCGGGGCGACCTCCCCGTGCGCGACCTCGTCCGGGAGGCCAGCTTCGTCCCGGAGCTCAAGCGCGTGGCCGAGCTCATGCGGGAGATGCAGAAGGACAAGTTCCACATCGCCATCGTGGTGGACGAGTACGGGGGCACCGCCGGTCTGGTGACCCTCGAGGACCTGATCGAGGAGCTGGTGGGCGAGATCGTCGACGAGTTCGACGTGGAAGAGCCGCACATGGAGGCCATGCCGGGCGGTGACTTCCGAGTGAACGCCCGTATGCCCATCGACGAGGTCAACGCGCTCACCGGGGCCGAGTTCCCCGAGGGCGACTGGGACACGATCGGCGGCTTCGTGTTCAGCCTGCTCGGTCACATCCCGGTCGAGGGCGAGGCGGTGGAGCACGAGGAGTTCCGTCTCTCGGCCGAGAAGATCCAGGGTCGCCGCATCGGGCGGGTGCGCATCGCCCGCATGGAGCCGGCCGACGTGCCCGCCGAAGCGTGATGCCGTGAGGTCCGGCTTCGCCACCCTCGTCGGGCGGCCGAACGTGGGCAAGTCCACCTTGCTCAACAAGATCCTGCACCAGAAGGTCTCGATCGTCTCCGACAAGCCGCAGACGACGCGAACGCAGGTACGGGGCGTCTTGACGCGGGACGACGTGCAGGTGGTGTTCGTGGACACGCCCGGCATCCACAAGCCGAAGACACTGCTGGGGGAGCGGCTCAACGACACCGCGGCCCAGGCGGTGGGCGACGTCGACGTCGTCGTGCTGCTGATCGACGCCACCCAGCCGCTCGGCAAGGGCGATCGGTGGGTCGCCAAGCGCACGCCTCCTGACGCTCTGGTGGCCGTCAACAAGACCGACAAGGCGTCACAGGGGCAGATCATCGAGCAGCTGATCGCCGCCTCTGGCCTGGAGAAGGCCGACTACTACCCCATCTCGGCCAAGACCGGAGATGGTGTCGACGTGCTGGTGGACGCCATCACCGCGCGGATGCCGGAAGGGCCACTGCTCTATCCCGCCGACGTGGTCACCGACGTGCCGGAGGCGTTCTGGGTGGCCGAGCTGGTCCGCGAGCAGCTCCTCATCGCGGCCAGGGAAGAGCTGCCGCACTCGATCGCCGCCCAGGTCACCGAGTGGGACTGGCCACGCGTGCGGGTCGAGATCCTGGTCGAGCGTGACTCCCAGAAGGGCATCGTCATCGGCAAGGGCGGGTCGGTGCTCAAGGAGGTCGGCACCGCGGTGCGCAAGCAGATGCCGGAGGGTGCCTTCATCGAGCTGTTCGTCAAGGTCGACAAGGACTGGCAGCGCCGGGCCAAGGCCCTGGAGCGGCTGGGCTACTAGCTCAGCCTGGTAGCGCGGCCGGCGCAGCGAGGAACGCCTCCACGTCGGCGATGTGACGGGTGCGACGCATCGGCGGCAGCACCCGCACCAGGTCCCAGCGGTAGTTCGCCTTGGCCAGGCGGGCGTCGAGGATGGCCACCACACCGCGGTCCGTGCCCGAGCGGATCAAGCGGCCGGTGCCCTGGGCCAACAGCGTGGCGGCGCGCGGCAGGTCGATCAGGCGGAAGGCGGCGGGCCCGGCCCGATCGCGACGGGCCTGCAGCAGGGGCTCGTCGGGGCGGGGGAAGGGGATCTTGTCGATGGTGACCAGAGACAGCGACTCGCCGGGGACGTCGACTCCCTGCCAGAAGCCCATGGTGGCGAAGAGGCACGAGGCCTCGTCCTCGGTGAAGGCCTTGATGAGGGCCGGCTTCGGGAGGTCTGACTGCGTGAGCACTCGCCACGGCAGCTTGGGCCCGAGAGCTTCGGCCGCGGCCTGCATGGCCTTCCAGCTGGTGAACAGCGCGAGCGTGCGTCCGCGGGCAGCACGGATGAGCGTCTCCAGCTCGGCGTGCAGGGCGGCCTCGTATCCGGCCGCGCGGGGGTCGGGGAGGTGGGCGGCGCAGTAGAGCAGGCCGTTCTCCTCGTACGGGAAGGGGCTGCCCACGTCGAGCTCGTCCACCGACTCCGCCGCCATGCCGAGCCGGGCCGGCAGCAGCGGCGGGATGGTGGCGCTGGTGAGGATGGCGCTGACCTCGCCCCAGAGCTTGTCGGCCAGCAGGGCTCCCACCTCGACCGGCGCCATCCGGAACACCGGCGCGTGGGCGGGTCCCTCGACCCAGGCCACGAACTCGGGAGGCATGGCCGCCACGAAGGCGAGGTCGCCACCGAGGTGGCCCGCCGCCTGCATGGACCGGTTGCGCTTCGGATCCTCGCCGTCGCCCTGTCGGATGGCGGCAGTGACCCTCGAGGTGCGCTCGGCGGCCAGGCTGAGGACGTCGGCGAGCTCCTGGCCCAGGCCGGCAGGGAGCCGCTTGCCCCGCCACGGCACGAGCGCGGACTCCAGCCGGTCGCCGGCCGACTCGAGATCGGCGAGGAGCCCCGGGTCGTCGGTCACGACGTTGCGAGCGTTGCGGGCCAGAGCGCGGAAGCGCGCCGCCCCGAGCTCGAGACCGAGCGACGAAGCGGCTACGTCCTCCAGCTCGTGGGCTTCGTCGAAGATGACGACGTCGTGATCGGGCAGCACGTGTCCACCGCTGGCCAGGTGCGTGCCGTACAGGTGGGTGTTGACCACCACCACGTCGGCGTGCTCGGCCCGCGTGCGTGCCCCTTCGGCGAAGCAGACATCCCCTGATGGGCAGCGGGCTGCTCCTGGGCACTCCATGGCGTTCACGCTCACCTGGGCCCACGCTCGCGGCGAGGGCTCGAAGTCGAGCTCGCTGCGGTCACCGGTCTCGCTGTCCACGGCCCAGCGCAACAGGCGGGTCACCTGCCGGCTGAGCGGGCCGAGCTCGGCCTCGTCCACCGCGTCGAGGGCCAGCTGGTCGCCGGGTAGAGCGATCTCGAGTGCCCGCTGCCGGCACAGGTAGTTCGAGCGGCCCTTCATCACCGAGAACTCGAAGGCCGCACCCAGGTGCTCGGCGAGGAAGGGGAGGTCCTTGGTCGCGAGCTGATCCTGCAACGCCTTGGTGGCCGTGGCGATGACGACCTTCGACCCGGACAGCACGGCGGGCACCAGGTAGGCCAGGCTCTTGCCCGTGCCGGTGCCGGCGGCCACCACGAGGTGGCGGCGCTCGGTGATCGCCTTGGCCACGGCTTCCGCCATGGCGACCTGCCCGTCGCGCGCCTCGCCCCCGCCCGGGAGCTGTGCGGTGACGTGCTGCAGCGTCCGGGTGACCTCGCTCACCGGAGGGATGGTACGAGACGCCGGACGGCCGGTGGGGCCTTGGCCGCGGCCGGGCCCGACAGAGGACCTAGGCGACCGCCGCTTGAACCAGGCGAGGTTCGGCGCTCAGTCGGTCCCGGCAGGTCGAGCTGGCGGCGATCGCCGAGTAGTAAGCGGCCTTGCGTCGGCCCACGCGGCCGGTGGGGTTGGCCAGCTCGATGACCGCCGACGGATCGAGCTGGGAGTTCAGGCCGTCCCGGAGCAGGTCCAGGGCTTCCCCGCGCAGCTGGCTGACCCGTGACTCGCTGATCTCCAGCTCCCGGGCCAGGTCCTGCACCGTGCGGTTGGTGAAGAAGCAGCCCACCACCACCGTCTGCAGGCGCTCGGGCAGCGCCCGGACCGCGTCGACGAGGTACGCGTTGCGCTCCCGATCGAGCAACTCCCCTTCGGGTGTCGTGCGGTCGGGGGCCATCACACCGTGAACGCCGCCGCTGCCGCAGCCCTCGCCGTCGGCCGTCGGCGTGATGCCCTCGTAGTGGAGGACGGTCGCTCGGTGGAGGTCAGAGGCCAGGCTGCGCACCGTCGCTACGTCGACCCCCATGGCCGCGGCCGTCTCGCGCTCCGTCGGCTGCCGGCCGAGGCGGGCCGCGAGCTCGTCGGCGGCGTCCCTCATGTGGCGGGCTCGGGCTCGCACCGGTCGGCTGGCCCAGTCGTGGAGCCGAAGCTCGTCGAGCAGGGCACCTTTGATCCGGGGCATGGCGTACCGGTCGAAGGGCACTCCCCGAGCGAGGTCGAAGCCACGAGCCGCCTGGGCCAGGCCCACCATGCCGGCCGACACCAGGTCGTCCCGGAGGAGGTGTCGGGGCACCCTGGCCGACAGCTCCGACACGGCCCGGCGCACCAGGGCGAGGTGATCGTGGACGAGGGAGTCCTCGCCCGCACCGCGACACGCGGACGGGTTCAGCACAGGGCCATCTTCATCCGACGCAGGTCAGGGGCATAGACCCCGTTTGCGTCATTTGAGCACAACGCATTTGGGTGCACGGTCGCCATCAGTGGGAACTAGTCACCGCCCTCGGCCTGCTCGTTCCCTCGTTGTCGGAGCGTTGTCGCTCCGTCGCGCTACGGTCCGGCCCGATGGTCCCCGCCGGCGTCGACCCGCATCATCTCCCCAAGCATGTCGCATGCGTGATGGACGGCAACGGGCGCTGGGCCACCCGCCGGGGCCTCTCGCGCACCGACGGCCACGCGGCCGGCGAGGAGGCGTTGTTCGACACCGTCGACGGCGCGCTCGACCTGGGTCTGCAGTGGCTCACGGTCTACGCCTTTTCCACCGAGAACTGGCGACGGCCGGTGGAGGAGGTTCGCTATCTCATGGGGTTCAACGAGCGGATCCTCACCGATCGGCGCGACGAGCTGCACGAGCGGGGCGTGCGCATCACCTTCGCCGGCCGGCGCGACTGGCGCGTGCCGAAGCGACTCGCACGCCGCATGGACGAGGCGCGCGAGCTCACCGCCGGCAACAAGAGGATGACCCTCACCATCGCCTTCAACTACGGCGGTCGGGCGGAGATCGTCGACGCCGTGCGCGCCCTCGTGGACGAAGGAGTTCCGTCCTCGAAGATCGACGAGAAGGCCATCCGCAGGCGCCTCTACCTGCCGGACATGCCCGACCCCGACCTGGTGGTGCGGACCTCGGGTGAGTTCCGCATCTCGAACTTCCTGCTGTGGGAGCTGGCGTACAGCGAGCTCGTGTTCACCGAGGTGCTGTGGCCTGACTTCCGCCGTGAGGACCTCTTCGAGGCGGTGCGCGAGTTCCAGCGCCGGGAGCGCCGATTCGGAGGCGTCGACACCTAGCCTCCCGGTATGGCCCTCTACCGGGAGCAAGGTGTCGTGCTGCGCACGATCAAGCTCGGTGAGGCCGACCGCATCGTGACCTTCATAACCGAGCACCGCGGCAAGGTGCGCGCCGTCGCCAAGGGTGTGCGCAAGACCAAGAGCCGCTTCGGCTCGCGCCTGGAGCCGCTCAGCCATGTCGCCCTGCAGCTCTACGAGGGGCGAGAGCTGGACACCGTCACGCAGGCCGAGACCCTCGATCACTTCCGGCCCGTGCGGGAGGACATGGACCGCGTGGCTCGCGCTGCGGCGATGTTGGAAGCGGTGGATCACGTTGCGCAGCAGGGCGAAGCCAACGCCGCCCTGTACCGGATGCTCGTCGGTGCGCTGCGAGCGCTGTCGGCGCGCGACGCTCCTGCCATCGTCGGGGCCTTCTACTGGAAGCTGCTCGCCCTCGAAGGCAGCTCTCCTCTGTTGGCCGAGTGCGCGAGCTGTGGCAGCGATGCCGAGCTCGTGGCCTTCGACCTGCTCGAAGGAGGCGCGCTCTGTCGCTCCTGCCGGCGGGGTGTGCCGCTGAGCGAGCCGGCCTTGGCGCTGATGCGCCGCACCCTGGGAGGCGGCCTGGCCGGCGTGCTCGGCGAACCGGAAGGTCCGGTGGTGCACGAGGTGGAGGTGCTGGCCACCCGCACGCTCGAGCACCACCTCGAGCGGCGCCTGCGGGTGGCCGGGACGCTGGAGCACTCCTGACGCGACAGAGCCCGGGCCCTTTCCAGCGGAGGGCCGCCCGGGCTCGCGGCCTGGGACGTCACCGCGCTACACGGTGCGACGACCGCCCTTGAGTCCCATGACCGCGCCGACCACCAACAAGACGAGAGCGATGATCAGCAGCCACTTCAGGCCTTCCATCACGAGGCCCAGGCCGCCGAAGATCAGTGCCAACACGATGAGTACGACGACGATCCCCATACTTGTTCTCCTCTACCGAGATGATGCCGGAGGCAGTCCGTACCCCCTGCGGGAATGCCGAATCTGGGCCGGGCCGGGCCACGTAGCATCGAGCGCCATGCCGGACGTCATGGAACAGGTCGTGAACCTCTGCAAGAGGCGGGGTTTCGTGTTCCCGTCGGCCGACATCTACGGCGGGTTCCGGTCGGCGTACGACTACGGCCCCCTCGGCACCAACATGCTCCGCAACGTCAAGGCGGCGTGGTGGCGCTCGATGGTGCAGCTCCGCGACGACGTGGTGGGCCTCGATGCCGCCATCCTCTCGCCACCGGCCATCTGGGCCGCCTCGGGACACCTCGACACCTTCACCGATCCGCTCGTCGACTGCCGCAGCTGCAAGGAGCGGTTCCGCGCTGACCACCTGAAGAACCTCGAGGTATGCCCGAAGTGCGGGAACAAGGGCACGCTCACCGAGGCCCGCAACTTCAACCTGATGTTCAAGACGTCGGTGGGGCCGGTGGAGGACTCGGCTTCGGTGGCCTACCTCCGGCCCGAGACCGCGCAGGGCATGTTCATCAACTTCGGCAACGTCCTGCAGACGAGCCGCAAGAAGCCGCCCTTCGGCATCGCCCAGATCGGCAAGTCGTTCCGGAACGAGATCACGCCGGGCAACTTCGTCTTCCGCACCCGTGAGTTCGAGCAGATGGAGCTCGAGTTCTTCGTGCCGCCCGCCGAGGGCACGAGGTGGTTCGAGTACTGGTGCGACGAGCGCGTGCGCTGGTACACCGACCTCGGCATCCCGGCCGACCAGCTGCGGCTCCGGGCCCACGACCCCGACGAGCTCTCGCACTACTCGTCGGGCACCAGCGACATCGAGTTCTCGTTCCCCTTCGGCTGGGGTGAGCTGGAGGGCATCGCGCAGCGCACCGACTTCGACCTCAAGAAGCACGCCGAGGCCTCAGGTCAGCCGCTCGAGTACTTCGACCAGGCCACCGGCGAGCGCTACGTGCCCTATGTCATCGAGCCCGCGGCCGGCGCGACCCGCACGATGATGGCGTTCCTCATCGCCGGGTACACCGAGGACGAGGTGAAGGGGGAGAAGCGCACGCTGCTGCGGCTGCACCCCCGCATCGCCCCGTACCAGGTGGCCGTGCTGCCGCTGTCCAAGAACGACGAGCTGGTGCCCACCTCTCGGGAGGTGCTCGGGCTGGTGCAGCCGCACTTCATGTGCGACTACGACCAGACCCAGAACATCGGTCGCCGCTACCGCCGCCAGGACGAGATCGGCACCCCGATCTGCATCACCGTCGACTTCGAGACCAAGGACGACCGGGCCGTGACGATCCGCGATCGCGACACCCTCGAGCAGGTGCGGGTGCCGATCGACCGGCTGGTGCCGGAGCTGCACGACCGTCTCGGCCTGTAGCCACAGCCGCCTTTCGACCGTTCGGACACCGAAAGGGGCAGGTCGGCGCACCGATAGCATTCCGGCCGTGAGCTACGTCTTCGCCTTCGACCACAAGCACCGCAAGCCCCCCATGTCCCTCAAGGACCTGCTCGGCGGGAAGGGCGCCAACCTGGCGGAGATGACGTCGGTGCTGGGCCTCCCGGTGCCGCCCGGCTTCACCATCTCCACCGACGCGTGCCGTGACTACATGCACGGTGGCTGGCCGGCCGAGCTGGATCAGGAGATGGCCAAGGCGGTGCGGAAGCTGCAGAAGGCGATGGGCAAGACGCTCGGTGACCCAGCGGACCCGCTGCTCGTGAGCGTTCGGTCGGGGGCCAAGTTCTCCATGCCGGGGATGATGGACACGGTCCTCAACCTCGGGTTGAACGACGAGTCGGTCGAGGGGTTGGCCAAGCAGACGAGCGACGAGCGCTTCGCGTACGACTCGTACCGACGCTTCATCGCCATGTACGGCCGCATCGTGCTCGGCGTCGAAGGTGAGGAGTTCGACCACCTCCTCGACGAGGCCAAGGCCGCGGACGGCGTCACCGGGGATGCGGACGTGACCGCGGAGACGCTGCGCGACCTCTGTGCCCGGTACAAGGAGGTCGTCGCCGAGCACACGGGCGAGGCGTTCCCGCAGGAGCCCGTGGCGCAGCTGCGGGGCGCGGTCGAAGCGGTGTTCCGTTCGTGGAACGGGCCTCGGGCCATTGCGTATCGGGTGCGAGAGCGAATCGCCCACGACCTCGGCACTGCCGTCAACGTGCAGGCCATGGTCTTCGGCAACCGCGACGAGAGCTCGGGCACCGGTGTCGGCTTCACCCGCAACCCGGCCACGGGGGAGGCCAAGCCGTACGGCGACTTCCTGATCAACGCCCAGGGCGAGGACGTCGTGGCCGGCATCCGCAACACCGAGCCGCTCGAGGCCCTCAACGAGCGCTTTCCCAAGATCTACAGGGAGCTCATCGCCATCTTCGATCGGCTCGAGCGCCACTACCTCGACATGTGCGACACCGAGTTCACCATCGAGCAGGGCAAGCTCTGGATGCTCCAGACCAGGGTGGGCAAGCGCACCGGCGTGGCTGCGTTGCGGATGGCGGTCGAGATGACCAAGGGCCGCAAGTGGAAGATCGAGAGGAACGAGGCCCTGCGTCGCGTCACTGCGGAGCACCTCGACCAGGTGCTGCACCCCCAGTTCGCCACGAGCGACCTCCCCGTGCTCACGAAGGGCCTCGGCGCCTCGCCCGGCGCGGCGGTCGGGAAGGCCTACTTCACCGCTGATGACGCGGCGGAGGCTGCCGCCCGGGGGGAGAAGGTCATCCTCGTGCGCTCGGAGACGTCGCCCGAAGACGTGCACGGCATGATCGTCGCCGAAGGGATCCTCACCGCTCGGGGCGGCCTCGTGTCCCACGCGGCCGTGGTGGCCCGGGGCTGGGGCAAGCCGGCCGTCGTCGGAGCAGAGAAGGTTCGCATCAGCGGCAAGGGCTTCACCATCGGCGAGGTGGCCGTGTCCGAGGGCGACGTGCTGTCCATCGACGGCACCACCGGCAACGTCGTGGCCGGCGAGATCGCCGTCTCCTCCGCCGCGCCGCCCGCGGAGTTCACCACGATCCTCAAGTGGGCCGACGATGTCCGCAAGGGCAAGATCGCCGTGCGGGCCAACGCCGACAACGGCCCCGACGCCGCCAACGCCCGCCAGTTCGGCGCCGAGGGCATCGGCCTGTGCCGCACCGAGCACATGTTCCTCGGGGAGGATCGCCTGCCCATCGTCCGCGAGATGATCCTCGCCGACACGCCGGAGGAGGAGGAGGCTGCGCTCGAGAAGCTGCGCGTGGCCCAGAAGGCCGACTTCGAGGAGATCCTCGAGGCCATGGACGGGCTGCCGGTGACGGTGCGTCTGCTCGACCCGCCGCTGCACGAGTTCCTTCCCTCGACCGAGGAGCTGGCCATCAAGGAGGCCACCACGGGTCTCACCAAAGAGGAGCAGGCGCTCTACGACGCAGCCAAGTCATGGTCGGAGTTCAACCCGATGCTCGGAACCCGTGGCGTCCGGCTCGGGGTGCTCAAGCCCGGCCTCTACGCCATGCAGGTGCGGGCCCTGATGGAGGCGGCAGCCGAGCGGGTGCAGAAGCGCGGCAAGCCGATCATCGAGGTGATGATCCCGCTGACCATCACCCGCGCCGAGCTGACCCTGGCCCGCAGCTGGGTCGAGGAAGCCATCGCCCAGGCGACCAAGGGTGTGAAGCGGCCCGTGCAGGTGACCATCGGGACGATGATCGAGACGCCTCGGGCCTGCCTCAAGGCCGACGACATCGCCGAGGACGCCGACTTCTTCTCCTTCGGCACCAACGACCTGACCCAGATGACCCTCGGCTTCTCGCGCGACGACGTGGAGGGCCGCATGATGTCGGCGTACCTCGAGCAGGGCCTGCTGAAGGCGAACCCGTTCGAGAGCATCGACCAGGACGGTGTGGGCGAGATGGTCGCCATCGCCGTCGAGCGGGGACGTGCCGCCAAACCCGGCATCAAGCTCGGCGTGTGCGGTGAGCACGGTGGTGACCCGGAGTCGATCGAGCTGTTCGTCCGGGTTGGCCTCGACTACGTGTCGTGCTCGCCCTTCCGCATCCCGATCGCCCGGCTGGCCGCGGCGCAGGCCATCCTCGGTGCCGCCGGGGACGCCTCCAACAAGTAGCGGCGATCAGTCGTCGCGGGCGCAGGCCAGGAGCTGGCGCAGAGACGCGCCCGGCGTGCCTACGTACACCGGAAGGCCTGCCACTCCGGTGATGGTGTCCGCGGCCGCCTTGGCCGCGGCCACCGTCTCCGGCCTGGCCGCGCTGAGCACCACGAAGTCGGCCTTGACCGCCGACGCCAGCTCGATGAGG
Source organism: uncultured Acidimicrobiales bacterium (assembly GCA_902805655.1). GTDB lineage: Bacteria > Actinomycetota > Acidimicrobiia > Acidimicrobiales > CADCTF01 > CADCTF01. The sequence goes on from CADCTF010000039.1 coordinate 20,770, forward strand.
TCGTCCACCGGCACCTGGGTGCTCAGGTGGTGCACCTGCCACCGGTCGGCTCGCAGCACAGTCGTGGCCATGACGGCCGGCAGCCCGTGCTCTTCGCCCTCCGCCGTTGCTACGACACAGACACCTCGTGGCCGGCCGCGGGGGTGCTCGGCCACACGGGACAACAGCCGCTCGCACATGGCAGACGCCCGGTGCTCCTCGGCGACCGAGATCGCGCCCGACGCCCAATCGTTGCCGATGCGGGCCAGCACCGGCGTGAAGAGCCGCTCGCACAGCAGCAGCACCTTCACCCCGCCCGAGCTCAGCCGGTCCACGGCCTGGCGCGCGCCGAGCTCGTCGCCCGCGATCAGGAGCCCGTAGAGGCGGTCGGCCTGGGCATCCCAGTCCCGCACCTGGGTCTCCCGCGGAGGGGGCACCGGCTGCCGACGAGCCTCGTCCAGGCGCCGGACAGCTTCTTCCTCGACGTCGTAGCCGGCGCCGCGCTTGACTGCGGGCAAGCGACCGTCGCGGACCCAGCGATAGGCCGTCTGGTAGTGCACGCCCAGTCGTTCGGCGGCCGTCGGCAGGTCCATCACCACCAGTAAGCCACGCCACGCGGGCTATTCACAACGCAGCGTCCACCGTGGTGTCGTGCTCCAACGTCGGGCGGACGGTGTCACCTGTAGCGTCGAACGTCGTGGGAATCGTGGCCGAGGACGTGGAGCGGGCCAAGGCGGCCGCCGACTTCGTCCAGGTGGCGGGGGAGCACATCGGGCTGAAGCGGGTCGGCCGGCAGTGGCAGGGCCTGTGCCCCTTCCACGCCGAGAAGACGCCGTCGTTCTATCTCAACCCCGAGCTGAAGCTGTACCACTGCTGGGGCTGCGACGCGAAGGGCGACATCATCACCTTCGTGCGCGAGCTCCGCCAGCTCGACTTCGCCGAGGCGGTGGAGTGGTTGGCCGGCAAGTTCGGGGTCCCCCTTCGCTACGACGACGTCAAGGGCGGTCAAGACCGCCAGCGCAAGGCGCTGCTGACCGAGGCGATGGAGCGTGCGGTCGAGTGGTACCACCTCCGTCTGTTGCAGTCCCCCGATGCCGGTCGGGCTCGCAGCTACCTCCGCGACCGCGGCTACGACCGGGCGGCCGTCGAGCAGTTCCGTCTCGGCTGGGCACCCGGTGGTGACGACTGGGGCGAGATGTGCAAGGCCCTCAAGCTGCCGCGTGACGTGCTGGAGGACACCGGCCTCGGCTTCGTCAACAAGGGCGGTCGCCAGCAGGACTCGTTCCGGGGTCGCGTCCTGTTCCCCATCTTCGACTCCGCCGGCAAGCCGGTGGCCTTCGGGGGCCGGGTGCTGCCTGGCGGCGACGGCCCCAAGTACAAGAACTCGTCGGAGACGAAGCTCTACAAGAAGAGCTCGACGCTGTACGCCCTCAACTGGGCCAAGACGGAGGCCAGCTCACGCGGCGAGGTGATCGTCTGCGAGGGCTATACCGACGTGATCGCCTTCTTCCGCTGCGGCATGCCTCGTGCCGTCGCCACCTGCGGCACCGCCTTGGCGGACGAGCACTTCCGCACGCTGAAGAACTTCGCCCGTCGCATCGTGCTGGCCTACGACGCCGACTCCGCGGGTCAGAGCGCGGCCCAGCGGTTCTACGAGTGGGAGCAGCGCTACGAGGTGGACATCGTCGTGGCCAGCCTGCCTCCGGGAAGTGATCCCGGCGAGCTCGGGCGCACCGATCCCGAGGCGCTCCGTTCGGCGGTCGACCGGGCTCGGCCGTTCCTCGAGTTCCGCCTCGACCGCTTGCTTGCCGCCGCCGATCTCACGACCGCCGAGGGACGGGCCCGAACGGCCGAGAGCGCGCTGGCCGCCATCTCCGAGCACCCCAACGAGCTGGTTCGGGATCAGTACGTGATGCGGGTGGCCGACCGCTGCCGGCTCGATCCCGACCGCCTGCGCGACCGGCTGCGGGGGGGCGACCAGTCGGGTCGCCCGCTCGCCGCTCGGCCACCCAGCGCCCAGCGCCGGGCGCGTCGGAGCGGGGCGGAGGTCGAGGCGCTCCGCCTGGCGGTGCACCGGCCCGAGCTGGTCGCGGACCGGCTCGAGGAGGTGCTCTTCGCCGACGAGGTGAATCTCGCCGCCTTTCGCGCGCTGGCATCGGCCGAGACGCTCACCGACGCCATAGAGACGGCGCGTCCCGAGGCGCGGGACCTGCTGTTCGCGCTTGCGGTGGAGGAGGCGGAATCCGACGCCGACGACGTGGTCTGCCTGCTGGTCGCCGCAGCCGGGCGACGCGAGCTCGAGGCGCTGCAACGGGAGGCTCGCCAGGCACTGTCTCCGACTGACTATGCCGCCACCATCGCCTGGTTGAAGGTCACCCTCGAACAGCTGTGGGAGAGCGGCACCAGCAAGGGCGCGTGCACCACGTTGGTAGCGTGGTTGTCGCGCAGCGCTGAAGAACAGGGCCAGCTCGCAGATGAGGCGGCAACCGGAACCATGTACGGCGAGACGGCATGAGCGACGGTCCACCCACCTCCACGGCCCGGCCCTCCCGGGCGAAGGGTTGGGACGGTGACGACGGCGGCTCGTCGAGCGCAGCCGACTCGGTGCGCATGTACCTCCGCGAGATCGGCAAGGTCGCGCTGCTGACGGGCGAGCAAGAGGTGATGTTGGCCAAGCGCATCCTGGCCGGCGACGCGGCGGCCGAGCGGCTGGCTGCCCTCATCGAGGAGTACGGGGACCTGGGTGTTCCCATCGACGTGGCGAGGGTGGAGTCCCGGATCATCGCCGACGGAGAGGAGGCGTCCAAGGAGCTGACACGCGCCAACCTGCGGCTCGTCGTCTCCATCGCCAAGCGGTACCGCAACCGCGGCACCAGCATGGGCCTGCTCGACCTGATCCAAGAGGGCAACCTCGGCCTCATGCGGGCGGTGCAGAAGTTCGACCACACCAAGGGCTTCAAGTTCTCGACCTATGCCACCTGGTGGATCCGCCAGGCGATCACCCGGGCCATCGCCGACCAGGCCCGCACCATCCGCATCCCTGCCCACATGATGGAGACCATCAACCGGGTGGTTCGTGTGCAGCGGCAGATGACCCAGGAGCTCGGCCGCGACCCGACCTCGGCCGAGGTGGCGGCGAAGGTGGAGATGACCGAGGAGCGGGTTCGCGAGTGCCTCCGGATCAACCAGGAGGTGATCTCCTACGACCAGCCCGTCGGTGAGGACGACGACTTCTCCCTCTCCGACCGCATCGAGGACGAGGGCGCCGTGGTGCCGGCCGACGCCGCCACCCGCACGATGCTGAACGAGGCGGTGAAGGAGGTGCTCACCGAGCTCTCCGAGCGCGAGCAGGAGGTCATCCGGCTCCGGTTCGGCCTCGATGACGGGCAGATGCGCACGCTCGAGGAGGTCGGCCGCGAGTTCGGCGTGACTCGCGAGCGCATCCGCCAGATCGAGGCCAAGACGCTGGCCAAGCTGCGTCACCCGTTGCGGAGCCAGCGACTCCGCGACTACCTCGACGGCGAGTAGCGGTCCGGACTTCCGCTCAGGGGCGCACGGGCGGGTCGGTGAGCGGGACGTCCACGTCGGCCATGGCGCCGGCGTTGGAGGTGCCGTTGCCGTTGCCATTGCTGGTGCTCCCGGTCGACGGACCGTGCGTCTCCACGAAGTCCTTGGCCCGCTCGACACCCAGGTCGACCACGGCCTTCGCCTTGTCGGTGGCCACGTCGAAGGTCTCCGAACGCTTGACCTTCCGGACGATGCGGTTCAGCTGCTCGTAGCGCTGGCGGCCCGCCATCGCGCCCAGGTAGTAGCCAGCTCCGAAGCCGAGGATGACACCTGCGCGGAATCTCATGCCGCAGTCTGTACCCCAGAGCCTCGGCGTTGACAAGCGGATCGGGTCGCCCGAGGCGCTGCTATCTTCGGATGGCCGTTCCGGGGTGGCGCAATCGGCAGCGCAAATGACTGTTAATCATTAGGTTCTGGGTTCGAGTCCCAGCCCCGGAGCTCAGGGTTCGACGGACCCACGTGAGGGCCTGTAGCTCAGTGGTCAGAGCAGGGGACTCATAATCCCTGGGTCGAGGGTTCGATCCCCTCCAGGCCTACCCGTCCGGCTCCGGTGCCGGTCCGGTACCTTGGGGCGCGGACGCCACTTCATCGAGGTCGATGAGCTCCACACCGCCCCGGAGTGGACGGTGCGGTCGACCAGGAGCGGTGCGTCTCCGCCTGTTCCTGGCCGCCTAGCTCACTCGCCCAGCCACTTGTCCACCCGGGCGAGCAGGTGGTGGCTGACGGCGAGGCACCGGTCGAACACATCGCACAGCAGCTCCTCGCCGCCGAGCACGCCGGCGAGGGACACCTGCTGGCGGGCCAGGATGGTCAGGCGACGCTCGGGCGCATCGGTCGCCGATGGGAAGGCGTCGATGCCGGAGACTTCGAGCGGCAGCTCCACACCGCCGATGCCGGCGAGGTCGAGCGTCAGCTGCAGCAGGTCCGGCCCCGAGGGCAGCGGCGGCAGCGCCCAGGTGAAGGTGAGCGGGAAGTGGAACTCATCGGGCGGATCGTCGTCCTCGGCCAGCCCGACCACCACGTCCTCGAAGGCCAGCAGCACCCGCGGATCGACTTCGAGAGCCAGGTGCAGGTCGAGCGGGCCGCCGCAGGCCTCGTCGGGGTGGAGATCGACCTCCCACGCCTGACGCAGGGAGTAGGTCTCGACGAGGTGACGCTCGTCATGGACGTGGAAGCCGTGGTCGACGGCATGGTCCTTCAGCTCAGCTATGTATCCCGCTACGTCGATGACGGCCATGAGGCGCACCACGATACGGGTAGCGCAGGGCCGTCGGTATGGTCGAAGGCGTGGCTGGTGACGCTGGACTGTTCGGACCCGGCAGTGTGGCATGGCGGGTCCACGCCGACCCGGTCGTGCTCATCGGCGGGCTGCGCGCCCTGCTGATCCAGGCGCTCCACCCCCTCGCCATGGCGGGCGTCGACCAGCACAGTGACTACAAGGACGACCCCTGGGGCCGCCTCACCCGCACGAGCGAGTTCGTCGCGGCCGCGGTGTTCGGCTCGACCGCCGAAGCTCAGGCTGCGGGGGCGAGAGTGCGAGGGGTGCATCGCCAGGTGCGCGGCACCGATCCGGTGACGGGTGGGGGCTACCGAGCCAGCGACCCGGAGCTCCTCCTCTGGATCCACGACGTGCTGGTGGAGAGCTGCATCGTGTCGTACCGCCAGTTCGGCCCCGGCCTCAGTGACGAGGACGCAGACCGCTACGTCACCGAGATGGTCGCCATGGCCGAGCTGGTGGGCACTCCCACGAAGATGGTGCCGACCACGCTCGCCGGCGTGCGCGCCCACCTGCGGTCGATGGACCCGGTGCTCCGGATGACGCCTGCCGCTCGGGACGGCCTGAAGATGGTGCTGGCGCCGCCCATGCACCTGGCGCTGCGACCTCTGTGGGTGCTGCCGACGACCGCGGCCGTATCTCTGCTGCCGTTCCGGGTGCGGCTCATGTACCGGCTGCCGTGGTTCCCACCCGTCGACCTCGCGGTGCGGGCGACCACGATGGCCCTCTTCACCGCCCTGCGACTGGCCGCTCCCGAGCCGCCGATGGTGAGAGCCGCGCGACAGCGCGCCGCCTGATCGATCGGCCAGCTCCCAGCAGCTGAGGCGCGCATGGGCCGGCGCGGTAGCGTCGCCCGCGATGACTGACGCCGAGCTTCTCGACGTGTTGTCCGAGACGGCTTCGGCGATTCGGGACGCGCTCGACCGTCTGGGCGACTGGGGTCTGGCCGGTACCCGACCAGGTCAGTACCTGAGCGACCTGGCGGCCGATGAAGCGGCGATGGCCGTCCTGGGGCGGGCCGGCGTGGGGGTTCTGAGCGAGGAGTCCGGTCTGCACGAGCCGGAGCGCGAGATCGTCGTGGTGCTCGACCCAGTCGACGGCTCGACGAACGCCAGCCGGGGCTTTCCCTGGTACGCCACCAGCCTGTGTGCGCTCGACGCGGAGGGGCCCCGAGTCGCACTCGTCGTCAACCAAGCCACCGGCACGCGCTTCGAGGCGGTGCGTGGCGGGGGAGCGCGGTGCGACGGGCGACCCATCCGCCCGTCCGGGGTGACGACCCTCAGCCACAGCCTCATCGGCTTGTCCGGCCATCCGGAGACGAGCTACGGATGGCGCCAGTACCGCGCCCTTGGTGCATCGGCCCTCGACCTCTGCTGCGTCGCGGCCGGCGCCATGGATGGCTTCGTCGACTGCAGCGACGATGCGCACGGCGCTTGGGACTACCTCGGCGCCACCCTCGTCTGCCGCGAGGCGGGGGCGATCATCGGCGACGCCTTCGACCGTGAGCTCGTGCTGCGGGGTCACGCCGACCGTCGTACGCCCGTCGCCGCGGCCACACCGGAGCTGTTCGCCGAGCTGCTCGCGGCACGTCGTGCACACGGCGTTCAGGAAATCGGTTGACTCCGTGCCGTCTCACGTGTTGGGATGTCGAGGCCGGGGAACTCCCCCGCGCCGACCTAGAGGAGCGCACATGAAGCACGCGACCTGGACGACCAAGCCGAACGGCATGGCGAAGTCCGACGCGCGCTCGTGCAACCGCACCGAGATGCGCTCCGCGCTCCGCCATCGGGTTCCGGCCGCTGCCACCGCTGCAGGCTCCGCCTTCGGCTACGGCAACACCGGCATCCGCATGTCCGACGGCACCGCCGTGCGGCCATTGGGCCTCGGGAGTTCACCTGGATGAGTCCAGGAAGAGCCGACGAGTAAGGCCCAAAGGCCGCCGGGACATCCCGGCGGCCTTTTTTGTTCTCAAAATTTCGTCCCAGACCAGGAATCAGGACCGTAGAGAAGGGGGAGTGGCGATCATGTTCGCCGATTGGGAGGTGCAGTTCCTTCAACCGGAAGCGGTCGCGCTCGACTGGAGCGAGGCCCATTGTCGGGACGGAGAGGCTTCGATGACGGGCCTCTTCTTCTCCGAGCAGATCGACGACATCGCCCGGGCGAAGCTGATCTGCCAGGAGTGCCCGCTCCAGGAGCCATGCCTCGAGCGGGCGACCGTGCGGCGGGAGCCGTGTGGTGTGTGGGGCGGCCACCTGTTCTTCAACGGAAAGATCCTCGCCCAGAAGCGCAAGCGGGGCCGTCCACCGAAGAACCCGCAGGCCGCACAGAGCGCGTGACGAGCCGGTGCCAGGCGGCAGGGCCTGGCACTGACTGGCCGCCGTCAGCCCGCCCCGGTCCGGCCCAGCGCGAGCGATGCTCGTGGCTAGCCTGAGGCCGAGTGCGGGCGCTTAGCTCAGTTGGTTAGAGCACCTCCCTTACAAGGAGGGGGTCGGGGGTTCGAGTCCCTCAGCGCCCACCGCACAGAAGCGCAGGTGAGGGCGCCGAAAGCGCCTTGACCCGAGACCACGTCTGAGGCGGTTCCAACAGGACCGGACCACATGCCGCGGTGGTCGAGCGCTCGAGCACCCGGGGGGACGCACCGACCTGTCAGGGGTTGCGGCGGCCGGTGTGCGCGTTCGTTCCACTCGCCTCGCTCCATCAGCAGCCCCCACCCGATACTCATCCGTAGGGTCCGGACACGAACTCTCTGCTGGGCGTGCTGGTGTCCCATCGAGGAACCGCGGCGGTGGAGTCGACGTGGGCTGCGAGCGCCACGTCGTCTGGAAAGCCTCGCTGTATCAGCTCCCGTCCGCTCACGCAGCTCCGGAGGGCTTCGTCGATGCTCGCTCCGGTCGCCTCGAACGCAGCGGCAGCGACGCGAGCCTCGGTCGACAGACGCAGTGACGGGAGGGCGCTGACGATCGCGCCAGCGCCAAGGAGGTCTTCCACGCTCGGACGTAGCGAGTCGGGCTCGCCGGACACGGACGTCCAACGCTCCCCGCACGGAACAACGGTGCAGCGTGGCGCGACGGCGTCGTGGAGGGTGGCCTTGATCGCGGTGGCAACCGCCGATGCGTTGGTCAGAGCGCCGATGAGGACGACCGGTGCCTTGGCGGCGGCGGAGGTGCAGGCGGCGCCGTTGAGGGACGTGAAGATCAGACGGTCGCCGGCCGCGATGGTCGACAGACTGGCGGGCGAGAGCGAGAAGCGAGCCGTGGTCGCGGCACGGTCCTTGGCGACGACCTCGGCGTTCAGCAGGGCCGCTGCTCTTTCCCTCCCACCCATCCGCTCCAGCTCGGCTGTCGAGTACGAAAGTGCGGTGCCTCCACGCGTCGCCGTGAGAACCAGAGAGGTCGAGAAGACCAGCACGTCGACGATGACGACAACGTCACCTCGTTCGGCAGCGAGGCGGGCTCCCGGCGGGCCCCACTCCACATGGACCTGTGCGTCGTCAGGCCATGGCTCGAAGGGGGAGCGGCCCACGTCCGACCTGTGCGTCGTCTCCATCGCATGCATGGTGCCGCACCGGCTCCCAAGGAGTGTGCCGACTGCTCGTGCACGCGGAGAGACAGCGGCGCTAGCGCGCCGTGTCGCGCAGTCCGCCGCGGTGCGAGGAGCCGGTTACGACGCCGGGGTCGGCGAGCGGTCGACCACATCATCGCCGCCGGGCCCAGGCCGGACGGGGGGCGGCGGCGGCGTGGCCAGCACGAAGAACACCAGGCCGGCACCGGCCAGCAGGGCGAGGATCGTGAACCCGGTGGCGTAGCTGCCGGTGACGTCGGCGAGGATGCCAGCCAGGAGCGGCCCACCCACGATGCCGATCATGAGCACCAACGACGAGATGCCCATGATCTGGCCGAAGGCGGTGGCCCCGAAGTAGTCGGCCCGCATGGCTCCCATCAGCGGGCCTCGCAGGCCCCACGCCACCCCGTGCAGGCCCACGAACATCCAGATCATCCAGCTGTTGGTGGCGGCGGTGAGGAGCAGCAGCCCCGCGGTGTGGCCGAGCATGGCGCCGCAGGCGAGCAGGCGCTTGTTCATCCGGTCGCCGAGGTAGCCCCCGGCCAGCATCCCCACCAGCTGGGACGCCGTGAGCCCGGCGGCAACGTAGCTGGCGCCTTGCACGTCGAAGCCCCGCTCGTCGGTGAGGTACAGCGACAGGTGGGCGATCACCGAGCCCACCACGAGGAGCGCCGAGGCGTGCCCGAGGGAGATCATCCAGAAGGCACGCGTCCGGAGGGCTTCCTTGGCCGTGAAGTGGACGTCCGACACCCCTTCGGCGGTGAAGCGAGCCGGGCGCACGTCGGCCGGAGCGATGCCGTCGACGTGTTCGCCTCGCTCCGCCGGGGTGCCGCCGAAGAGCGACGTCAGCGAGTACGACGCCACGAGCACGACGGCGGCGGAGGCCAGCGCCGTCTCCCGCCAGCCGATGGTGCGCAGCAGCCACACCACTCCGGGGGTGGCCAGGCCGCCCACGGCGAAGCCGATCATCATCATCGACAGGGCCTTCGCCCGCTTGCGCTCGAACCACCGGACGGTCTCGGTCGTGAGGGTGAGGAACCCGGAGAGGCCGGCGCCGACCGCCATCACGAAGAAGGCGGCGACGAACTGGACCGGCGTGCGGACCTGGCTGAACAGGACGAAGCCGAGGGTCAGCAGCACGACGCCGATGCGCATCACGCGGCGCGCGCCGAAGCGGGTGAGGGCCCATCCCTGGAGCGGACCGAGGAGGCCGCTCTCGGCCCGGTTGAAGGCGTAGGCGATGGAGAACGTCGTCCGGCTCCAGCCGAACTCACGCTGGAGGATGACGGCGTAGCTGCCGAACGACTGGATGATGAGGCCGCTCTGCAAAGCCTGCACCACGGCGGCGCCGGCGACGATCTTCCAGCCGTGGAAGATGGGCGGGCGCCCGCCACGCCGGCCCCGTGCCGCCGTCCCGTCCGCCCGCCCCTGGTCGCCGTCCGGGTCCACGGGCGGAAGCGTAGGTGGTCGCCACCCGGTCGCCAGAAGCAAGGCGACCTCGCAGAGCCCGATCGCGCGAGGGAGAAGACCGCGGGGCTCAGGCCGGCCGGTGGGCCGTCATGCGAAGACGGTCATCCGCCAGCCGCTGATGGCTGACTCGACTGGCGGCCCCACCGAGGACGAGCCAGCCACCGACGAGCGCAGGAAAGCCGACCGACCAGAGGCCCAGGACGCCGGCCAGGATGAGAAAGGCAGCCCCTGCGAATGGAGCGAGGTTCGGCGACCGTTCTGAGAGGCCGATCACGGCCAGCACCACCCCGGAGACGAGCATGCCCAGGTACCAGACCGCCGGGTCGTCACCCTGTCGCATCAACACGACGCAGAAGGTGAGGGTGGCGACGGCGAAACCGACGCCGATGGTCATGAGAATTCGCGCCGCCTTCATGCCTCGACGCAACACCTCACGTGTCGACTTCGATGCCCGCGCTCGGCGAGTGATCCCTGTGCGACTCAGCCGGCTTCGGTGCGACCTTGCCGTAGAGACAGGCGGAGTCGAAAGTCTGCTGGCAGTAGTGGCTGACGGGAACGCTGCCTCTCCGACTTCTCCCGCAAGGCGAGCTTCTTCGCCTTCGACACCGGCTCGAACGCCACTATCACCAGGCCCAGCGGGCCGAGCACCAGTCCACATGCCAGGCCCCGGAGCGCCCCGGTGCCCCTGCTGCTCCCGAA
>CADCTF010000040.1 GCA_902805655.1 uncultured Acidimicrobiales bacterium
ACGGCCCGCCCACCCGGCCCTCGTTGGCCCGGAACTCGTCGATGATCTTCTGGTTCCAGTCGTCGGTGTCCGCCATGGTGTCGGAAGCGCTGCTCGACGGGCCGGTATTCCCGGCAGCCGCCGCCTCGCCTGCGTCGACCGCCGAGAACAGGTCGGGTGGAGGTGGCTCCCTGGGCACGTCCTGTGGTGCCGGGCCGACCTGGCCGGGGCGTCGCCGGCCGGCTTCGACATGTGCCAGGTCGGAGGCGACCCGATTCAACGCCTTCAGCTCGCGATGGTGCAGGTTCAGGTGCCACCGAGCCGTCGAGCGGCGCTGCCGGCTCACGAAGCTGAAGGACACGTTCCAAACCTGGCCCTGCACCTGGACTGCGGTCCAGCACGACTCGAACTCGTCGTCGGTGAGGCGCACGCCGCGGTCGGCGACGTTCCACCGTACGGCGATGCCCATGGGCTGGGCCGACGGCCCGACGCCATCCTTGGTGAAGGTGAGCGCCCGGGCCCAGGCGACCACCTGGGTGCGCTCGCCCCAGATGGGAGCGGCCCAGCGTCGCACCCATTCCGCGTCGACGCCGGCCTCCTTGGCGACCTCTGCCTCTGTGCGGCCGGCCCGCAGCCGCGCCTGGATGTCGCGCGGGCTGAGGGCGCTCTCGGGCCGATTGGTCCGAGGCTCGGGCCGGGTGCGGGGCTCACGGGCAGCAGCCCTCTGCGAGCGCTGCTGGTCGCCCTTCGCTCGCCGCACCTCCTCGACGAGGTCGAAGAGCCGTGCATCGAGCGGCACGACGAACTCCTCGGCGCCGGGCTCGCTGCCGCCGGAGAAGATGAGGCGCTCCAGATCAGTGGTGTACCCGACGAGGTGGAGCTCTTGCACGGTCGCGGGAAGGTAGCACCCACCCACAAGGCCCCGACCAAATCGGTGTGCGTCAGCCGACCGAGCACTGGTGACGCAGCCCGGGGACGAGCCCCGTGCGGTTCAGTGCCCGAAGGGCACGTGCCTCGGCTGCATCGATGACCAGTGCATCCCCTGGCTGCCGCCCGCAGACATAGGTCACCACGCAGTCCGTGCACACGTCGGTGTGCTGCATCACGCAGTCGTCGCAGCTGATGGTGAAGGTGTCGGCCATGGATCCTCCGGTCGTGTGATCCGCCCAAAAGGACCCTACGGAGGGGGTGTGACAGTCAGCCGGGCGGTGGAGCCAGCTCCTCGACCGCCCCGCCGTTCGCGCACCAGCGGCACGACACCTGCTCGACGGCCTCGGCCAGCAGCTCCTCGTCCTCCACCACCAGCTCCCCACCCACGGTGAAGTGGTGGAAGGCACGCGTCCGCCTGGTGGTCGTGACGTCGAACCGCGTGAGGTTGCCGCAGCTGTTGCACCGGTACCGTCGCTCCACGGCCGAGACGCTACCGCCCCCACCGGAAGGCCTCGACGGTCCACCGAACTGCCCAGGAGGCTCCGGTAACGTGGATGCCCTTGCGCCCCCGCTCCCTGCTCGACCGCGCTCCGGGCGGCAACCCGCTCCCTGAGGGCACCCTCGCCGTAGGCGCAGGGCTGCTGGTCCTCGGCGTCACCGCCTACGGGTTCCTCTCGCTGAGCGGGCAGGCCCTCGGCCCCGAGCGGTACTCGCACCTCTCGCTCCTCTGGACCCTCGTCTTCTTCGCCGCGCCCGGCTTCTTCTTCCCCATCGAACAAGAGGTGAGCCGAGCGCTGTCGGCTCGCCGTGCCCTCGGCCTGGGCGGCGCTCCGGTCGTTCGCCGGGCGGCCCTCCTGGGCGGTGTGTTCGCCTGCGGGCTGGTGCTCCTGTGCCTCCTGCTCGGCCGCGCCATCATCGACGAGCTGTTCGACGGTGACGTGCTGCTCTTCGCCAGCCTGCTCATAGGCCTTCCCGCCTACGCCGCCTTCCACCTCACGCGCGGCATGCTCTCCGGCCTCGGCCGCTTCTCTGCCTACGGCACCCTCGTCGCCCTCGACGGCGTCCTTCGCCTCGTGGGTGCGGTCGTCCTGTTGGTCATCGGCTTCAAGACGGCCGGTCCCTACGGCCTCCTGATCGGCGTCGTGCCGTTCGTGGCCATCACCGCCGTCCTCGCCCGCGAGCGTGACCTGCTGGAGCCCGGCCCCCAGGCGCCTTGGACCGAGCTGTCGGGGGCGCTCGGTTGGCTCATCCTCGGCGCGGTGCTCGCTCAGGGCTTCGTCAACGTGCCCGTGCCCCTGGTGAAGCTGCTGTCCGAGGAGGGCCAGGAGGCGATCGTCGGGCAGTTCCAGGCGGGGTTGATCGTCGCCCGGGTGCCGCTGTTCCTGTTCCAGGCCATCCAGGCCGCCCTGCTCCCCAAGCTGGCCGGGCTGGCCGCCGCCGGCCGCTTCACCGACTTCCGTACCGGCCTCAAGCGGCTGGTACTGGTCGTGGCCGCCATCGGCGTGGTCGCCACCATCGGCGGGTTCGCGGTCGGGCCGCTCGTGCTCCGGCTGGCGTTCGGCGCATCGTTCAACCAGCTCGACCGCATGGACATCGGGCTCATGGCCCTGGCCAGCGCTGCGTTCATGCTGTCGAGCGCACTGTCGCAGGCCCTCATCGCCCTCGGCGCCCACGCCAAGAGCGCCCTCGGGTGGGTCGCAGCCATTGCCGTGCTGGCCGTGGTGACGGCCCTCGGGGACGAGCTGTTGCTGCGTGTGGAGCTGGGCCTGGTAGCCGGCTCGTTCGTCTCCGTGCTGGCCATGGGCCTGCTCCTCGAGCTGGCCATGCGCAAGGGGGTGCCGCCCACCATCGAGCCGGTGCTCGATGCGCTGGCGCCCGACCACGAGCCACTGGAGCCCTAGCAGCCGAAGGCGCCTGAAGACCTCAGGTGCCGGTCAGTCCGCCGGCGGGTCGGCGAACTGCGCAGCGGCGTGCTCGCCATCGGGCGACGTATCCGGACGTCCGAACGGCTCCTGAAAGCTCTCCGGGCCCGCCGCGGCACCCACGTCTCCGATCGTCGCCTCGCCGGAGTACCCCTGCTCTCCCGGCGCGCTGGCCCCGGGGGCGCCCTTGGCCTCGTCCGCCGTGCGGGTCCGCTCGTCGCCGCTATCCATCTCCGTCATCGCCCTGCCCCATCGCCGGTGCCGCCGCCGTCACTGTTTCGCGGCGGGTTGGTGGGGCCGTCCTTACCGGTGCCGCTGTTGGTCGAGCCCGCGCTGCCGTCGCTCCCTTGCCCGTTTCCGGGCTCGGAGCTGGTTCCGGGATCGCGGTCTCCGCTGTCGCAGGCGCCGGCCGCCCCGAGGGTGAGCAGTGCAACAGCCGCCAGCGCAGCTGACCTTCTGCGGTTTCGCATGCCGACGCACTACCCAGAGCCTCGCCGAGGGGAACGCAGTACGATCCGCCGGGTGGAAGAAGTGATGCTCGTCTTGGGGATCGTCGGGCTGGTCAGCATGATGTTCCTGGTCCTGATGGTCGGATCCGTCCTCGTCCCGCTGCGGCTCCTGCAACGGCGAAACCGCATCTGCCCTTCGGCTCGCACCGGTGCTCCACTGCGCTGGCTGTCGTCGCCGAGCGGGGCCGCCCGCCTCCACCGTCGCCTGCAGCGTGCCATCGCCACCGGACGCACTGCGGTGGCCGCACGCGCCGCGGACAGCGTGGCCGCCGACGTGATCGCCGACCTCGAGCGCCACGCCTGCGCCATCGACGCCCAGCTGGTGATGGCCGAGCGGGCGCCGAAGCACCAGCGCATGCGCCTCATGCGTGAGCTGGCGGCGGAGACCTCCGAGGTCGAGTCGCTCGTGGTGCGCGTGCTGCGGGTGAACCGGGCCTGGGACGGGTCGGATCCCTCCGCTCGCAACCTGATCGGAGTGCGGGACCGCCTCGATGCCCTCGAGTCGGCCGTGCGGGTGCTGGACGGCATCGACCAGCTCCCCGAGATCGACGCTCCGGCGCCGGGTCAGTTGGAAGCGGCCACCGAGTTCGACACCCGCACCAACCCCTCGAGCACGCCGCCGGCCTGACCACCGTCGAGCGAGGCCTGCGCCTGCTCGATCCCCGCCTCCAGGTCGTCGGCCAGACCGGCCACCACCAGGCCTGCTGCCGCGTTGAGCACCACCACGTCGCGATGCGCGCCGGCCTCGCCCCCGAGCACCCGCTTGGCCAGCTCGGCGTTGTCGGCCGCCGTGCCGCCCCGGACCTCGTCGGCCGTGGCCAGGGCCAGCCCCAGGGCAGTGGGGTCGATCTCCCGCGTCACGACCGCGCCATCCCTGAGCTCGATGGCCGTGGACGTCGTGGTGATGGTCAGCTCGTCGAGCCCGTCGTGGCCGTACACCACCATGGCCCGGGTGGCGCCGTTGGCGCGGAGGACCTCGACCATCTTCTCCGCCAGTGACGAGTCGCTGACGCCCAGCACCTGCCGCCGCGGCCGGGCCGGGTTGGAGAGAGGCGCCACGAAGTTGAAGACGGTCGGCACACCGATCTCCCGTCGGACCGCTGCTGCGTGGCGCATGGCCGGGTGGAACCGGGGAGCGAAGCAGAAGCCCATGCCGACCTCGTCGACGCAGCGGGCCACCCCTTCCGGCCCCAGCTCGATGGCCACGCCCAGCGCGGTCAGGAAGTCACCGGAGCTGCTGGTCGCAGTAGCCGAACGGCCGCCGTGCTTGGCCACCTTGGCGCCGGCGCCGGCGATGGTGAGCGCCACGAGCGTCGACACGTTGAAGCAGGCCTCACGCCGCTGCTGGCTCCCGCCCGTGCCGCAGGTGTCCACGATGTCGTGGGCGATGGGCACCGGCTCGGCGAAGCGCAGCATGGTCTCCACCAGCGAGCGCAGCTCGTCGACCGTCTCCCCTTTGGCGTGGATCAGCGTCAGGAACGCCGAGACCTGCGCCGGGGTGGCGGTGCCCTCGAAGATGTCGGTGAGGGCGGCCGACGCCTCGAACGGCTCGAGGTCCTCCCCTCGGATCAGCCGGCCCAGCACGGCCGGCCAGCCGCCGAGCTCGGCCAGCTGGACCGGCGGGGCCTCGCGCGTCTCGGTCACTCAGTCCCACCAGAGGTCGTGGTCGAGCACGCCCCTGGCGATGAGGCCGAGCTGTACCTGTGACGTGCCCTCCACGATGGTCAGCTGCTTGGCGTCGCGGTAGTACAGCTCGGTCATGTGGTCCTTCATGTAGCCGGCCGCGCCGAGGAGCTGGAGGCTGATGTTCGACGCCTCCACCGCCACCTCGGTGGCGTAGTACTTGGCCATCGACAAGAAGGGCACCCACTCCTTGGTGAACTTGCCCTCGTCGGCGTACACCGCCGACCGGTAGGTGAGCAGCCGGGCCGCCTCGATCTTCGTGGCCAGCTTGGCCACCTCCCACTGCAGGCCCTGGAAGTCGGCCGCCGTCTTGGTGAACATCTCGCGCTGCTTGATGTACTCCGTGGCGTACATCAGCGCACCCTCGGCCAGGCCGATGCCGCGGGCGGCGACGATCGGGCGCATCGAGTTGAGGCCCATCATGGCCAGCCGGAAGCCGCCGACCTCGCCGATCACGTTCTCCGCCGGCACCCGGACGTCGTTGAGCAGGAGCTCTCCGGTGTCGACGCCACGCACCCCCATCTTGCGGTCGACGGAGCCGGTCTCCACACCGTCCCACGAGCGCTCGACGATGAAGGCGGTGATCGAGTCGTGCTTGCGGGCGGTGACGTCCTCCGATGTCTTGGCGAAGACGGTGAACCAGTCGGCCTGCTGCACACCAGACATCCAGCACTTGGTGCCGTTGAGGATCCAGCCGCCGTCACCGTCGGACACGGCTTTGGTGCGCATACCCATCACGTCGCTGCCCGCCTGCGGCTCGGACAGGCCGAACGCGGCTCGCAAAGAACCGTCGGCGATGCCGGTGAGGTACTTGTGCTTCTGCTCCTCGGAGCCGGCGATCATCACCGGCCCGGTTGGCAGCCGGGTGAGCAGCAGCATGAGGGCCACGGTGTTCGAGTACTTGGCCACCTCTTCGATGGCGAGCGTCAGCCCCATGATGCCGGCGCCGCTTCCGCCGTACTCGGTCGGGATGCACAGGCTCAGCAACCCGGCGTCACGCAGGATCTCGAAGATGTCCTGCGGGTACTCGCCGGTGTCGTCGATCTCCTGCGCCCGTGGCTTGATCTTGTCCTGGGCGATGCGCCGGCAGGTGGCCTGCAGCTCGGACAGCTCGTCGGACAGCTCGAAGTTCATGCCCGGTGAGGCTACCCGGAGGCCAGGACATGGCCCTGGTGCTGTCCTGCCAGGAGTCGCTCAGGCGGTCTTGCGGCGCTGCCGCAGCATGCGCCGGCGCTCCTTCTCGGTGGCCCCACCCCACACGCCGTCGCGCTCCTTGTTGGCGAGGGCCCAGTCCAGGCAGCCGTGCCGTACGGAACACGCCCCACAGATCGCCTTGGGCGTCTCCGCCTCGTCATCGCTGACCGGGTAGAAGACCTCGGGGTCGACACCCCGGCAGGCGGCATGCTGCCGCCAAGCTTGGTTCATCAGGGGGGACCACTCCTCACAGGCGTGTACGGCGCGCACCGCCGTTCATCCGGCGAGCAGGCTGGCGGAGCAGTATGGAACAACGAACTTGCAGAAGTCCAGACGCCGCCCTTCGGTCAGGACGGCCGCAGGTCCTCCAGGAGGCTCGCCCGAGTCTCCGGTGACAGGCCTGTGCTCTCAAGGTAGTGGTCGTGGTTCACGGCCAGCACCACCGGCTCGGCTTCGAAGCGGGCCACTTGGCCGCCGTCCAGCTCGAAGCGGATGTAGTGCACCGAGGCGGTGACGTCGGGCCGGGTGAGCTGGTCCTCGTGGGACTCCTCCGGGATGGCCCGAACCACCTCGGCTCCCGGGCCCTCCCCGATCAGCAGCTCCACCGAGCGCTCGACGCCGACCAGCTTCGGGAGCCACTCGACGAGCTGCTCCTTCGAGGTCAGCTCGATGAACAACGTGGCCGAGAGCTGCCCCGGCTCAGGGATGAGGGCGTTGTAGGTGTCGACCTCGTGCTGGATGGCCTCGTCGGACATCATCTTCTCGGCCCGGGCCATCTCCTGCACCTGGAACCGCATGGTCTCCCGGTTCTCGAACATGAGCGTCACGAGCGGCCCCACGGCCAGGCGACGCACCTTCTTCAGCTCGATGACACGGGCGCGGTACTCGTGCCGCTGGCGCTCGTAGGCACGTGCGTCCTGGATGTCGTCGATCGTCAGCTTGCGGCTCATCTGTGGCTCCGGGGGTGTCGTTCGGGATGTTCGGGGGGTGTGAAGCGGCTGCGCCCGTCGAGTCGACGGGGGCCCGGAGACCGGACCCCCGTGACACGAAGGATCTACTCAGACAGGAGCCGAGGAGACGTTCTCCAGGCCCTGCGTGAAGCGACCGGCGTGGGACTTCTCGGCCCGGGCCAGCGTCTCGAACCACTCGGCGATGGGGTCGAAGCCCTCGTCGCGAGCGGTGCGCGCGAAGCCCGGGTACATCTCCGTGTACTCGTAGGTCTCGCCCTCGATGGCCGACTTGAGGTTGTCGGTCGTGGCGCCCACCGGCACGCCGGTGACGGGGTCGCCGGCACTCTCGGCGAGGAAGTCGAAGTGGCCGAAGGCATGACCGGTCTCGCCTTCGGCGACGGAGCGGAACAGCGCAGCCACGTCGGGGTAGCCCTCGACGTCCGCCTTCTGGGCGAAGTACAGGTAGCGGCGGTTGGCCTGGCTCTCGCCGGCGAACGCCTCCTTCAGGTTCTCATGGGTCTGTGTGCCCTTGAGCTCAGCCATGTGCATCTCCTTCGTTGGTTCGGTCGTGTTGTTGGGAGCAGGTGCTGCAGAGGCCGCGGATGACGACCTCGGTGGCCGCCGGGGTGAACCCGTTCAGCTGTTCGGGTGCGACGGGCACCTGGGCCTCCACGTAGAGGTCGCGCACGAGCCCGCAGCGGTTGCAGACGAGGTGGTGATGCGCGTCCACGTTCGAGTCGAAACGGCTCGAGCCGGTGCCGAGGTCGAGGGACTGGATCTCCCCCATCGCAGCCAGGTCGTTGAGCGTCGAGTACACCGTCTTGAGCGAGATGGTGGGCATCTCGTGCACCGCAGCTGCGTGCACCGACTCGGCGGTGGGGTGCATCGAGTTGCCGTGCAGGTGCCGGAAGATGCACTGGCGCTGCGGGGTGACCTTGAGCCCCCGAGTACGGAACAGCTCGGTCAGCTCGGCCGGGGATCGCATCGGGTGCCAACCTACCCGCCAACCGTTGCTAATCAACAACCATTGTCGGTCGCCGGCCCGCACACCTGCTGGTCAAAGGTCGAGGGGTAGTCGCAGTGGCGAACCTAGGATGCCGGGCCGTGACCAGCCGGGAAGCGGACCCCCCGACATGACCGGCGCCGCAGCGGGGTTCGACCGCGTCGCCGGGTTGGCCAGGCTCCGGGACGAGACGTTCGACGTGCTCATCATCGGCGGAGGGATCACCGGTGCCGGTGTGGCCCTCGACGCTGCGTCGAGGGGCCTTCGCACCGCGCTTGTGGAGCGCGACGACTTCGCCTCGGGCACGTCGTCGAAGTCGTCGAAGCTCGTGCACGGCGGGCTGCGCTACCTGCAACAGCGCGAGTACCGGCTCGTGTACGAGAACCTGCGCGAGCGCCAGCTGCTGCTCGACAACGCTCCCCACCTGGTGCACCACCTCCCCTTCCTGATCCCGCTGTTCGGTAGGAACGGCGTGGTCAACAAGGCGACGGCCAAGGCCTACCGCAGCGCCCTCGTGCTCTACGACGCAACCGGCGGGGTGCGCATCGGCAAGCGGCACCAGCGGGTGTCGAAGCAGCAGGCCCTGAAGCACCTTCCCACCCTCGACGCGGACCTGTTGACGGCGGCCTTCCTCTACCACGACGCCGCGGCCGACGACGCCCGCCTCACCCTCGCCGTGGTCCGCACGGCCGTGGTCGACCACGGAGCCGTGGCGGTGAACCATGCCGGCGTGACCAGCCTGTTCGTCGACGACGGCGTGGTGCACGGCGCCCTGCTGGAGGACGGCACCGTCGTGCGCGCCTCGGTGGTGGTGAACGCCGCCGGCGTCTGGTCGGACGAGGTGCGGACGATGGCCGAGGGCCGTGACCCCGACTCCATCCGGCCGGCGAAGGGCATCCACATCACCGTTCCCGCCCAAAAGCTGCCGTGCGACATCGCCGCCGTCGTGCCCGTGCCGGGGGATCGGCGCTCGGTGTTCGTTGTGCCGTGGGGCGACTTCACGTACGTCGGCACGACTGACACCGACTACCAGGGCGACATTGACGACCCCCAGGTCACGCCGGACGACGTGGCCTACTGCCTGCGCGCCATCAACGCCTGGTTCAGCCGACAGCTGGAGCCGGCGGACGTCACCAGCACCTGGGCCGGGCTCCGGCCGTTGGTCAAGGACGAGGCTCGCGTCCGCACCGCCGACCTCTCGCGCCGCCACAACGTTGCCGTCTCCGACCAGGGCCTCATCACCATCACCGGCGGCAAGCTCACGACCTACCGCAAGATGGGCCAGGACACGGTGGACGAGGTCGGGCGCCGGCTCAAGCGCCGGCTGCCCCGGTCCCGCACCGCCCGCATCGCCATCCGAGGAGCCGAGGGCTACTCCACCCTCGGCGAGCCCGGAGCCGCCGCGGCCCTGGGTGTCGATGCCGCCGTGCTGGCCCACCTGGCTGGGCGATTCGGGGGTGAGGCGCGCGCGCTGGTGGCCATGATGGCCGCCGACCCGTCCCTCGCCCAGCCGCTCGTTCCTGGGCTCCCGTACCTGCGGGCGGAAGCCGTGTACGCGGCCCGGTACGAGATGGCCACCACGGTGGAGGACGTGCTCTCCCGCCGCACCCGCGCGTTGCTCGAGCACCGTGAGGCATCGGCTGCCGCGGCGGCGGACGTGGCCCGGCTCCTGGCCGGCGAGCTGGGCTGGTCGGACGAGCAGACCGAGGCCTCGGCGGAGGCGTACATCACGCTGGCCCGCCGGGAGAGCAGCGCCGCCGGGCTCGGCCTCCACACCGCCTGAACCGAGATCGCCGGCAGCCACTGCTGCGTTCACGTGGCGGAGTCCTACGCTGGCGGTCGTGGCTCGCCGACTGCCGCCTTCCAACCCCGTGCCCCTCACTGGCGACGGCGTCGTGTTCGGTCCCACGGTGGAGGTGGGCGAAGCGACGCTCGACCGCCTGCGAGACGTCTGCCCGTCAGTGCAAGCGGCGACACCTGACCAGTCACGGGACTGGTGGCCGCTCGCGCTGACCTGGGCCAAGGCCGGTTCCGCTCCCGCTCGGGCCGCCGCCGTGGCCACCCCGACCTCCGCCGGCGAGGTGGCCGAGGTGCTCCGCGTGGCGAACGAGGCGAGGATCCCGGTCACGGCCACAGCGGGTCGCAGCGGCGTCTGCGGAGCCGCCGTGCCGGTCTTCGGCGGCATCTTGCTGGACCTGACGGCCCTGAGCGGCATCGTCTCGGTGGATGACGAGTCCCTGCTGGTCGACGTGCTGCCCGGCACGTTCGGGGACGACTTCGAGGGTGCGCTGCGTGCGGACCACGGCCTGACGATGGGCCATTGGCCCCAGTCCATCGAGCTCTCGACCGTCGGAGGATGGCTGGCCTGCCGCTCGGCCGGCCAGTACTCGACCCGCTACGGGAAGATCGAGGACATGGTGGTCGGCCTCGAGGTCGCGCTGGCCGACGGCACGCTCATCCGCACCGGCGGCGCCGGCCCGCGGGTGGCCATGGGCCCTGACCTCACCCAGGTGTTCGTCGGCAGCGAAGGCACGCTCGGAGTCATCACCGGAGCCACCCTGCGACTGCGGCCGCTGGCCCCCGAGGAGCGACGGGCGGCGTTCGTGTTCGGGAGCTTCGTCGCGGGGCTGGACGCCTGCCGCCGGGTGCTCCGCCGGGGGGCGACCCCGGCCGTGCTGCGGCTCTACGACGAGCGAGAGTCCCGTCGTTCCTTCGCCACCGAGGCCGGCGCGGTGCTCATCGTCCTCGACGAGGCCGAGCCGGTGGAGCTCGACGCCACCTTCGCCGTCATCGAGCAGGAGTGTCGCAAAGGCGGACGGCTCGACGGGTCGCAGGTCGAGTCGTGGTTCGGCCACCGCAACGACGTGAGCGGCCTGGCATCGGCCATCGACCGCGAGATCGTGGTCGACACCTGCGAGGTGGCCGCCCGATGGTCGGTGCTGCCGGCGCTCTACGAGTCGGCCCTGTCCGCAGTGTCCGCCGTGCCCGGCACGTGGGCCGTGTCGGCGCACCAGTCCCACGCCTACGCCGACGGCGCCTGCCTGTACTTCACCTTTGCCGGCCAGCGCGAGGGTGATGCCGACGGGTACTACCGGGACGCATGGGATGCGGTGACCCGCACGACGCTGTCCCTCGGCGGGGCCCTCAGCCATCACCACGGCATAGGCCTCAATCGCTCGGGCTACCTCCGCGACGCCCTGGGTCCGGCCTTCACGGTGCTGGAGGGCATCAAGCGCTCGCTCGACCCCAACGGCATCCTGAACCCGGGAAAGCTCGGCTTGGTCTCGCCCTTCGGGCCGGCGGTGCCATGGCCGTGAGCGGGCTGGACACGGGAGCAGTGGTCGCAGGTGGTGCCGTCGGTCTCGTGCTGCTCAGTGTCCCGGTCGGCGTAGCCGTCGCTGCGTTCGGCACGGACGACGACTCGCCCATGTGGTTGATCATCACCCCGGCCTTCGTGCTCGCGTTCATCGTCGCCGGCGCCGTGGCCGCCCGGCGCAGCTCGGCAGCACCCGCCCGTAACGGCGCCGCAGCCGCCGGCGCAGCCATCGCCGTCGTCTTCGTCCTCGCTGTCGCCCGCAACGTGCTTACCGGCGGTGGGCTCGGCGCAGCATCGGTGGTCACCATCGTCTTCGCGCTGCTGTTCGGCAGCAGCCTGGCCATCGTCGGCGGCGTGCTCGCCACGCGGCGACGGCGTCGAGACCTCGACGAGGGGGAGCTCCGGGCATGACACTCCCGCTGCTGGTCGTGGACGTCGGCACCAGCGGTGTGCGCGCCGCCATCGTGGAGCCGAGCGGGGAGCTGCGCCACGTCCGGCATCGCCAGGTGCTGCCGGAGACCCCGATGCCCACCTTCGTGCAGTTCGACGCCGGCGCCATGGCCCACGCCGTGCTGGAGGTGGCTCACGAGGCACTGGACGCCGGTGGGCCGGTGGCGGGGGTCGGCATCGCCAACCAGCGGGCGTCGACCATCGTGTGGGACCGCGCCACCGGCGAACCGGTCGGGCCGGGGGTCGGGTGGCAGGACCTGCGCACCGTCGGGATGTGCCTCGAGCTGCAGGGCCGGGGCATCCGGGTGGCACCCAACGCATCCGCCACGAAGCTGGCGTTCCTGCTCGACATGGCGGATCCCGACCGCAGCCGTGATCTCTGCTTCGGCACGGTGGACACCTGGGTGGCGTGGACCTTGTCCGCAGGAGCGCTGCACGTCATCGACGCGACGAACGCCGGTCTCACCGGCCTGCTTCGGGGTGATGGCCGCGGCTGGGACGAAGCGACGCTGGCCGCCCTGCGCATCCCGGAGTCCGTCCTGCCGACCATCGTGGATTCGTCCGGCGTTGTGGGCGCCGCCTCCGCGCTGCCCGGGGCGCCGCCCATCGCGGGCATCGCCGGCGACCAACAGGCCTCGCTGGTGGGTCAGGGTTGCGTGCTCCCCGGGCTGGCCAAGATCACCTTCGGCACCGGGGGCATGCTCGACCTGTGCCTCGGTGAGCAGCGGCCGAGCATCGAGGTGCGCGGCGCGGGCGGCACCTTCCCGATCCTCGCTTGGCGACGCAACGGCACCACCCATTGGGGTGTGGAGGCCGTGATGCTCTCGGCCGGCTCGGCCGTGGAGTGGCTGCGGGACGACCTCGGGATTCTCACGTCATCGGCGGAGTCCGACGCCGTCGCAGCAACGGTGCCCGACACGGGCGACGTCTGGTTCGTACCTGCGCTGCTCGGCCTCGGCGCACCACGGTGGGACTTCGGCGCACGAGGCACGCTCGTCGGGCTCACCCGCGGCACCGGTCGGGCCGAGCTCGTGCGGGCGGTGCTGGAGGGCGTCGCCCAGCGTGGTGCGGACCTGGTCGATGCGGCCGAAGCCGACAGCGGGTGCACCATCGCGGCGCTGCGGGTGGACGGCGGCATGAGCGCCAACGACGTGTTCGTGCAGGCTCTGGCCGACGCCACCCAGCGGGAGGTGGAGGTCTCGCCGGTGCTCGAGGCCACCACGTTGGGTGCCGCCTACCTCGCCGGCATGGCCGTCGGCACCTGGTCGGGCGAGGACGAGATCGCCGCCGCGTGGCACCCTCACCGGACGGTGGCGCCGGCCGGCCCGGCGCGCCGCGAGCGCTGGGCAGCAGCCGTGGAGAAGGCGGCGGGCTGGGTGCCCGAGCTCAGCGCGCTGGACTTCTAGCCGTTCTCCTCAGGCCGGAGGCCCAAGCGTCAGGTGGCGCCCTGCGGGTCCTTGGTCGACGCGCCACCTTCGGAGACGTCGTCCGTCCAACGCGAGCCGTCCCACCACCGCAGGGGGAAGCGGCCGAGCGGGTCGGGGTGCCAGGCCGCGGGGGCCATGGCCGGCGACGGTTGGGCATGGTGCTGCACAGCCTCCACGGGCACGGCCTTGGCGGCCAGCCCGGAGACCACAGTCATCTTGCCCTTCTGGAACACGGTGGGCGGGACTCTCCAGCTGACCGTCGCCCCCACTCCTGGCACAAGCGTGAACTGGACACCGCTCCGACCCATTTCAGGCTTGGTGATCCACGCCGCCCACACCTCCACCAGGTGCGCACCTGGCGCCACGGCGAAGCGCACGGGCGTGGTCCACGTCGTGCGCCACACCTGACCGCCGTCGAGGCACACAGAGGGCTTCGTCATCTCCGCTCCGAAGGCCAACGGGTTGTAGGTCGCGATGACGTCGATGTACTCAGTGGCCACGCCGGTGATCATGGCTCACGGCCGGCCGTCGGCGAGGCGGATGCGGCCTCGTGGAGCACGGACTCGGCGAGGCGGCGCTCTCGATCCTCCACTCCTTCGGGCCCGAAGGCGGCGGTCTCGATGATGTGGCCGAGATCGGCCACCCTCCGGTCGGGTAACACCGATGTCGACAGTGCCTCGCTGTAGCGGATGGCGCTCTCCGATGCCCGCCGGGGGCGGCCTCTCTCGGCGCCGGCCACCTCCAGCCGCTCCAGGAAGAGGTCGGGCCAGGTGCGAGCGGCGAGCGCCCGACGCTTGGCGACACGGCGCCGCACCGCGCCGGCGCCCGCCAGGGTGATGGCCAAGGCTGCGCCCAGGCCGGCCAGCACCTCCGGAGCCTGCGCCGGAAGCGACGGGAGCCGGCCGGCCAGGAACGAGACCAGACCGGTGCCGGCCGACGACGAGAACGGCTCACCGGCCAACGGAACCGCCGCGGTCGGGTCGAACGCCTGCCACCCGACCCCGGGGAAGTACACCTCTGCCCACGCGTGGGCGTCGTCGGCCCGCACCTCGAACAGGCCGGTGAACGGGTTGCGCTCGCCCGGCGTGTACCCGACGGCCAGGCGGGCAGGGACGCCGAGGCTGCGAAGCATGACGACGAGGGCGGTGCCGATCTGCTCGCAGAAGCCCTGCTTGTCGACGAAGAGGTACTGCTCCACGGCGTCGGCCCCCGCCGGCAGCGGCGGGATGTCGAGCGTGTAGGTGGTGTTCGCCCCCATCCAGGCCTCCAGCGCCCTCACCTTGTCGTAGGTGGTGAGCGACGACGCGGTCACGTCGCGGGCCAGACGCGCCACGCGCTCCGGCACCTCGGGCAGCTGCGTGTAGCGGTCGGCGACGTTGCGATCGACCGTGCCGGGACGCGCCACCCTCCCCTCTCCCGCAGCCCGCAGGATCGACTCCGTCACGGCCGGGCGTCGGCTGACGACGCTGTAGACGGCGCCACGGCTGAGCTCGACGCCGGTGCGCACCGTGCCGTCGTTCAGCTCGAAGACGGCGTTGTCCGACATGTAGAGGGACTGCGGGGAGGCGGCGGCGAAGATCAGGTTGGGGCCGGGGCGCTCGACGTAGACGGTCTGGACGAGCTCCACGCTGGCCGATCGGTCGAGGATCGCCCGGTCCTCCACCGAGCCCCGCAGCTCGATCGGGCTGCTACCCCTTCTCGTCGCCGGCTCGTGATCGGACTGCTCCCACACCCGCCCGTCCCACAGGTCGAACGTCTGCCCCCGCCAGAAGTCAGGTCGGGCCGCCTTCACTCGCATCACGAGGGTGTCGTCCGGCCGGCCCCGCAGGGAGGTGTCCATGGTCTGGCTGAACCCGAAGTAGCCGAACGAGGCCCGCTGCTGCCCAGGGCCGGCGCCAGGACCCGACGGGTCGTCGGCGCCCAGCGAAGGGTTGGCCAGACCGCCCTGGTCGGGCACGGGCACCCGGCTCGGGAGCTGAGCGGGGAAGGCGACGGCTCGACCGGCGCCGGCCGCCGGCACGACGAGGAAGACGGCGGTGGCCACCAGCAGCACCAGAGCCACCGCACCGATCAGGGGTCGGGTGACGGTCGATCTCTGCTCGGCCAGGCGACCGTGGACATCGACCAGCGGAGGTAGGTCCCCGATCTCGCTGCGGTAGGCCAGCACGAGCGAGGACGCGGTCGCCACCCCCCACACCACCAGGTAGACGGCCAAGCCGCCGGATATCGACAGCACGCCTGCGACGGCCATGAGCACCAGGCTGGACAGCAGCGAGAACAGCAGGTCGCGCCGGGCCGGGACGTCGAGGGCGTGGAGCAGCTGCACCCAGAGGAACAGCTCCGCCAGCGGGATCTGGATCTCGGCGAGGCTGCCCGTCGACGCACCGAGCACGGCATCGAGGAACGAGGCGAAGGCGATGACCACGCCGAGGGCAAGCCCGACCTTGAGCAGGTAGCCGTCCCGGTGCCGGGCCCAGTGGGAGAACGCGAACCCGAAGGCGATGCCGACCGTGGCCGCCACCCGCAAGCCGGAGCCGCCGACCCCCTGGGCGAGCGTCGCGGTGGTGGCCGCGATCACGGCGATGGCCACCACCACGCGCAGGGCCACCGAGTCCTCCGGCGGCCGTGGGGCGTTCGCCTTCCGCAGCATGGCAACGAAGCTCACGGCTGACGTCCGCCCGCTGGCACGGGATCCGGTCGAGACGGCCCCACGCGCACGACGTAGCAGCCGGCCGGCAGGGGTCCGTCCGGCGGAGCAGCACCGCCGACCGCCCGAGCGAGACGGCGGCCGACTTCCACCGGCCGGTCGACGGTCCCGACGACGGCTCCCTCCCGCTCGACGGTGAGCAGGGTGACGAGCAACCCGGCGCCGAGGGCGCGCAGAGCCAGGCCGGCCGCCTCCGACGCCGTCTGCTCGGCCGTCGTGGCCGGGCCTCGGAGATCGACGAGGATGCCCAGGCTCGGGGTCGTGGGTCCTTCGAGGTCCTTCACCATCAGCTCGCCGGCCCGGGCGGTCGCTCTCCAGTCCACCAGCTTGCGGGCGTCGCCCGGGGCGTACACGCGCACACCGCGCACCAGGTCCCCGGCCAGCACGGGGCGTCGCCGGTCGCCGTCGCCATCGGTGCCCAGCTGTAGCGCCGGCGGTAGAGCGGCATCGAGCGGCTGAGGACCGATCTCGAGCGGGTGCTCGAGCTCCACGGTGACCCGAGCTGCCGCCCAGACCAACCCCAGCGGGGTCGCAGTGCTGAGCTCCACCGAGACGCGCGACAGCACGCCTCTGGCATCGGGCACGGCCCGGAGCGGCCCGTCGACGGCTCCGAGGACACGGAACCACTCGCCGGCAGGAGCGACCGCGCGTGCCTTGCCGATCGGCGCCCGGTGCAGGCGGAGCTGAAGCTCGAGCGGCCGGCCCACGGTGCCGTCCTGCGGGGCCGACACCTCGACCTGAGCGCGGCGGAGCGCAAGCACGGGCAGCGCGACCGCGACCACGCCCACGCCGGCCACGGCCGAGAGGATCACCATCAGCCACCCCGAGCCGGTCGTACGGCCCACCCCGTACAGGCCGGCCACGACGGCCAGCAGGGCGACCGCCGGCCGGCTCAGGCCGGTCAGGCGGACGGACATCAGGTCAGCCCCGCGGGACGGGCAGCGTGTCGACGATCCGGCTGACGATCCCCGAGGCGGTCGCCAGATCGCTGCCGCCCCGCAGCATCAGGCGGTGAGCCAGCGCCGGGACGGCCAGGGCGCGCACGTCGTCGGGAACCACGAACTGGCGGCCGGCCATGGTGGCGCCGGCCTTGGCTGCGTGCAACAGGCTGAGACTCGCTCGGGGGCTGGCGCCGAGCACCACCTCGCCGTGGTGGCGGGTTCCGGCGACCAGATCGACGATGTAGTCCGCGATGGCCGGGGCGCAGTAGACGGTGCGGATGGTGGCCACGGCGGCGGCCAGCGCCAGGGGCTCGCACACCGGGCGCAGCCCCTGCAGCGCCTCGGCTCCTCCGGCCCCGAGCAGCAGGTCGCGCTCCGCCGCCTTGGACGGGTGACCGATCTCGACCACGAGTCCGAACCGGTCCCGCTGGCCCTCGACCAGGGGGAAGGTGCCGACGTGCTCGACCGGGTTCTGCGTCGCCACCACGAAGAACGGGTCGGGCAGGTCCCAGCTCGTGCCGTCCACCGTCACCTGGCGCTCCGCCATCGCCTCCAGCAGCGCCGACTGCGTGCGGGGCGTGGCCCGGTTGATCTCGTCCACCAGGACGACGTTGGCGAACAGCGGCCCGGGCCGGAACTCCCAGTCCTCACTGGCCTTGCGGAACACCGAGACACCGGTGAGCTCGGCCGGCAGCAGGTCCGGTGTGCCCTGGATGCGTCCGAAGCTCCCGCCGAGCGATCGAGCCAGAGCCTTGGCCAGCAGCGTCTTGCCCACGCCGGGCACATCCTCGAGCAGCAGGTGATGGCCCGAGAGGAGGGCCGTGACGGCCAGGCGGATGGGCTCGGCCTTGCCCCGGATCACCCGGCCGAGGTTCTCGGTGAGCGCGCCGGCCAGATCGGTGGCTGCGCCGAAGCTCTGCGGCAGCGCGGCAACGTCGACCCGCGAGCTCGTCACATCTCGTCATCGACGTCGCAGGCCGATGACTTGACCGACTTCTGGCCGCTCCGGAGCGGTCCGGGGCTCAGAGCTGGGGCAGGCGCTGCTCGAGGTCGATGGTGGGCGCGAACAGGTCGCCCAGCCGGTCGACGCGATCGAGCACATCAGCCGTTTCGAACCGCAGCGCGTCAGGGTCGGCGGCGGCCACCTCGGCCCAGGTGATCGGTGTCGAGACGGTCGGCTGCTCCCGGGCTCGGAGCGAGTACACCCCCACCGTCGTCTTGCTCTCGTCGTTCTGGCTCCAGTCGACGAGCACCTTGCCGACCCGGAGGTCCTTGGCCATGTTCGACACGACCAGGTTCGGATGAGCGCGTTCGAGGTACTGGGCCACGGCGAGCGCGAACGGCTTGGTGTCGTCGTAGGTGACCTCGCCGTTGATGGGCACGTAGACCTGCATGCCCTTCGACCCGGAGGTCTTGGGGAACGACTGGAGGCCGAGGGTCTCCAAGAGCTCGCGGAGGCGGCAGGCCACCTCGCAGCACTCCCGGATGTCGGCCGGGGCGCCGGGATCGAGGTCGAACACCACCATGGTGGGGCGTTCGATCGGGTCGGCCCGTGACAACGAGGGGTGGAGCTCGAGGGCTGCGAGGTTGGCCAGCCAGGTGACCGTGGCCACGGAGTCGACCAGGCAGTACTCGATCATCCTCTTGCTGTGCCGGCTGTAGAGCGGCGCAGTGGCGACCCAGTCGGGCCGGTGCTTCGGGCAGTTCTTCTCGTAGAAGAACTGGCCGGACACGCCGTTGGGATAGCGCTTCAGGGTCGTGGGCCGCCCGGCGAAGTGGGGCAACAGCGTGGGAGCGATGCGCGCGTAGTAGTCGATCACCTGGCCCTTGGTGAAGCCGGCCTCGGGATACAGGACCTTGTCCAGGTTCGACAGCTTGAGACGGTGACCACCGATGTCGACGTCGGTCACGTCAGCTGGCCTTGGCGTCCTTCTTCGGCTTCGAGTCCGACTTCTTCGCTTCCTTGGCGGCCGCCACGCTCGCCTCGAGTGCGGCCAGCAGGTCGACCACCTTGGTGGGTTCGGCCTCCGGAGCGGCTGCGGTGATGACCTCGCCGGCCGCCTTCTTCTCGATGAGGTCGAGCACCCGCTCGCGGTACTCGTCGCGGTACTTCTCGGGCTCGAACTGGTCCACGGCCAGGGAGTCGATGAGCGCCCGAGCCATCTTCAGCTCGCGGTCGGTGATCTCCACGTCCTTGTCGGGCAGGCCATCGAGCTGCTCGGCCGGCACGACCTCGTCCGCGTAGAGCATCGTCGACAGCAGCAGGAGGCCGTCCATGACCCGCACCGCCGCGAGGTACTGCTTTGTCCGCATCACGAAGCGGGCGATGGCCACCTTGTTCGACTCGGCCAGCGCCTCCGCCAGCAGCCGGTACGGCTTGGCCGCCCGCTCGTCCGGCACGAGGTAGTACGGCCGCTCGTAGAACATCGGGTCGATCTGGCTGATGTCGACGAACTCCTCGATGTCGATCGTGTGGGTGGCCTTGGGGTCGAGCGACTCGAGCTCTTCGGGCTCGATGACCACGTACTGGTCGGGCCCGATCTCGTAGCCCTTCACGATCTCCCCGAAGGGCACCTCCTCGCCGGTGGTGGCCGACACGCGCTTCTGCTTGATGCGCGACTTGTCGGGACCGTGCAGCTGGTGGAAGCGCACATCCTTCTGCGACACCGCCGTGAACAGCTTCACGGGGACGTTGACGAGCCCGAAGCTGATCGAGCCGCTCCAGATCGGTCGGGGCATCCAAGCTCCTCTACGGGGAAGGTTGACACCATTCTCTCCCACCAGCGGCCCCTGCACCCGCAACGGGCGTGGGCGGGTGAGCGAGACTCGGGCCGTGCGCGTGGCGGGAGCCTTGACCGCGGCCTTCGCAGCGGTCACCTACGCGTGGTGGGCGACCGGCCTGAGCACCTTCACGCTTCCCAGCACGCTGGCCGTCGTCGGCGCCGGGGTGGCGGCCATGGCGTTCGGCCTCCGCGCCGGTGGTCGCCACACGCGGGTGCACCTCCGCAGGCCGGACATGGTCGCGTGGGGCGTGCTCTTCATCGTGCTGAGCGCCTGGGAGCTCACCGCCTTCGTGCAAGCGCCACGGGCCGAGCACCCGACGCTGAGCTCGCTGGCCGACGCGGTGCTCGACACGCATCCGGCCCGTGTTCTTGCCTTCCTCGTCTGGCTCGCCGGCGCCGCGGGTCTGGCCCGGCGATGACCCGGGGCGGCACGCTGTTGGGCTACGGCATCATCGTCCTGGCCGCTGTCGCCTACGAGTGCTGGACGCGCCGCCGGCCCCATCGAGCGACGCTCGGCCGGCTGCTGGCGGCGCTCGCCACATGGCCGCCCACCCGCTGGCCGTTGCTGGCGGCCTGGCTCTGGCTCGGGTGGCACGTCTTCGCCCGAGTCCGCTGGCGATGAGCGGCGGGCCGCTCTGGCGCACGACGAGTCGTCCGACCGCTGCCCTGCGCCCACGGCAGGTCGGCCCGGGCCAGGCCGGGGCAGCCTCGTGGCCGGCTTACAAGCCGGGGGTCGGGTCGCTCGTCGTTGCGGTCGGCGCCTCCGCCGCCTTCCCGCCCGGGCGCACCAGCCCCGACTCGTAGGCGATCACGACCGCCTGGACGCGGTCGCGCGCGCCGAGCTTCATGAGCACCCGCCCGACATGGGTCTTGGCCGTCGTGGCGCTGACGTGGAGTGACCCGGCGATCTCCGAGTTGGACATGCCCTGCGCGATCAACAGAAGCACCTCCAGCTCCCGGGCCGTCAGGTGCTCGAGGCCGGCGGGCCCGTGCACGGCCGGCCGAGGCCGGTTGACGAAGTCCTCCACCAGCCGGCGGGTGATGCTGGGCGCCATCAGGACGTCGCCTGCGGCGGCGTCGCGAATGGCGGTGGTCAGCTGGTGCGGTGGTGCTGTCTTGAGCAGGAAGCCGCTCGCTCCTGCCCGCAACGCTTCGTACACGTACTCGTCGAGGTCGAACGTGGTCAGCATGACGATGCGCGCGTCCGAGCCCCGCTGGACGAGGCGCCGGGTGGCCGCGAGCCCGTCGACTCCGGGCATGCGGATGTCCATCAGCACGACGTCGGCGCCGAGGTGGTCGATGGTGTCGAGCACCTCCCGACCGTCGGACGCCTCTCCGACGACCTCCATGTCCGGTTGCGCGTCGATGATCATGCGCAGGCCGCCCCGCACGAGCGCCTGATCGTCGGCGACGAGCACACGGATCATGCGCCCGGCTGCCGGAGCGGCAGTCTGGCGCGCACGGCGAAGCCGCCGTCAGCGTTCGGCCCGGCGGACAGCTCGCCGCCGTACATCGCCAGCCGCTCCCGCATGCCGGTGAGGCCACGGCCGGAGCCGACGGCGGCTCCGTCTCCGGCGCCTTCCTGCGGCCGGCCCCCATGGTCGAGCACCTCGAGGTCCAGCGCATCCGGCTCGTAGCGGATGGTCACCTCGGCCGCCGCAGCACCGGCGTGCTTCAACACGTTGGTGAGCGCCTCCTGCACCACCCGGTACGCCGCCAGCTCGATGCCGGGCGCCAGCTCACGCTCCACCCCCTCGAGCCGCAGCTCGACGGACATGCCTGCACCCTGCGATTGCTCGATCAGCGAGCCGACGTTCCGAAGGGACGGCTGCGGGGCCAGCTCGCCGACCTCGTCGGCCGGGCGAAGCATGCCGAGAAGCGTTCGCAGCTCGAGGACGGCCTGCCGGCCCACCTCCTGGATCGAGCTCAACGGAGCACGAACCCTGTCGGGGTCCACCGCGAGCATCTGCTCCGCCGCCGCGGCCTGGATGACCATCACGCTCACGCTGTGAGCGATCACGTCGTGCAGCTCGCGCGCGATGCGAGTCCGCTCCTCGGCGACCGCCGCGAGCGCACGCCACTCCCGCTCCTCCTCGAGCTCGGCGGTGCGCTGGGCCAGAGCCCGGGCCTGCTCGCGCCACCGCCGCACGATCCGCCCGAGGCCCCAGATCACCGTGTTGAGCACCGCCATGTAGGCGAGGTCGCCCACCGGACGAGAGCCAGGCGACCGGTAGTTGTCCACCAGGGTGCCAAGCGTGAAGAACGCCAGGACCGTCGCCAGCCCGACGAGCGCCGTACGACGCCCGGCGTATGCCGCGACGGAGTACAGCGCCACCACCAGGGCAGCAAACCCGATGTGGTCGAAGCTGGTGCCGCCCGGATCGACTTCGCCGGCCAAGGAGAGGGCCACGAGCACGATGACGAGAGCGGTGAACGGGGCTCGGCGTCGCCAAGCCACGGGGACGGTGTAGCAAACAGCGAGGAGGCCCAGCAGGAGGCGACTGGCCGAGGTGTCGATGGTCGCGGTCTCCACACCGGCTGCGCCGAGGAGCAGCACGGCGCCGGCGACGTCCACGGCGGGGATCCCTCCGAGCTGCGGCAGCCGCATGGACCGAGGGTAACCACGCGTGCCTGGAAGAGCGTCGTCCGAGCGGAGGATCGAGGGCGGACCGGAGGACCACTTCGCTGACCGCAACGTCGTCAGAGAGGGCAGCTCGGATCGCACTTCACGGCGACGACAGGCGATGGCAGTGCGGCGCACAGTGAACCTGGTCGCGCTGCTCCGGTGCGGCCCGCGAACCGAAGGGAACCGTCCGATGAACAAGCCGCTCGCCTCCGTCCTCGCAGGTGCTCTCACCGTCTTCGTAGGAGGTGCCGTCGCTCCGGCTGCGTCAGGCGCCGGCCCCCGATCTCTCGACCTGGTCGGCCGAGAGACCCACTCTGCCGAGGTGCCGGCTCCCGGCGAGGGCTTCGTCGGCGCGCGCTTCGTCGGCGCCGACGCCCTCTTCGACGGGTCCACGAACGTGGGCATCGCCGGCCGCAGCTGCGAGGTGGTGGCGACCAACCCGGACCACAGCGCGGTCATGCAGTGCGTGCTGACCCTGCGGCTCCACAACGGCACCATCACGCTGCAAGCGCTGACGCGGCTCACCGAGACGGGCCTCGAGGAGGCCGTGGCGGCCGTCACCGGCGGCACGGGCCGCTACCGCGACGCGCGCGGCAGCGTCACGCTCACCGAGCAAGCCGAGGGTTCGACGGGGTATCGCCTCGACTTGCGCTGACCGGGCTCTCCGTCTGGCCACCTGACCCGACGGCCGCCCGTCAGGCTCCAGCTTGGGGTTCGTGCGGCGCCAGGTCGGCCAGGGCCGGTCCCTGGATGACCTTGCCCTCGACGGTGAAGCGCGACCCGTGGCAAGGGCAGTCCCACGACTTCTCGGCCGTGTTGAAGGCGACGATGCAATCGAGGTGCGTGCAGACCGCCGAGACGGCGCACACGGTGCCGTCGTCCCGGCGGTAGGCAGCCACCTTCTCGCCGTCGATGTCGACGACGGCCCCCTGACCCGGCGGCAGCGTCTCGACCGATGGGGCCCGCATGCGGGCGACTCGGTCTGCGACGAACCGCACGCCGACGTTGACGTTCTCCCGCACGAGATCCCGGCCGAGCGTCGACCGCTGCCGGGTGGCGTCGAAGGTGGCCGCCCAGGGGTTCTCCGCCCCGGCGACGAGGTCGCTGATGATCAGCCCGGCCGCGGCACCGTTGGACATGCCCCACTTCTGGAAGCCAGTGGCCACGAACACCTTCGAACCGGGCAGCTGGCGCCCGACGAAGGGAAGGCCGTCGACCGGCACGTAGTCCTGCGCCGACCACCGATGGGTCTGCTCGACCACGTCGAAGCGGTCGAGGCTCCATTCCTCCAGGTCGGCGTAGCGCCGACGGGTGTCGTCGTCCTGGCCGACCTTGTGGCTCTCACCCCCCAGGACCACCAGCTCGTCGCCCTGCGCCGACCGCACCGAACGGCTCGGCGTGTCGACGCTCAGGTACATCCCCTTGGGGACAGGTCCGGCGAGACGGGCGGCCAGGGCGTAGGACCGCGTCGGATGGCACTTGGCGAAGAAGCCGCCCCGGTCGAGGATCGGCAGGTGCGTGGTCAGCACGACCTGTCCCGCCTGCAGCACCCCGTGCTCGGTCTCCACGACGCAAGGGGAGCCCTCCTTGATGCCGGTGACTCGAGTCCGCTCGACCACCAGGCTCCCGGCGCCCGGCAGCGTGGCCGCCAGCCCCAGGCAGAACTGGCGGGGATGAAACTGAGCCTGGTCGGAGAAGCGCACTGCGCCGGCGATGTCGTACGGCAGGTCGGTGTCCGTCGTGAACGATGCGGGCAGCCCGAGCCGCTGCGCCGTCTCGACCTCGGCGGCGATGGCGTCCACCTGCGCACTCTGCTCCGTGTACGTGAACGCATCCCGGCGGCTGAAGTCGCAGTCGATCCGGTGGGCGGCGATGAGGCTGGCGATCTGCTCCAGGCCGGCTTGGTTCGCCTCGCCGTAGGCCCGGGCCGCATCGTCGCCGTTCGCTTTGGCCAGGCTGTCGTACTTCAAGCCGTGCAGCGACGTGATCTTGGCGGTGGTGTAGCCGGTGACGCCCGAGCCGATCTCGTCGGCCTCGATCAGGGCCACAGTCGCACCGGACGCCTTGAGCAGGGCGGCCGTCACGACTCCGGCGATGCCGGCGCCCACCACGGCGACGTCCACCTGCGTCCCGGCGCCGATGTCGAGCGGCAGGAACGTGGACTCCGCGGGCGTGGTCGTGACCCAGAGCGACGGGTTGGTCTCGCGGAGGTTTCCCATGGCGGCCGCCTACCCGAGCGTCGGACACGGGTAACCGAATCACAACGTTGTAATCGTCACACCCGGCTGGGAACATGGACCCATGGCCCTTGCCGAACCCACCACTCCCCCGTCGCCACGCGGCGGCACAGTGGAGACGGCCGCGCTCCGGCTGGCCACGCTGCTCACCGGCCGGGACCGGTCGCTGGCCGACTCGACCGGCCGCGACCTCGTGTTCGAGTCCACCATCGCCCTGCAGCCGCTGGCGCGCACCTCGGCACCAGGTGATGTGTGGGCGATCGACGGCGGCCAGTCCATGGTGGCCGATGCCCGCTGCCTGCAGCTCCTGGTCACCCGCGCCTCTCGGGTGCGCTTCCGCGCCGGCCGCTGCGTGCTCGAGGAGGAGGGTGAGCTGCGGGCAGCCGTGCTGGGCCTGGGGGAAGACTCTGCGGCCCGGGCTGCGCTCCAGCTCCCCGGCTTGCGCGACGACTGCGCGGTCGACGCGAACCTCCTACGCGATCGGTGGGAATGGCACGCGGTCGAGCAGGCCGTCGAGGAAGCAGAGCCTGGCGCCCTCGTGCTCGTCGACGGCGACCTCCAGCCTGACTGGCGCATCCCGTCGGGCCTGCTGGCTCGCCTGTTGACCCTGGCTTCTGAGCGTGGGGTCGTGGTGGCGGGCATCACCAAGCACTCGTCGCTGTCCCGGGGCGGCGCTCCCCTGCTCGGCCAGCTCGAGGTCGAGGCGGCCGAGCTGTTCGGTCCACGCGCCATGTGGTGGGCACCCGTCGCCCGCACGAGGAACGACGTGGGCAGCGGCTTGCAGGTGGTGGCCGCCCGGCTCGACCCGGATGCCCGCTTCGCCTTCCGCATCGACCTGCCGGCCGATGTCGACGTCGAGCCCGCCCTCGGCGCCCTGTCCGCCTTGTCGGACGACGCCGCGTTCCCGGGATATCCGTACCCGCTCACCGTGGCCGATCGCCTGGCCGCCTGCCCCGGCTGGCTCAAGCAGGAGGTCCGCATGCAGCTGGACGACCACTTCGACCGGGCCGGCGTGCCACCGGAGGTCCGCGAGCGGGCCTTCGCCGATCGTCACGCCCAGATGGAGCGCTTCTGATGGGAGCGCGAGGCCGGCTCTTCGGCAAGAACGTCATCGAAGGCGAGTTCCGCGCCGCACCCGACGAGGATCTGTTCCTCGGAGAGCTGCTGGTGGCGGTCGACGAAGGCACGGGGCGGCGCTACCTGTTCCGGGTGGTCGACGTCACCTACGGCACCGAGCATCGCGAACCGGGCTGGGCCGAGCGGGTGGCCGGCACCATGCTGGCCGACGACGGGCGGGACGAGGCCGGCTCCCATCCCCTGTACGAGAGCTCACGGCGCACGTACCGGGTGGCCGCCTGCCGTTGCCTCGGCTACCTGACCCCCGACGGCCTCGAGTTCCGCAAGCCGAAGAGCCTCCCCACGCAGTTCTCCCGGGTCATCGCTCCCGAGGCGGCCGACTTCGACTTCCTCCGCAGCCGCATGGGCGACCTGCCGGTCGGCAACCTCCGCAGCGGCGAGTCCGAGGTCGACTTCGAGGTGGGCATCCCCGGGGCGTCACTGGCCTCCCATGTCGGCATCTTCGCCACCACGGGCATGGGCAAGTCCAACCTGATGCAGGTGATCACCGGCGGGGCACTGCAGGCTCAGGGGCGCTACGGCATGCTCCTCATCGACCCCCACGGCGAGTACCGCACGAGCCTCGTGAAGCACCCCTGGGCCGCCGATCGCCTCCGCACGTACGCGGCCCGTCGTCTGCCCAACACGTCGACGCTCCGCGTCAGCCTGGCCGAGCTCTCGGTCGACGACCTGCGCACCGCCTACGAGTGGACGCGGCCTCAGGAGGAGGCGCTCTTCGAGCTCGAGCGCTTCTACGGGAGCTCGGCCGGCGGCGGTCTCGCCTGGCTCCTCCCCTTCTCGCAGCTAGACGACCTGGCGCCGTTCCGAGAGATCGAGCTCAACGGTCGGGTGGCGCTCAACACCCTCCAGGTGGTGCACCGCCGCGCCCGCCGCATCGTCGACCTCGACTGCATCTCCGCCGATCCCAACCTGTCCGTCGGTGGCGCCGTGGTCCGCGATCTCACCGAGGGCAAGGTCGTGCTGGTGGACGTCAGCGGGCTGGGCTCGACCGAGGAGGTGCTGGTCGCCTCCTTCCTCACCCGGCGGGTGCTCGACGAGTGGTCGGGTGCCTACCTCGACGACCCCGACCGCCACGAGCGCATGCCGGTGGTGTCGATCGTGCTCGAGGAGGCGCAGCGAGTGCTCTCCTCCAACCGGGATCGCGAGTCCAACGTCTTCCCTCGCGTCGCCCGAGAAGGCCGCAAGTTCAAGGTGGGGCTGTGCGCCATCACCCAGCAGCCGAAGCTGCTCGACGGTGAGCTGCTGAGCCAGTTCAACACCTTCTTCATCCTCGGCCTGGCCGACGAGAAGGACCGCAACATCTTGAAAGGCTCCTCCAAGCAGGATCTCTCCGCGCTCGGGCCCGAGATCCAGACCCTCATGCCCGGTGAGTGCCTCATCGCCAACCTGCACGCTCCCTTCGCCGTACCGGCCAAGATCCACCTCTGGTCCGACGCCTGCCGGGCCGCCGTCCCTCCCCCCGCTCGACGACCGGCGGCCGCTCCCAACATCGCCGCCCTGGTCGACTGACCGGAAGAATGACAACACTGTGATTTGTCACAGCCATCTGGCACGCTGGAGGCATGAAGGTCGCAGCCATCGGCGACGCCCACCTCGGGCGCTCCTACCTCAACGTGGTGGACGCCGCCACGGGGGTCAACCAGCGCGAGCGTGACTTCGAGCAGTCCTTCGAGGATGCGGTCGACCTGGCGCTCGCTCAGCGCCCCGACGTGGTCGCGTGGCTGGGTGACATCTTCGACCACCCCCGGCCCACCTATCGGTCCTTCCGGCTGGCCCAGCGCGCCCTCACCAAGATCCGTGCCCACGGCGCACAGTGCGTCATCATCACCGGCAACCACGACACACCTCGCCTGCCCGGCACGGGCAGCCCGTACTCAGCCCTGGCCGACAGCTTCCCCGAGTTCCACTTCGCCCACCGGCTGGCGTACGAGCGCTTCGAGCTGCCCGGCCTGGTGGTGCACGCCGTGCCGCAGATGCTCACGGTGGACGCCACGCTCGACGCGCTGGCGGAGGCCGATCGCAGCCGAAGCCTCGACCGCTCCAACCTGCTGCTGACCCACCCCCGCATCACCCAGGTCGAGCCCCGGTACGCCGACATCAACGAGATCGAGGTCGACGCCGGCCTGTTGCAGTCCGACTTCGTGCTCCTCGGGCACTACCACTTCCACACCAAGGTGCGTGAAGGCATCTGGTACGCCGGGAGCACCGACACGTTCACCTTCGCCGACGACCCCGACAAGGACAAGGGCATCCTGGTGCTCGACACCGACGACGGCACCTGCCGCCACGTCCCTCTGCGAGGACAGCGCCGCCTGGTCACGCTCGACACCGTCGAGGCGCTGGGCTTGGGCCCCGGCGAGCTGCAAGACCTGGTGCTCGACCGGGCGACGCAGTCACCCGAGGGTGCCGTCGTGCGGCTCTACCTCGACGGCGTCGACCCGGCGTCTTACCGCCTGCTCGACAGCGAGCTGGTGCGCGAGGCGGCGGCCAAGGCCATGCACTTCAAGCTCGAGCCGTCGTTCGCCGGCGTGCACATGGAGGTCGAGCTCCCCGAGATGGACTCCATGCCCGCCCGGTGGGACCGCTACGTGGAGGAGCAGGACCTCGTCGGGTTCGACCGTCCCCGCATCCGGTCGCTCGGCCTCGAGTACCTGGCCAAGGCCGTCGAGGTGGCGGAGTAGTCGATGCAGCTGACGCGGCTCTACCTCCGCAACTACCGGGTCTTCGAGCAAGAGCTCGAGCTCCAGATGCCGGCGGGCCTGGTGGGCATCTTCGGGCCGAACGGGGCGGGCAAGTCGGCCCTCCTGGAGTCATTGCTGTGGACCCTGTGGGGCCGTTCACGCACCGCCAAGGAGGAAGTGCGCACGGCGGGTGTGAACGCCGAGTGCGTCACCGAGGTGGAGTTCGAGCATGAGGGCCACCTGTACCAGGTGCGCCGCACGATCAGTGGCATGAACAGCACGGTCAAGGCCGAGGCTTGGGCCGACCGCCTCCAGGTGGCCAGCGGTGTGCGCGACACCCGCCACTACGTCCACTCGGTGCTCGGGATGGACGACGCCGCCTTCCGAGCGTCGGTGTTCGCTGAGCAGAAGCAGCTGGCCGCCTTCAGCAACCAGGGCCCGGCCGACCGCAAGAAGCTGGTGCTCCAGCTGCTCGGCATCACACCGCTCGACGACGCGCGCGATGCCGCCCGCAAGGACGCCCGCACCGCCCACGAGGATGTCGAACGTCTCCGCGGCCTGTTGCTCGACCTGGCCGAGCTCCAGAACCGGGCCGAGCTGGCCGAGGCCGCAGCCGAGGGGCTGACCTTGGAGGCGGAGTCCGAGTCCCAGGTGCTCGAGGTCGCTCGCCTCCGGCTGCAGGAGGCCGAGGCGGCATGCGCCCGCCTCGACGAAGCCCGCCGCACCTACGACGGCCTGGTGCTCGAGGGCCGGGCCGCACGGGCCGACCTCGAACGAGCCGACAAGCAGGTGGCCGACTTGCAGCGTGAGCTGTCCGAGCTCGAGTCGGCGGCACGTCGACGCACCGACCTCGCCCCTGCGTCCGAGCGACTGGCCGGCCTCGAGGCCCAGCTCGAAGCGGTTCGATCCGTCGACCGCGCCCGTGCCGCCCTTGCCTCAGTACCCGACCTCCCCGAGCCTCCCCAGCCCGACCTTGGGGGGCTCACCGCGCTCGAGCAGGAGGCTACTGAAGCTCGATCCCGGCTCGACGCCATCCGCGGCCAGCTGGAGGCGGCGAAGAGCGAGCTGGTGCGCTACCAGCAGGCGGTGGACAAGGCGAACGGCTTGTCAGGTGAAGGCGCCTGCCCGCTGTGCGGCCAGGCGCTCGGGGCCGCCTTCGAGCAGGTGCAGCAGCACCATGCGCAGGAGCTGGCCGATGCGGAGGCCCGCGCCGGGCAGCTCCAGGCGGCGATGTCCGAGCTGGCTCGAGGCGCGAAGCGGCTCACCACCGCCCTCGCCACGCGCTCCGACGAAGTGAAGGCCGTGGAGAGGGCGTGGGCTGCCTACGAACGGGCGCGCGACCGCCGCGACGAGCTCAGCGCCGCGCTCGAGGAGGCGGTCCGAGATGCGGGCCGCCCGACCGAGCCGGGCGAGCTCGAGCGGGTCACTGCCGAGGTGGCCGCAGCCAAGGCGGCGGCGCGAGAGCTCCAGCAGATCGAGGGCCAGCTTCGGCGCCGCCCGGCCGCCATGGCGGCCCTGACCGAGGAGCTCGATCGTCAAGCCGACGCCGGGCATCGCGTCACCACCCTGCTCGACAAGGTCCGTTCGCTCGGCTTCGAGCCGGCCACCCTCGCCGCCGCAGTGGCCGAGCGCGACGAGCAGCGCTCACGCGCCGATCGCGCGGCAGGTGCAGTGGAGCGGGCCCGACTTCAGGCGGAGCGGGCCAAGACGCAGGCCGAGGCCGAGCGGCAGCGGCTGGCCGACGCTCAGGCCCAGCACGCCGCGCTCGACCAGCGGGCCGAGGACGCACGTCACCTGGGCCGCCTGGCCAACCTCATGAACACGTTCCGCTCGACCATCGTGGGCACCGTGGGGCCGAGGCTGTCAGTGCAGGCGGCCGAGCTCTTCGACGAGCTGACGGACCACGAGTACGACCGCCTCCAGGTCGACCCCGAGACCTACGGGTTGCAGATCACCGACGCCGGCCGCACCTACGGCATGGAGCGCTTCTCAGGGTCCGAGACCGACCTGGCCAACCTGGCGCTGCGGGTCGCGATCAGCGAGCAGGTGCGCTTCCAGTCCGGCGGGGCGGTCGGCTTGCTGGTGCTCGACGAGGTGTTCGGCCCGCTGGACGACGACCGCAAGGAGCGGATGCTGCTCGCCCTCGAGCGGTTGCGCTCCCGGTTCCGTCAGGTGCTGGTCGTCACCCACGCCACGGAGATCAAGGAGCAGCTGCCGAGCGCGATCGAGGTGGTGAAGCTGCCCGGCCGCCGAGCCACCGCGCGCGTCCTCATCGGCTGAGCGCCGACGGTTGCGAGTGGCCGCTGTGCGACACTGGTCAGGCAGCGAGTTGGTCGGGTGATCGCGGCTCGGGGGGCGAGAGCTCGACCGGGTCGAGGAAGGTCGGGGCTCCGCAGGGCAGGATGCTGGCTAGCGGCCAGTCGGGGTGACCCGCAGGAAAGTGCCACAGAGAACAGACCGCCGATGGCGAGCCGGCAACGGGTCGCACAGGTGAGGGTGAAACGGTGCGGTAAGAGCGCACCAGCGCCCGGGGTGACCCGGGCGGCTCGGCAAACCCCATCCGGAGCAAGGCCAAGCAGGGGACGGGCGGCCCGTCCGATGTCCCCAGGTAGGCCGCATAGATGGATGATCACCGATCCGGCCACCCGCAAGGG
This sequence comes from uncultured Acidimicrobiales bacterium, assembly GCA_902805655.1. Taxonomy (GTDB): domain Bacteria; phylum Actinomycetota; class Acidimicrobiia; order Acidimicrobiales; family CADCTF01; genus CADCTF01. Next base: position 31,130 of record CADCTF010000040.1, read on the forward strand.
ACCGGTGAACAGAACCCCGCCTATAGGCCGACTCGTTGCGCTT